>MPMT01000036.1 GCA_002238645.1 Alphaproteobacteria bacterium bin52 | reverse complement strand
CCGGTC
Source organism: Alphaproteobacteria bacterium bin52 (assembly GCA_002238645.1). Classification (GTDB taxonomy): domain Bacteria; phylum Pseudomonadota; class Alphaproteobacteria; order Thalassobaculales; family Thalassobaculaceae; genus Bin52. Next base: position 49,030 of record MPMT01000036.1, on the reverse strand, counting down.
CCGGACCAGGAGATCCGGTGCGCTCTTGAGGAGCTTGGGACGGTTCGTCTGGTTCCGGTCGAGGACACGGCCTCGCGGCGTTGCTGGGAAGCGATGATCGATGCCTGGCACCCTCTGGGCTGGGCCCGGTCTCCGGGTCGGCAGCTGCGCTACTGGATCTGGTCGTCACGCCACGGGCTTCTCGGTGGCATCGGGTTCGCATCGGCCTCCTGGCACCAGAAGGCGCGTGATCGCTGGATCGGCTGGTGCGACGACGCCCGGGTGGCGCATCTGAACGAGATCGTCTGCAACCAGAGGTTCCTTCTGTGTTCCTGGGTTCGGGTGCCGAACCTGGCCTCCCACGTTCTTGGACTGGCAACCGCGCGCCTTGCCGATGACTGGGAAGCGGCCGGCGGATGCCGCCCGCTGCTGGTCTATACCTATGTCGACCCGGATCATGCCGGCAGCTGCTATGCCGCCGCCGGCTGGGACCGGTGCGAACAGCCCACCAGCGGCGCACCGCCTGGACAGGCGCGGCCCGGACCTCGGCGTTCGGTCTGGATGAAGCCGCTGGCGCCCGACTGGAAGCGGCGGCTGTGTGCGGCGCCGGAGCGCTCGATCAAAGCGCCCGCGACGGTGTATCTTGCCGCCAGGGCGGACTGGGCCGATCACGAATATGGACGCCTGCGCCATCCCGACGGCCGGATCCGGGAGCGCATCAAGCGGATGGGGCGGGCATGGCTGGCGCATCTGGGCGCCTCGTTGCCGACGGTGTTTCCGGACAAGGCCGAGCGCAAGGCGGCCTACCGCGTGCTGTCCAACAATCGGGTGAAGATGGAACACATTCTGGAAAGCCACCAGGCGGCGAGTGCCGAGCGCTGTGCCCGGGAACAGGTGGTGCTTGCGATCCAGGACACCACGACACTGAACTATGACGGTCTTCGGGCCACTGATGGCCGGGTCGGGATCGGCGGGCGCGGCACCGGCGCGCAGGGCTTGCTGGCGCATGTCGGCCTGGCGGTGACCCCGCAGGGCCGGACCCTGGGCGTCTACACGCTCGATGCCGACTTCCGCGGCGATGGCGACGAGAAGGAAAGCCGGCGCTGGCTCGAGGGTCTTGACCGGGCCCGGGATCTGCAGGCGGCCTGCCCCGGCGCACGGGTGATCACGGTCTGCGACCGCGAGGCCGACATGTGGGAGATGTTCCAGCAGGCATCGCGTGACGGAACCGGCCTTCTGGTCCGGGCCAACCGGATCCGCAAACGCACGGTGATCACCGGCGAGGGCTCACGCGCGGACCTGTGGGCGCATGTCGCCGGGCAGCCGGCATGCGCCACAAAGCATCTGGTCATTGATGCCTGCGGCGGGCCGCGCAGCCGCAAGAAACGCCAGACCGAACTGGAACTCCGGGCCTGCAGGGTCCGGCTCGCGCCCCCGAGGACGGCCGCAAGCCAGGCACCGATCGACATGCTCGCCGTCAGCGCCACCGAGATCACACCACACGACGACACCGCCCCCCTGCACTGGCTGCTGCTGACCACCGAGGGGGAACCGACGCCCGAACAGGCGCAACGGATCATCAGCTGGTACGAACGCAGATGGGCCATCGAGACATGGTTTTCCGTGCTCAAGACCGGCACGCGGCTGATGGACCGTCAACTCGATGACGCCGACGACCTGCGCAAGTGTCTCGCATTCGACGCGATCACCGCCTGCCACGTCCACGATCTGAACTTCATGGCCGCACCGAACCCGATACGCCGGCCCACATCGTCATCGATCCCGAGATGATCACGTGCCTGTACATCTTCCTGCGCCATCTCGGCATTCGACGGTTCAGCCGCGGCCCACCGGACCGCGACCAACTCGATATCCGAACCTTCGTCATCGATCTCGCCAATGCCGCCGGATTCGATTCCACCAAGCGCCAACCACTCCCCGGAACCCGCAAGCTCTGGGAGGCATGGAGCCGCTTCCAACCCGTCTGGATCTATCATCGCGGGCTCAACGCAGAGAAGCGATAGCGCCACGACAATCATGACTGACAACACCTGCCCGAGTCATAAGTGGGAAGATGAAAGATTTCAACCAGGCCTATGACCTGGTCCGCATCGTGGAGATCGCGCTGGGCCGGGCCGGTCTGTCGCTCGAGGACGGTGACCTCGCAGCCGACCGCACAGCCATCCACGACGCGATCGTTTCGGTGAAGGGCTACCGCGGCCTCGGTTCGGGCGAGATCAGCTTCTGCGCCGACCCGACCCCGCAGTGCCGGGACGGCAACCGGACCGCGGTCCTGATCGCCTACTCCAGGGGAGGCGAGAACTACGAGACCGAGGTTCTGGCACGGGTGACCATGCCGGCGGACTTCGGCCTCTGACGTCATCCACCGGGCACGGACCGCCGGACGCCATGTCCGGCGGTCCTGCCTTCGGATCCCGCTGGCAGGAGAGATCAGTCAGGTGCGAGACGGACTGCAGGCGACGGCGCTCTCCGTTGCATCGATGTTCTCGGACGGGGTCGGAAAACTGAACCGGATCCACCGGCTGGTGCCGTGGTTGGTCGTCTTCGTGCTGCTGCTGCCGGTGCCGCAGCTGGTCACCATCGGGCTCAGCGACTACTATGTCTACCTGATCAACAAGATCTGCATCTTCATCCTGCTGACGGTCGGTCTGAACATCGTCAAGGGCTTCTGCGGCCAGGTCACGGTCGGGCATGTCGGGCTGTACGCGATCGGCGCCGTGTCCTCGACACTGCTCTCGATCCATCTCGGCCTGTCGTTCTGGGTCTCGTTTCCGCTCGGCGTCCTGCTCGCCGGTCTTGCCGGGATCGTGGTCGGCCTGCCGTCGGTGCGGCTGGAGGGGGCGTACCTCGCCCTTGCAACCCTGCGGCTCGGCGAGAGTGTGCGGATCATGATCGCGGTCACGCCGTTTCTCGGATCCTCGACCGGGCTGATGCTGATCCCGTCGCCGGAAATCATGGGGTTCGTGTTCGACTCCTTCCAGAGCTACTACTACCTGGTGATGACCGCGGCGCTGGTCGGCCTGTACCTGTCGTTCTCGCTGCTCCGGTCAGCCACCGGACGGGCCTTCATGGCGATCCGCGAGGACGTGATCGCCGCCGGTGTTCACGGCATCGACGTGCCCCGGCACAAGCTTCTCGCCTTCGTCATCAGCGCCCTGTACGCCGGAGCGGCGGGTGCACTGTTCGCACACATGCCCCCCGGCTACATCCACCACAACAATTTCATCATCATCGAGATGGTCACCCTGCTGCTGATGGTCGTGCTCGGCGGGATCGGCCATATCTGGGGCGGGGTGATCGGGGCGATCGTCGTGACCGTGATCTACGACCAGACCCTGGAGTACTACTTCTGCCAGCCGTTGATGTTCGGACTGAGCATGGTGCTGCTCGTCATGTTCATGCCCCAGGGGATCGGCGGCGTGATCGACCGCTCCATCAGTACCCGCCGATTCATCGCGCTGCGCCAGCGCCGCGAAGCGGCCGAAGGGCAGGATCATGGCGCTGCTTGAGACAAGGCAGCTGTCGAAGAACTTCGGCGGCCTGCGTGCCATCGCCGACCTCGACATCTCGGTGGAGACCGGCAGCATCCACGGACTGATCGGCCCGAACGGCTCCGGGAAATCGACCTTCTTCAACCTCGTGACCGGCATCTACTGGGCCGAACGCGGCAGCACCGTCATCTTCGGCGGACGCGACATCACCTCGCTGCCGTCGCACCGGATCGGCGCCATGGGAATTGCGCGGACCTTCCAGCTGCTGCGCCTGTTCCAGGAGATGAGTGTCCTGGAGAACGTGATGGTCGGGCATCACATGCATGTCCCCTACGGCCTGTTCACGACGATCCTGAACAGCGGGCACGTCGAGCGGCGCGATGCGGTGATCCGCGAGGAGATGATGGACCTGCTCTCATTCATCGGGCTTGCCGACTACGCCGACATGCCGGCAAGCGAGCTCTCGGGCGGGCAGAGACGCCTGCTGTCGCTCGGCCGGGCCATGGCAATGAAGCCCAGGCTGCTGATGCTGGACGAACCGGCGGCCGGACTGTCCCCGGTCAACGTCGACCGGTTGCTCGATATCATCATGCGGCTGAAGGATCGTTACGGCCTCACGATCCTCATCGTTGAGCATATCCTGAAGGTGGTGATGGAGACGTGCAGCACGGTGACCGTGCTGGACTACGGGCGCAAGATCGGGGAGGGGACACCGGCTACGGTGAAGGACGATCCGGCGGTGATCGAGGCCTGTCTCGGCCAGGAAATGAACGACGACGAGGTCCGCGCCATGCTGCACGAGGGCGCATCGTCGGGTCGCTGACGCCCCGGCCGGCGGCCGGCCCCGATTGCCAAGCACGCGGGTGCGTGGCAAAACCGCAGCACTGCCATGCGGGATCTGACCGGGGAGAGCCATGTCCGCCTTTGACAAGTCCAGACTTCCGAGCCGCCACGTCACCGTGGGGCCGGAACGCGCGCCGCACCGCTCCTACCTCTACGCGATGGGGTTGACCGAAGAGGAGATCAACCAGCCCCTGGTCGGCGTTGCGACGGCGTGGAACGAAGCGGCTCCGTGCAACATCGCACTGTCGCGCCAGGCGCAGGCGGTCAAGATCGGTGTCAAGCGCGAGAAGGGTACGCCGCGCGAGTTCACGACCATCACCGTGACCGACGGAATCGCGATGGGCCATGCGGGGATGAAGTCGTCGCTGGTCAGCCGCGAGGTGATCGCGGATTCGGTGGAACTCACCATGCGCGGGCACTGCTACGACGGGTTGGTGACGCTTGCGGGCTGTGACAAGTCGCTGCCGGCAATGATGATGGCGATGGCGCGTCTCAATGCCCCGGCCGTCTTCATGTACGGCGGATCGATCCTGCCCGGAAAATTCCGGGGCGAGGACGTGACGATCCAGAGCCTGTTCGAGGCGGTGGGTGCACATTCCACCGGCGCGATGAGCGACGAGGACCTGCACGAGCTCGAGTGCGTGGCGTGTCCGGGCGCCGGCGCATGCGGCGGCCAGTTCACCGCCAACACCATGGCCTGCGTCTCCGAGGCCATCGGCCTGGCTCTGCCCGGTTCGGCCGGCGCGCCGGCGCCGTACGAAACCCGGGACGAGTACGCGGTCGCCTCGGGCGCGGCGGTCATGCGGCTGATCAGGGACAACCTGCGTCCCCGTGACATCCTCACCCGCAAGGCGTTCGAAAATGCGGCGGTGGTCGTTGCGGCGTCGGGCGGTTCGACCAATGCCGGGCTGCACCTGCCGGCGCTCGCGCACGAGTGCGGCATCTCCTTTGACCTGCATGACGTGGCCGAGATCTTCAAGCGGACCCCGTACATCGCCGATCTGAAGCCGGGCGGACGCTACGTCGCCAAGGACATGTTCGAGATCGGCGGTGTGCCGGTGCTGATGAAGGCGCTGCTCGACGGCGGATACCTGCACGGCGACTGCATCACGGTGACCGGCGGGACCATCGAGGATAACCTGCGCGACGTCGAGTTCCCGACCAACCAGGACGTGGTGTACCCCACCAGCAACCCGATCACCTCGACCGGCGGCGTCGTCGGCCTGCGGGGAAACCTGGCGCCGGAAGGCGCGATCGTGAAGGTCGCGGGGATGGAGACGCTGAAGTTCACCGGTTCGGCCCTGTGCTTCGACTGCGAGGAGGATGCCTTCGAGGCGGTCGAGCAGCGCCGCTACAAGGCCGGCGACGTCTTCGTGATCCGGTACGAGGGGCCGAAGGGCGGGCCGGGCATGCGCGAGATGCTCGCCACCACCGCGGCGCTGTACGGGCAGGGTGTCGGTGACACGGTGGCGCTGATCACCGATGGCCGGTTTTCCGGCGCGACCCGCGGGTTCTGCGTCGGACATGTCGGTCCCGAGGCGGCGGTGGGCGGTCCGATCGGCCTGTTGCGCGATGGCGATGCGATCACCATCGATGCTGTCAACGGCACCATCGATGTCGATCTCACCGAAGAGGAACTCGCGGCGCGACGCGCCGAGTGGATGCCGCGTGAGCACGAGTACCAGTCGGGCACGATCTGGAAGTACGCCCAGACCGTGGGATCGGCGGAGAAGGGCGCCGTCACCCACCCGGGAGCCGTCGCTGAGACCCACGTCTACGTCGACCTGTGAGGCGGCGACGGGCCGGCGGGGAGCCGGCCCGATGGGTCGGGCCGAGTGGATCGGACTGGCGGTGTTCGCCGTCGCCGGCCTGCTCGCGCTCCCGCTGGTCCGTGATGCGGTCATGATCCAGCAGATCTGGGTCACGCTGTGCAGCGTGGTCGGGCTCTGAGCATAGCGACGCACCGGCGGGCTGCTTGACGCACCCGGGCTGCGTGTGGACTGTGGACGCATTCCGCCGCCTGCCATCAGCAACGGAGAGCCTTGTCATGGCCGGAAAGATCAATGCCCGTCTTGCCGAACTCGGCATCGTCCTGCCGCCCGCGCCCGCGCCAGCGGCCAACTACGTCCCGTTCGTGATCTCGGGCTCGCTCGTCCTGGTTTCGGGGCAGATCCCGTTGGTGGACGGCGCCATCCAGGGAGTGGGGAAGGTCGGACGCGACATGGACACCGCCGGGGGCGCGGAGATCGCGCGGATCTGCGGTCTCAATCTGATCGCGCAGGCACAGGCAGCATGTGACGGGGACCTGGACCGCATCGCCCGGGTCGTGAAGCTCGGCGGCTTCGTCAACTGTGTCGAGGACTTCACCGAGCACCCCGAGGTCGTCAACGGCGCGTCGAACCTGATGGTGGACGTGTTCGGCGAAATCGGCCGGCACTCGCGGTTCGCCGTCGGCGCGAGTTCGCTTCCGCGCGGCGTCGCGGTGGAGGTCGAGGCGATCTTCGAGCGCTCCTGATGCCGCGGAGCCTCGGACATGACCGTGGACCGTGACGAGGCCGAGCTCTCAGTCCGCATGATTGCGTCCATCGACGAGGTCGATGCGGCCGAGTGGGACGCCTGTGCCGGGACGGGCAACCCGTTTCTTTCGCACGGGTTCCTCTCGGCGCTGGAAGAATCGGGTTCGGTATGCCCGCGCACCGGCTGGTTGCCGCGCCACCTGGTTCACGAGGACGCCGACGGCCGGGTCATCGGCTGCGTTCCGCTGTACCTGAAGGGACATTCCTACGGCGAGTATGTCTTCGACTGGGGCTGGGCGGACGCCTTCGAGAGGGCGGGCGGCACCTACTACCCCAAGCTGCTCTCGGCGATTCCCTTCACCCCCGTGACCGCTCCCAAGCTCCTGGTCCGGCCGGGTCTCGAGCGGACCGGGGTTGCCAACGTGCTCGCCGGCGGCCTGGTCAGCGCGACCCACGCGCTCGATGTCTCCTCGGTGCACCTGAACTTTCCGCCCCGTGCCGAGTGGCAGCACCTCGGCGACGTCGGGTTCCTGCGCCGGTGTCACCTGCAGTACCATTGGCAGAACCCGGGTTACGAGAGTTTCGACGAGTTCCTGGCGGCGCTCAATTCGCGCAAGCGCAAGGCAATCCGCAAGGAACGCAGGGGCGTCGCGGCCCAGGGCGTCGATCTTCGCGCGCTGACCGGCGAGGCGATCGAGCCGGCGCACTGGGACGCATTCTACCGGTTCTACATCGACACCACGGACCGCAAGTGGGGTGGTGCCTATCTCACCCGGGACTTCTTCACCCTGCTCGGTGAACGCATGGCCGACCGGGTCCTGCTGGTGATCGCGGAATACGACGGAGTGGCCGTGGCCGGCGCGCTAAACCTGATCGGGACCGACGCCCTGTATGGCCGGAACTGGGGCTGCATTGCCGACTTCAGGTTCCTGCACTTCGAGGCCTGCTACTATCAGGCGATCGAGTTCGCGATCCAGCGAGGGCTCTCCCGGGTCGAGGCGGGCGCCCAGGGGCCCCACAAGATCCAGCGCGGCTACCTGCCCAGCTTCACCTACAGCAACCACTACGTCGTGCACGAGGGGCTGCGTGACGCGGTGGCCGGGTTCCTGGCCCGCGAGCGCCGGCACATGGAACTGGAGAAACGCCACATCGAGGAGGCGTCACCGTTCCGGCGGGAGAACTGAGCGCCGCCACGTCGTGATTGCTGGACCCCTTGTGTTGCACTTCGGTAACAGGCCCCGAATTTCGGTTCCGTGCCTCGAAAATTCTTGTTGCACTGCAAAATCCGGGTTGAGTGCCCCGGCCCGCACCTGTACCGTGCGCGGCATCGAAGTGACCGAAGTCACTTGAGAACTGACAAATCTCGCACAAAGTGGTCAATGGAGGCAGGCACATGCATGACGCCTATTGCCTGACCGTGCGCGAAGCGGCCGAGATGGCCGGGGTTGAGGTGCAGGAGGTGATGAGCTGCATCGCCTTCGACACCGACGTCGCAAACAGGGTTGGAGATGCCTGGCGGGTCGATCCGGACCGGCTGGCCCTGGCCCTGAACGGCAAGGAGCACCGGGCCGCCGCGTAAGCACATGCACGGCAGCACATCATCAGCGAAACCCGCTCCGTCACCGGAGCGGGTTTCGTGCATTCAGGACGGGTCCGGCTTCTTCGCGGAAGCGGACGGGGAACAGTCGAAGGTGAGAGCCCCGTCGGCAAGTTCGATCCGGACCAGGCCGCCCTTGGCGAGGACCCCGAACAGCAGTTCCTCGGCCAGCGGCCTCTTGACGTGTTCCTGGATCACACGGGCCAGCGGACGCGCACCGTAGTTCCGGTCGTAGCCCTTCTCGCCGAGCCAGGCGAGCGCCTCCTCCGAGACCTCGATGGTCACACCGCGATCCTCGAGCTGGACCTCGAGTTGCATGATGAACTTCTCGACCACGCGGCGGATGATGTCCGGGCCGAGGCCCGAGAACCGGATGATGGCATCCAGGCGATTGCGGAACTCCGGCGTGAACATCCGGTTGATCGCCTCGAGGTCGTCGCCCTCGCGCTCGGAGCGCATGAAGCCGATCGCTTCCCTGGCCAGGTCGGATGCCCCGGCGTTGGTGGTCATGATCAGGATCACGTTGCGGAAGTCGACCGCCTTGCCGTTGTGATCGGTCAGCGAGCCGTGGTCCATGATCTGCAGCAGGATGTTGAACAGGTCCGGGTGCGCCTTCTCGATCTCGTCGAGCAGCAACACGCTGTGGGGTTTCTGGTCGACCGCGTCGGTCAGCAGTCCGCCCTGGTCGAACCCGACGTAGCCCGGAGGCGCCCCGATCAGGCGCGACACGCTGTGCCGTTCCATGTACTCCGACATGTCGAAGCGGGTGAGCGGCACACCGAGCACCGCGGCCAGTTGCCGGGCGACCTCGGTCTTTCCCACCCCGGTGGGGCCCGAGAACAGGTAGTTGCCGATCGGCTTTTCGATCTCGCGCAGCCCGGCCCGCGACAGCTTGATGGCGCTGGCCAGCGCCCCGACTGCCTGGTCCTGGCCGAACACCACGCGCTTGAGGTCGCGTTCCAGGTTCTGCAGCACCGTGCGGTCGTCGGTCGAAACGCTCTTTGGCGGCATGCGGGCAATCTTGGCCACGATGGCCTCGACCTCCTTCACGCCGATCACCTTCCGGCGGCGTGATTCGGGCCGCAACATCTGCGCCGCACCCACCTCGTCGATCACGTCGATCGCCTTGTCGGGCAGTTTCCTGTCACCGATGTACCGCGCCGAGAGATCGACCGCCGTCTTGATCGCGGCCGCCGTGTACCGCACCTTGTGGTGGTCCTCGTAGTAGGGCTTGAGCCCTTTGAGGATCTTCACGGCATCCGCGACCGACGGTTCATTGACGTCGATCTTCTGGAACCGGCGGACCAGCGCCCGATCCTTCTCGAAGTGGTTTCGGTATTCCTTGTAGGTCGTCGACCCGATGCACTTCAGCGTGCCTGACTGCAGGGCCGGCTTCAGGAGGTTCGAGGCATCCATGGCGCCGCCCGACGTCGCGCCCGCGCCGATCACGGTATGGATCTCGTCAATGAACAGCACCGCTCCCGGTGTGCGCTCCAGTTCGGAAATCACCGCCTTCAGCCGTTCTTCGAAATCGCCGCGATAACGGGTGCCGGCCAGCAGAGAGCCCATGTCGAGCGCGAAGATCTCGGACTCGGACAGCACGTTCGGAACCGACCCGTCGACGATCTGCCGGGCGAGGCCCTCGGCGATCGCGGTCTTGCCCACCCCCGGTTCGCCGACATACAGCGGGTTGTTCTTGGTGCGCCGGCACAGGATCTGGATCGTACGCTCGATCTCGAGCTCGCGTCCGATCAGCGGGTCGATTCGGCCGTCGCGCGCCTTGGCGTTCAGGTTGACACAGTAGGCGTCGAGGGCCTCGTTTCCGCTCTTGACCACATCGTCGGCCTTGGCGTCCTCGTCCGCCCCCTCGACGCGGCGGGTCTGCGAGTGTCCGGGGACCTTGGCAATACCGTGCGAGACGTACTGGGTCGCGTCGAGCCGCGACATTTCCTGTTCCAGCAGGAAGTAGACCGCATGGCTCTCGCGCTCGGAGAACAGGGCCACCAGCACGTTCGCACCGGTGACCTCGGCGCGCCCGGAACTCTGGACATGGACCACGGCGCGCTGGATCACCCGCTGGAAGCCGGTGGTCGGCCGCGCCTCCTCGTGCGGGTCGCGGACGAGGAAGCCGAGTTCGCTGTCGAGGAATCGCAGGAGGTCAGAGCGCAACCGGTCGATGTCGACCCCGCAGCCGCGCATGACCGCCACCGCGTCCTGGTCGTCCGTCAGCGCATAGAGAAGATGCTCGAGCGTCGCGTACTCGTGCTTGCGTTCGTTTGCCAGGTCGAGGGCCTTGTGCAGGCCGACTTCGAGGTTCTTCGAGAGCATGGCGTTCAGGCCTTTTCCACCTCGCATTGAAGAGGGTGCTCGTGGTGACGGGCGAAGGCGACCACTTCGTTCGCCTTGGACTTTGCCACATCGAAGGTATACACGCCACAGACCCCGACCCCGCGCCTGTGCACATGGAGCATGATCTGCGTGGCCTCGTCGCGGCTCTTGGAAAAGAACCTCTGCAGGACTTCGACGACGAACTCCATCGGCGTGTAGTCGTCGTTGAGCATGATGACCTTGTACATCGAGGGTTTCTTGGTCTTGACCCGGGTGCGGACCACCACCCTGGTGTCCGGCCCGTTCCCATTCTGATGATTATTGGACATCCAGGTTGCTCCGGCGTCTTCTCCCGCACAGCTCCGGCTCTGCCAGTCCGATCCGGGTTCAATCTCGCATTGGTCCGGATGCTAGCACAAGTGGGGAGCCGGTCACGAGGCATCCGTCCCTGATCACCCCGTTCGACCGGTCCGGTCGGAACGCTGCCGGGCGTCAGGGCGAGCCTGGCCTCCCTTCCCGGGAAGCCCGTGAACCGGTGTTGCGAAATGGGCTCACCTCCGGTCCAAGCCTCCTGCGCCATCTTCCCCAAATGTCCGCCGGGCAATGCTGACCCGGCCCATCCCTTCACCATCGACCCCGGGCCGGTTGGTACCCGGACACGTAGACCTTGCGTCGACTCGTTACCCATGTGCGTGAGAACTCGTCGGCTTCGCGCGTGGATGCCGCAGTCGGGCCTGTGAGAGGTCAATCCAGGCAGCGTGTGAGCAGACCCGATCTACCGGGAATCGAACGCGACACCCGCAGAGCACCGAGTTGCAAATGCCCCGGGATTGGCACCCGGCGTCTCACCACAGGCCAAGGCCGAAACGATTACGCGGCGATACACCGTGAACCCGGTCCAGGACATCTCCGATGCCGCTGGTGGACTCCCGACTGCGCTCTTGGTTTCGGACACCGGGCAAGAGGGAAGCTACTGCCGCTTTTCCCGGTTTTGGGCAAACACGCCGACCTTGTGAGTCCACATTGTCTTGAGGTTTTGTTCAACTGACGCCTTTTGCGGCAGATGGTACAGACGACTGTACTCGGTAGGTTTAACGTCTGGATAGTCTTCCGACAAGATTCTTGCAACTTCCTTAATGTGGATTGAACGCTCGACATGTTCTCGCACGTCTCCGGGTATATTGGTGATCTTGAGCACAAACAACAACCATAATCCGAACACAACCAAAGAACGTTTCTCCGGTATCGCGCCACGTTTGACAAGCGCGAGTACCCCCAACACAAACACTGCAATCCAGAAAAATTGCCCAAAAGTGACATGGCGATCGACAAACGCCTGATTGGCACCAAACTCTTCCCAACGGCCCAAAGCTGTCAACAATCCCGATCCGAGAGCAAAGATCGCGAGAGACAGAAAGGGAGAAAGGTTGAGCAAAACGCTCGTTTTCCTATCTTTGTTCAATGCCCGGACTGACCAAATCAAGATGCCCAAACCAATCAGTGTTACCGGAACTGTTATGTGAACGTCCCGCATGGTATTGCCAATTAGCGGAGACGCAATGAAATTAACGGCGAAGTGCGTAAGGCCAATGTAAGTTGTTACGTCAAGAAAATCAAGGGTAATAGGAACCTGGTCGATATACACCGACTTCTCGTTCGCAAAAGCTGAGAAAAAATGAAACAATAAGAGTGCTGACAGAGCAGACCAGAGTGCAAGGGAATAAATTCCTTCTCTGGACCGATACGCACCAAACAGAATTAGAAGAGCAAACCCGATCGGAATCAATGTCCAAGCCGTACCAAATCCATACACGGAAATCGCGGTCGCGACCGCAGCCAATGTTGTATTCAGCAGTGTAGGCACACCCTTTGTCAACCTTTCGATGGCCCACAGCGCACCGGCGTTGCTGATGAAAACAGCTACCTGCCAGCCCCAGAGCCAGTTTGCTGCTTGATCCAGTGAAAAGTACAAGAATGCAGAAATGCCGTATATCCACAGTGTGGATTGCCGCAAATCAGTTTGACCAATACAACGATCAAGCATGCGGGCCAGTGCTAGAAAGCCCAAGGCGGCAAAAACAACGCTCGCCAGACTTTCCGCCCAATGCTCCATGGCCGTAACCTCGGCAAGAGCGAGCAGAACAGCGTATCCAGACGCATGCCAGTGAGGACCGTGCAACAAGAACAAATCGCCTAGAACGAAAGTTCCGTTTTTCAGGCTGGCGTACAACGTAATGGTATCCCAGTGATCCAGATACGGAACACGGTAGTGGTACTGTAAGGAAAATATCAACGTAACGACAAGGAAGAAGACGGAGATTATCCACTTTTTACCTTTTTGTGTCATGAGGGCACTCCGAAGTCGCAGGTAAAGAGCAGGTTGATAATTGATACTTTTTCAAGTCTCTGGACTGGTGAGTCTCGAAAAGGGAGGCGACAAGGACGTCGACAAGATGGAATCATCGGCTGCACGCTAAATGCCGAGCCGCAAAGCGAGTTTCCCCATGTCTGTCTCCTCACGGTCGGCGGAGTAAGCCGGGGCCGTTGAGATCGGGTTTGAAGCCTGGGGTTCCGTGCAGAAAATGCTTTGAGAACCGCGGGCATGCCATGCTGAGTGGGTGTTCGTTGTCCGCAGGGATATTTCGGGTGGGGCGATGACGGACGTCATAGGGCACGACGGGCTTGTTCCCGTCGTAATCGTCCTGGTGTCGTACCGGAAATGAACGACCGGCAATACGCGGACGCCGTATCGATATCTGTTAAGTGATCGAGAAAGCCCTAGAACTTCTTGATGATCTTGAATAAGGGCTCGAAGAACAGAGCGCGATCTGTTACTGGTGAAGCGAAGGGGTGATGCGTGGCATAGCCGTGTCACACATGTACCGGCATTGAATGCGCGAGGGCTCGAATGATGGATGGGCGCCCGCAGCCTGATACCTCGCCTGCGGCCAGGTGACTCATCGAGAACAGCGCCGATCGCAGAGGTTTTGCGCTCAGCGAGTCTCAATCCCGCGAGGGACCGATCGCCGGTAAACGGACCATCACGCATGAAAGGGCCGTCAATAGGAGTATCTACGGTACCCGGCGGGAACCTCATCCGGGTTGTACGGTCAATGCCGGCGAGGGGATAGGCGGACAGGTGAGGATTTGGTTCCATGCCTTGTGTTCCTGTGACCACTGCTTTCTCCGACCCCCAACAGCCGTGCCCAAATCTCCGCCTCAAACCTAACTGCCTGGGTCAAACGCGAGACGTTTGGACATGACATAAACTAGGAAGGGAACCGTGCAAATTGCAGTCAAGAATGCAAACCAGTAATGCCAGGCAAGAATGTCAACGGCCACGAAGAATATCATCCAATTCAAGCCGGCTCCGACACTGGCCGTTAGCGTAAATCTGGGCAATGCACGCTGATGTGCTTGGTTGGATTGAAATGTGAAATAGAAATGCCCATAGTAAGAGACAAAAAAGGCGACCAGGAACCCAACAACGGTGGCTTCTGAGGCGTGCAGATAAGCGCTTTCGACGAGTATCCACAAAATTACCCCGTGTGTCATTGTTGCAGTCAGTCCAACAAGTCCAAACCGGATAATGCGCGTGATGTCATGGCCAAGATCGGTATTCACTTCTTACCTTCAAATCCAATTTCTTTCTCCACAACAAACTGCGGCCGTCGTTTGGTTTCTCTGAAGATGTGGGCTACATATTCGCCAAGCACCCCTATGCTGAGAAGCTGTAAACCTCCGAGAAAAAATATTGCGACAGCAAGGGTTGCATAACCGGGAACATCTCGCCCATATAGTACGGTCGTAATCCCAATCCAAATGGCATAGGAAAGTGCAAGCATAGCAACGCAAGCGCCAATAACAGACCAAATCCTCAGCGGCATTGCACTAAAAGAAATAATGCCATTCCAAGCGTAAATGAATAGGTTGGAGAATGACCATTTGCTGACGCCGGATGGTCTAGTTTCAACATCATAGACTATCGCTTGTTGTGAATAGCCTACCCACGCGTACAGGCCCTTCATGAACCGATCTTGCTCAGGCAATGAGTTTAAAGCGTCTACCACGCGCCGCGACATCAGGCGAAAGTCACCAGCATTGGCTGGTATTGAGATTTCCGATGTGATGGAAAGAATGCGATAAAATATGGCCGTAAGTGTGCTGCGTAATCGGCCATCAGTTTTTCGTGAACGTCGTAAACCAAACACAACGTCAATACCATTGGCTTGAATTCGCAGCATGTCCGGAAGAAGTTCAGGAGGGTGTTGAAGGTCACCATCCATGAGGAGAACGTGTTGCTTGCTCGCGGCCTGTAGTCCAGCAGTAATTGCGGCCTCCTTGCCAAAATTACGTGAGAGGCGAATGATCCTTATTCTGGGGTCGTTTTTGCGGGCAGAAATAAGTGCCGATAGTGTATTGTCTGTACTTCCGTCATCAACGCAAATAATTTCACAATCAAGGGCGAGTGAGTTCACGACAGGTGTCAAGCGCGAAAAGAGTAACGCGACATTGTCAAACTCATTGTAAAACGGAATGACGATGGATAGGTCGGATGTGTGCATGCTAATGCTTACGTCAAACTCATCAAAGGGCCATTTGGTCTAGATCATTGGGGCCAATAGTGTCATGTGAATTGTCCTGCAAAGTTGGTGTGTGGTGACGTGCTGTCGGCAAGATCCTTCAGATGAGCATGCTGGCGGGGCTGAGAGTCAGGCTCTGGATGGCGGCGTCTGGGTGGGTCATTGGCTACTGTCTCGGGTTCCAAACCGTAGGCGCAAAACAGGGACGGTACCATACATTGGATAAGGACAAAGACAAATGCGAGGCTCTGTGGAGTATTGCATGCGTAAATGATCGGGCGTGGGCATATATAGGGGTTGAGAGCGCGACTGGCACCCGCCGGTTCATGCACCTGATGGGGAAGCCGCTTCGCGGGTCGGTGGTTGACTGTCTCTTGTTCAGGTTGCGTGGCTAGCATCTAGGTGATTGAGAGCGTTGGTGAACACACGTGTGTGCGAGGGAGGGCGAGCCTCGAAAAATAGGCCGGGAAATCACGGTCGAGAACATGGATTGGCTGCTTTTCGTGCGAAAGGTGGTGCAGGCTCGATGCCGGAAGTCACAGGCGCGCTTTGTGCAGCTGCATCGGTAAGGGCTGGAGCCTTGCGTACGCACTCTTGACTGGCTGGTCGGACGGCTTCGCTTCCAGAGCCTCTCCGAGGTACATCCTTCAAGCCCCGAAAGCTGAATTCAGGCCCGGATATGCCGCAACCTGCGCGCGAACCGGAAGAGCCGGCAGCATTTCGACCCGATTCAGGTTCACGAGCCTGGCGAGTCCGGAGGGTTCACGGAGGAGACCCTGCCTGCCGCCATCCGGATGCTAACGGGTGAATTTCATGGATGTGAGCGGCGCCATGAGGCAGGGAGGCCGGGAACCCGCGACGATCGTGACCGGCTGGCCAGGCCGGGTGGTACGTCGCAGGAGGCGTGCCTGATCCCGTCATGACGGTCGATTCCAGGCCGGGTTTCGGCGACACTTGCCTGCCCCGAGGGCCGGAATCGGGGTTCCTTCATGTACCTGCTGCTTGCAAGGGCTTTTGCGACAGACAGTTGTGACGTATCCTTCACATTCCGGTTGAGGGGTAGCAGCTGTGGTGCTTCCGCCGGCCGGAGCGGGCGCACTGCAATGAAGGTGTGAAACGTGACAACACCTGCGCGACGCAAAAGGTCCGGGATCCTGCGGACCATGCTCCGGCCCCTGCCGGTGCTGGCGGCTTTGCTCTTTCTCGTGCCGTCGGACAGCCATGCGCGGTACGCGTCGCTGGTGATGGATGCGCGGACCGGCGAGGTGTACCGCGCGCGCCACGCCGATGACCTGCGATATCCGGCGTCACTGACCAAGGTCATGACGCTCTACATGGTGTTCGACAAGCTGGAGAGCGGCGGGTGGACGCTCGATACCAGGCTCAAGGTTTCGAAGCGGGCAGCGGGCCAGCCGGCGACCCGGCTCGGGCTCAAGGCCGGGTCGTATCTGCCGGTGCGAACCGCGATTCGCGCCCTGGTCGTCCGGTCGGCCAACGACGTTGCCACGCTGATCGCGGAGAACCATTCCGGGAGCGAGTCGAAGTTCGGCAGGGCAATGACAATGCGGGCCCGGGAACTCGGCATGTCCCGTACCACGTTCCGCAATGCCTCCGGCCTGCCGAACCGGCACCAGAAGAGCACCGCTCGCGACATGGCCCTGCTGGCGGTGCTGGTTCAAAGACATTTTCCGCAATACTACCACTTCTTCAAGACCAGGACGCTGAAGTACAAGGGACGGACCTTCAAGAACCATAACGCCCTTCTGAAGAAGTACTCCGGTACGGACGGCATCAAGACAGGGTACATCCGTGCGTCCGGTTTCAACCTGATGTCCTCGGTCCGCCGCAACGGCCAGCACCTGGTCGCCATCGTGTTCGGTGGCAAGACCGCCGGACGGCGGAACCGCCACATGGCCAAGATCCTGGACTCCGGTTTCAAGGCGGCATCCCGGTCGTCGGCGCAACGGGTCCCGCCGCTCCCGGTTGTGAGAGTGCGCGGCGCACCGCCGCCGCCGGTCCTGGTCGCGCGTGCCCTGACCGCCCCGGTTCCGCGCCCCGCGCCGTCCCGGGTCGACGGGATCGTGTTGCCGCAGCTGCGGCCCGGAACTGACACCAGGCATGCTGCCGCTCCGGCCGGTCTGCAGGGCCGCTGGTCGGTCCAGGTCGGCGCCTACTCCAGTGCGCCGGCGGCTCACGCCGTCATCGGAGTTGCCCGGCTCGTCTTCGGCAAGAGGGCGGACCAGCATCACTTCCGGGTTGACCGGATCCAGGGCAGTGACGGACCGGTGTTCCGCGCCCGGGTGCTCGGCTTCAGCGAAGGCGAGGCCCGGACCATTTGCACCGTCCTGCGCAATCGCGGCCTGCCGTGCGCGCCGGTGCGCGCAGGGGTTGTCTCGGTCGCCGCGATTCCAACCGACTGATCAGGGTCCGGGCAGGGTCAGGCCCGCGCGCGACAGCAGTTCCGAAAGTTCCGCGTGAAGCCGTGCGAGACCGTCGCTGTCCGCCGCCTCGAGCCGTGCCACCAGCGCGTCCTGCGTATTCGATGCCCGCAGCAGCCACCACCCGTCAGCACTGCGCACCCGCACGCCGTCGATCGTGCAGATCTCGATATCCCGCCGCGGCGCAAGTCGGGCGCGAATGTCGTCGACCACCGCGAGCTTGCGTTCGTCCGGGCAGGGAAACCGGAGTTCCGGGGAGTTGGCAAGGCGGGGAAGACCGTCACGGAATTCCGAGAGCGGCGCGTGACGCCGCCCCAGGATCTCGAGAAGCCTGAGCGCGGCGTAGAAGGCGTCGTCAAACCCGTAATACCGGTCGGCGAAGAAGATGTGACCGCTGAGTTCGCCCGCGAGCACGGCTCCGGTCTCGGCCATCCTTCGCCTGACCAGCGCATGGCCGCTCGGCCACATCACCGCCTTGCCGCCCAGTTCGGTGATCCGGTCGAACAGCACCTGGCTGGCCTTCACGTCGGCAATGACGGTGCTCCTGGGATGCTCGCGCAGCACCTCTTCGGCAAACAGCGCCAGCAGCAGGTCGCCGGGCAGGATTGTTCCGGTCTCGTCCACCACTCCGATGCGGTCGGCGTCACCATCGAACGCAATGCCGAGGTCGGCGTGACACAGGCGTACTTCCGTTGCGAGCTGTGCCAGGTTCGCCGCGACCGTCGGGTCCGGATGATGGTTGGGAAACCGTCCGTCGACCTCGTCGAACAGGATCCGGTGTTGCCCCGGAAGGGTACGGCACAGCTCCGCGAGCGCCGGACCCGCTGCCCCGTTGCCACAGTCCCAGACCACGTGCAGCGCGGGACTTATGTCGAGCCCGTCCCGCAGGCGCCTGGTCCAGGGACCGATGACTTCAGCCTCGCACACCCGGCCCTGTCCCGGTGCACGGGTCCCCGGGCGTGTCCGTTCCGCCAGGTCGCTGCCGGAGAACGGCTCGACGCCGACCATCATCTTGAACCCGTTGTACTCGGGCGGATTGTGCGACCCGGTGACCATGACGCCACCGTCAAGCCCGAGGTGATGTACCGCAAAGTAGAGTGCCGGCGACGGACAGGTCCCGGTCCGGTGCACGGTGAGACCGGTCGAGACCAGGCCCGTGACCAGGGCTGCCTCGAGATCGGGTGAACTGGTCCGGCCATCCCGGCCGACGGCGAGCGCACCGCCGCCGCGCTCCAGGATCACGGTGCCGAAGACCTCGCCGAGGGCGCGTGCGTCCGCGGTATGCAGCGTACGCCCCACCACGCCCCTGATGTCGTTTGCGCGCAGGATCGCCGGATCGAACCGGTGCGTCACCATTCCTGGCCCGGACGGCCGACACAACTGTAGCGAAACCCGGCCGCGTGCATGTCGTCGGGGTTGTAGATGTTGCGCAGGTCGACCATCACCGGCTCGGCCAGCAGGGACCTGCAGCGCTCGAGGTCCAGTCCGCGGAACTCGTTCCACTCGGTGAGCAGGGCGACGGCCTCGGCACCGTCCATTGTCTCGTAGGCATCGTCGCACCACTCCACTCCGGGAAGGAGCGCGCCCGCCTCCCGCATGCCCTGGGGATCATAGGCCCGGATCCGGGCACCGTCGGCCTGGAGTGCGGGAATGATGCTGAGGCTCGGCGCCTCGCGCATGTCGTCGGTATTCGGCTTGAAGGTGACGCCGAGGATCGCGATCGTCTTGCCCTCGAGGCAGCCGCCGCAGGCTGCCCTGATTCGGCCGGCCATTCCGGCCTTGCGCCGGTCGTTGATGTCGATCACGGTCTCGACGATCCTGAGCGGCGATGCGCTCTCGCGTGCGGTCCGGACCAGGGCCAGCGTGTCCTTGGGGAAGCACGAGCCGCCGTAGCCGGGTCCGGGATGCAGGAACTTGGCGCCGATACGTCCGTCGAGGCCGATACCGCGCGCGACATCGTGGACATCGGCGCCCACCCGTTCGCACAGGTCCGCCATCTCGTTGATGTAGGTGATCTTGGTCGCGAGGAAGGCGTTCGCCGCGTACTTGATGAGTTCGCTGGTCTCGAGCGAGGTGAACAGGATCGGGGTTTCGATCAGGAACAGCGGCCGGTAGATCTCCCGCATCACCTGGCGGGACCGCTCGGTTTCGCTGCCGATGACGATCCGGTCCGGACGCATGAAGTCGGTGATCGCGGCCCCTTCGCGCAGGAACTCCGGGTTGGAGCAGATGTCGAAGTCGGCATCGGGCCGCAGTTCCCGGATCAGCCTGCCGACCTCCCGGCCGGTTCCAACCGGCACCGTGGACTTGGTGACGATGACGGTATAGCCGCTCAGGGCCGGGGCGATTCCCCGGGCAGCGGCATGGACGTGGCTGAGGTCTGCGTAGCCGTCGCCGCGCCGGGTCGGGGTCCCGACCGCGATGAAGACGGCGTCGGCGGCCGCGACCGCCTCGGCAAGGCCGGTACTGAAGGTGAGCCGGCCGGCGCGCATGTTGGCACTGACGAGCTGTTCCAGCCCCGGCTCGAAGATCGGGATGCCGCCGCCGTTCAGCAGCTCGATCCGGTTCTGGTCCCGGTCGATGCAGGTAACGGTGGCCCCGAACTCGGAGAAACAGGCGGCGCTGACCAGTCCGACATAGCCTGCGCCCACGACGGAGAGGTTCATGCCGCGCTCCGCTCAACCGTAGGATGCGAGCAGGGCCGAGACCGCGGGCCGCATGTCCGCGCGCTGCAGGGCACAGGCGATGTTGGCCTCGAGCCAGCCGGTCCTGTCGCCGCAATCGAACCGCCTGCCCTCAAACAGCAGGGCATTGAACGGCCCGGCGCCGATCTCGCGCGTCAGCGCGTCGGTGATCTGGATCTCGCCGCCCGCCCCGGGTTCCTGTCCTTCCAGGTGCGCGAACAGCGATGCCTGCACGATGTAGCGGCCGATCACCGCAAGCCGGGACGGCGCCGTGCCGGCGGCCGGTTTCTCCACCAGTCCGCGGACCTCGACCAGCCCGTCGCGTGTCCAGCCGGGCGTGATGATGCCGTAGCTCGAGACCTGTTCGGCGGGGACTTCCATTGCGGCGATCACGGTTCCGCCGGTTTCCCGGTAGGCCTCGACCATCTGGGCCAGGCAACCGGGTTCGCCGATGATCAAATCGTCCGGCAGGATGATGGCGACCGGCTCGTCGCCGATGAAGTGACGGGCGCACCAGACCGCGTGACCAAGTCCGAGCGGATCCTGCTGGCGCGTGTAGCTGACCTGTCCGGGGACGGGGACGCTGTCCCTGACCAGCTGCAGCGCCGTGGCCCGCCCGCGCCTGGCCAGGGTGTCCTGCAACTCGACCGCGTGGTCGAAATGATCCTCGATCGCCTGCTTGCCGCGTCCGGTCACAACCATGAACTGTTCGATGCCTGCGGCGCGGCCCTCCTCGAACGCGTACTGGATCAGCGGCTTGTCGACCACCGGGAGCATTTCCTTGGGCAGGGACTTCGTTGCCGGCAGGAACCGGGTACCGAGCCCGCCGACCGGCAGGATGGCCTTGCGAACCGGGACGGGCATCGGCTGCTCCGGTAAGGACGTGGTGACGATGCGGGGATCGCGCCGCGTGAGCGGGTAATGCCATAACGCCGCGGTCGCGCCAAGCCGGAGGCCCGGTCACAACGCTCCCAGCAGTGTCTCCTTCGCCCGGTTGATCTGCGAGGCGAGATAGGTGGATCCGCCCCGGTCCGGATGGTTGGCGAGCATCAGGCGCCGGTGCGCCTCGCGGATCTCCTCGGCGCCGGCGCTCGCCTCGAGTCCGAGAATGTGCAGTGCCTGCTCCCGTGTCATCCGGTCGCCGTCCGCTGCCGGGCCTCCGGGGCCGGCGTGCGCGTTCTCGCGCCAGGTATCGCCGTGGACCCGGTCGAGATATGTCTGGAGCAGACGCACCGATTCCTGGTCTTCGCGGCACTCGCCCAGCAGGTCGAGCAGCTGCGCGAGCGACATCGACTCGAGCGTCGCACCCTGGTGTTGGCCCCTGGTCACGGTTCCGACAAAATCGCCCGTGTCGTGGTCGAGCGTCATTTCCAGCCAGTCCGTGCGCACGGTCGAGCTGTGGCCGGGACTGGGGCCGGCGGCAGTCCGCTGGGCATTGCGCATATGCTTCCTCACTGCCCGGGCACGCAGGAGGAACGGCAGGCCGAGCAGCAGTGCCGACCACAGGAAATGGACGTTGCCGCGAACGGCAACGGCGGCGATCGCGCCTGCCGCCAGCGCGAGCAGGACCCATTTCAGGCTGCGGCGGATGCGGGCGGGATCGGCGTTGAGAAGCCAGTAGCCGATCAGGCCAAGCCCGATGAACAGGAAGACACCGAGCACGAGCACGTACAGCATACGCGCTCACTCACCGGGTAATGCGATGGGTCAGGCGCAGCGCTTCACCGCCGGTCCGGCGGGAATAGGATTCCAGTGCCTTGCGGCCCCCGGCAGCATAGACCGCGACCGCGCCGAGCAGCTCGCGCAGCTGGCGCGCACTGGAACCGTCGAAGGGACAGTAGGCCCCCCTGGTCAACCGGGCGATCTGCTCGAACCCGCGCCGGGCCAGAGGATCGCCGCCCTCGTGGAAGCAGAACACCGGTACACCGAGCACGCCGAGTTCGCCGGCGTTGTGGCAGACGACATCGATGTCCTCCTCAAAGGCGTCGCCGACAAAGACGACCGCCTGCACCTTCTCGCGCCGCGTCTCCGCGGCCGCGTGTGCAAGCAGCTTGCCGATCTGGGTCATGCCGCCCAGGCACCGGACCCGGACCATCTCGTGCAGCAGTTTCTGTGAATCGGCAAGCCAGTCCGTGGTGCGGAATTCGCCGAAGCCGCGGTAGTAGGCGAGCTGGATCTCGAGCCCGCCGAGACCGGAGGTCTCGGTGAACATTTCTGCCTGCAGGTGACAGGCGCGGTCCCAGCTTGGTTCCCGGCTCGCTGTCGCGTCCATTGCAAAGATCAGCCGGCCGGGCCTGCCGGTCGGGGCAGCGGGTGTCATCGACTGGACCCTGCCGAGAAACGCGTCAACATCGCGGCGTGGCGAACGGGACGCGGCGTCGATGAACGCGTCTACATCGGCGCGGCGGCCCTGTTCCTGCAGGGGGCCCGACTTGCGGGTGTCGTCCTTGCCGCTCATCGTCGCATCCGAGTCATGCCACCTTCTGCCGGGCAGCACCCGGGTGCCGGAGACCGAGCGCCATGATGAGGGTGCGGACCTCCTGGCGTGCCGCGATCTGGCTGGTCGTCGGCGGGCCGGTCCCCTCTGTCTCGAACATGTCGAGGATGGTAAGGCCACGCGGAAACAGTTCGCGAAAGATCACCCGTTCGGCAAACCCGGGCACGACCCTGAATCCGATCCGCCGGGCCAGCCCCTGGACCGCCTCGAACATTGCGACCTTGTTTCGCGCGTTCAGGCTGGAGAGCCGGTTGCGCATCACGAGCCAGTCGATCGATCCGCCGTCGCGTGCGGCGCGCTGCTTGCGCTGCTCCCAGACCTGTTCGGCAAACAGGCTGATCCGCCCGGTCTCGTGCGTGGACCCCGAGACCTCCATCAGCAGGTCGAGGTCGACGAAACTGTCGTTGATTGGCGTGATCAGCTTGTCGGCACGCGACAGTGCGTGCCGGGTCACCGGGGTGTCCGCTCCCGGAGTATCGATCACGATGAAATCGACCGTATCCGCGAGCTCGGACAGCAGGGCATCGAACGCCTCGATGTCGGTCCGTTCGGCCTCGTCGCGCGAGACGTGGTCGCTGGCCGTGAAGGTGACGTGCCGGGGCATCGGCAGGTCGGCGCCGTCGCGTTCCTTCATCACGTGCCGGTTGGCGATGTGCCGGGACAAGGTGGCCTGCCTGGAATCAAGATCGATCGAGCCGACCTCGAAACCGCTGCGCAGCAGTCCGACCGCGACATGCATCGCCACCGTGGACTTGCCGGTGCCGCCCTTTTCGTTGCCGACCAGGATCACCGTTGCCCGCGGACCTGTCGGACCTTCGTGTGCGGTGGGGTGCAGCACGTGCTGTTCTCCGTGATGATCCGGCTGCATGCGGCTGCGTCCGGGCAGGGAGGGTGCCGTCATCGCCTTTTTCCGAAACCGTTATTCAGGGTTCCCGGAGCCGGAATTCGAGCATATTCCGACGACGACTCCTTCGCAACTGCACCATGACCGCGCGACCGGTCAACTGTCCGGTCAGGCGCGCCGTTCGGGGGTGAGGGCGAACCGGCCTATCGCGTCCGGATCGAAGGAGAATCCCATCCCGGGCCGGTCGGGGACCAGCAGGTCGCCGTCGACGAACTCGACCTGCTCGCGGAACAGCGGCTCGAACCAGGGCATGTGTTCGGCCCAGCTGACGTTGGCCACCGCGCCGCACAGCTGCAGGCAGTGTTCGGTGAACAGGTGCGGGCTGACGGGAATGTCCCGGGCCGCGGCCATGTGGGCGACCTTCAGCCACTCCGATACCCCGCCGACCCGTTCCAGGTCGGGCATGAGGATGTCGGCCGAGCCGCGATCGATCATGTCCAGGAACCCGTATCGCGTGTACTCGGTCTCCCCGCTCGCGACCGGGGTGTCGATCTCCGCGGCGACCCGGGCGGAACCCGCGAGGTCGTAAGCCTGTAACGGCTCCTCGAACCAGGACAGGTCCAACCGGTCGAGTCCCCGGCCGAGCCGGACCGCGTGATGGACGTCCAGGCCCTGGTTGGCATCGGCCATCAGGCAGACACCGGACCCGATGGCATTGCGGACCGCCGCGACACGTTCCAGGTCCTCGCCGATATCGGGCAGACCGACCCGCATCTTCACCGCACGGAATCCGCGGGCGACCAGTTCACCCGCTTCGCGCTCGAGCGCCGGGATGTCGCGCGAGGCCCACAGTCCGCCACTGGCGTAGGCGGGAACCCGGTCGCGCACCCGGCCGAGCAGGCGGGAGACCGACATTTCCGCCGCCTTGCCCCTGATGTCCCAGCATGCCCAGTCAAGCGCGGACATCGCGAAGATGGTGACGCCCTTGTGGCCGAGAAAGTTGATCTCGCGCCAGATCTTGGTGCCGAGCGCCTCGGTATCGCGGGCATCGTGACCCCGCACGGTGCCGAACAGCGAGTGGACCATCGCATCGAGCACCGGCAACCTGTGGGCGCCGATCGTCCACAGGTAGCTCTCGCCGGTGATGCCGGCATCGGTCTCGAGCCACACCGCCAGGACGGCCGCCCCGTCGATCCGGTGGATCGAGGTGGCGATCGGTTCCGGGAACGGGACCTCGAGCGGGCGGGTCCGCAGTCCGGTGATCTTCATGGCGACCTCCTGTCCTTCGCGGTCAGTGCTGTGGCAGGGCGTCGAGCAGGAGGGTTCC
Source organism: Alphaproteobacteria bacterium bin52 (assembly GCA_002238645.1). Lineage (GTDB taxonomy): Bacteria > Pseudomonadota > Alphaproteobacteria > Thalassobaculales > Thalassobaculaceae > Bin52. Next base: position 23,882 of record MPMT01000036.1, on the reverse strand, counting down.
GAACCCGGCCATCTGCGGGCTGGTTCCCCGGTAGGTCGCGAGCGCGTCGAGCACCAGCTTGACCCCGTGCTCGTCAAGTGGCGGGGGCGACGCCGGGGGCTTGAGCCCGGCGAGGATTTCCGGGGTCGCGTCAACGATCCGGTCGGCGACGCGTTCGCATTCGCCACACACTGCGGGATCGCGCAGCATTGGCCCGAGGTCGTCGGCCACGCGAGCGAGATAGCCGGGCCACCGCGCCAGGATTCTGTAGAGGCCAGGGACGAACGCCTCTCCGGCCAGGTCGGTCTGGAAGACAGCGAGCGTCGCACGCATGCCGGCGTCACACTGTTCCCACGGCACCATGCCCGGCAGTTGCGGCAGGGCTGCGGGCAGCGGACGGTCCGCCGGTTCGGGCGCGCTCGCGCACAGCTCTACCTGGCCGGTCACCAGCCTGGCGATACACCCCGCGAGCACCAGGTTGACGGGGCTGACCCGGGTGAAGGTCCGGCAGACGGTGTCGATGAGCGCGATATCGGACCGTGACACGCCGAGACCGGCGAGTTCGCCGGCCGAGAGTGGCGGCAAGGACGGCAGGCCCGAGACATCGACCCGGGACCAGCCGGCGTGCTGGAGGGCGCCGGAGGTGAAGGCGGGACGCATCACCTGCCAGATCCACTCGAGCAGCCCCGGCCGGGTTGCCAGGTGACGCAGCAGCGACGAGACATAGGGCGCCGCGTAGGCGTGTCTGACCTCCCCGTAGATCGCCGCGATCTCGCCTGTCGCCTCGGCCTCGGTGATCTCGCTCAGTACCGTCATGACATCCTCTCCGCCCGACCGGGCCCTCAGCGTGTCAGGCAGCGCAGGATCATGGCGATCGGAACCATGCGGCTGATGGCCGACCTGCGGAACTCCTCGATCGCGGCACTGATCGCCGCGTCGTTCTGCGGTCGCTCCGCCGCTGCCGCGTCCAATCTGCGGGCACGCCAGGCGGCCTGCCCGAGGGCCCTGTCACCCATCGTCCTCAGTCGGCCCGCGCGGTCAAGCGGCGCCAGTGCCGCCCAGGCAAGGGCGAGGTAGCCCGGCCAGTCGGCGAGGTGCCGGTAGAGGCTGGGCACGATCCGGTCCTGCGGCCCGGCGGCGAGACCGCTCAGTGCCATCACCAGTTCCCGGGTTTCGGGGGCAAGGGCGTCCAGCGCAGGCAGGGGCGGGATCGCAGTGGAGATGGTTCCCGGTGGCAGGATCGGCTGCAGTGGCGACGTCCCTCCCGTTGGAGGTGTCTCTGCCGGTCCCGCAACCAGGGTCGAGAGCGCCACCAGGTTGGTCGCGTTGCCCCGGTTGTAGCTGTCGAGAATTGCCCGCACCGTCGGAAGGTCGCCCTCGTCCACACCGGCTGCCTGCAGGGCACTGGCCGGCCAGGGCGGCAGGTCCGGCAGTTCGAGGTCGCCCAGCAGCGCGTTGCCGGCCGCGGCCGCGGCACCGCCCGCGTACAGGGGGCGCACCGCCTGCCAGGCCCAGGGCAGGGCGCCGTCGATGGTCGCAAGGTGCCGCCAGATGAGATTGACCACCCCGATGCCGAGAGCGGAGCGGATGTCGGCGTAGATCTCCGCGATTTCGCCGGTCGCCTCCGACTCGGCAACGGCCGGTACCGGATCTGCAGCCATCGGTCCTGGTCTCCCGCATCCCGTGTGCACGGAGAACAGTCCGTCCGGGCAGCACCTGTCAAGACCGCGTCCTTGCCCCGTCGCCGGGCTTCGGGGTAATCCGGCCCAGGTTGCGACAACGGGAGCCGGATGTGGCTGAACATGTCGACTGCGTGGTGATCGGGGCCGGTGTGGTGGGTCTTGCCTGTGCGCGTGCGCTGGCGCTTCGCGGGCGCGATGTCATCGTGCTCGAGCAGGCCGAGGCCATCGGTACCGGGACCAGCTCACGCCACTCCGAGGTGATCCACGCCGGCATCTACTATCCGCCCGGAAGCCTCAAGGCGCGCATGTGCGTCGCCGGCCGCAGGATGATGTACCGGTACATGGACGAGCGAGGCATTCCGCACAGCCGACTCGGAAAGCTGATCGTGGCGACGTCTGATGACCAGGTTCCCGCACTCGAACGGCTGCGTGCGACGGCGGCGCGGAACGGGGTGACCAACCTCGAGATGCTGTCGGCCGGCGAGGCGCGGGGCCGGGAGCCGGAACTCGCCTGTGTCGCGGCCCTGTGGTCGCCGTCCACGGGTGTTGCCGACAGCCATTCCTACATGCTGGGACTGCAGGGCGATGCCGAGGACCGTGGCGCCGTGGTGGCGTTCCACGCTCCGGTGGAGTGCGGTCGGCTGTCGGACGACGGCGTCACGCTCGAGGTCGGCGGAGACGGGGCGATTGCGCTGCAGGCGCGCCTGGTGGTCAACTCCGCCGGCCTGTACGCCCAGGATCTGGCCCGGCGTCTCGAGGGTTTCCCGGAGGAACAGGTGCCGCCATCGTACTACTGCAAGGGCAACTACTACTCGCTGTCGGGGTGCCGGGCGCCGTTTTCCTCCCTGATCTACCCGGCGCCCGAGCAGGCGGGGCTGGGCGTTCATCTCACCCTCGATCTCGCCGGGCAGGCGCGGTTCGGGCCGGATGTCGAGTGGATCGAGCGCATCGACTACGATGTGGATCCGGGGCGTTCGGACGGGTTCTACGCCGCGGTGCGCAAGTACTGGCCGGGACTGCCCGACGGCGCACTGCAGCCCGGCTATGCCGGGATTCGCCCCAAGGTCCAGGCGCCAGGCGAGCCGGCCGCCGACTACGTCATCCAGGGACCCGGTGATCACGGAGTGCCGGGCCTGGTCAACCTGTTTGCGATCGAGTCGCCAGGAATGACCAGTTCCCTGGCCATTGCCGAACATGTCGCCGACATGCTGGAGTGAGGGCGGCAGTCCCGTATCTGGAGAAACGGTCCATGACCAGTGTTTCATACTACATGACCCCGTCGAGCCCGTGGTCCTACCTGGGCAGCAAGCTGTTCTCCGGGATGGCGGCGCAGGCCGGCGCCGAGGTCACGGTCTACGCCGTGGATTTCGGCACCATCTTTCCGGCAACCGGCGGTTTTCCGTTGCCCAAGCGCGCGCCGGAACGCCAGGCCTACCGGTTGCAGGAGCTGGCCCGGTGGAAACGGCGGCGCGACGCACCGATGCACCTGCAGCCGGTGAACTTTCCGGCGACGCGCCCGACGGCCGCGCTCGCGATCGTCGCGGCACGCGAAGCCGGGCACGACGCGCTCGGTCTGTCCTCTGCCCTGCTTGCCGCCCTGTGGGAGGATGACCGCAACATCGACGATCCGGATATCGTCGCCTCGGTGTGTGAGGCCTGCGGCCTGCCGGCGGCAGCGATCATGGAGGCGGCCGGAAGCGGCGACATTGCCGACCGGTTCGCGGCCGATACCCGCGAGGCGATCGAGCGAGGCGTGTTCGGCGCCCCGTCCTGGCTGATTGGCGGTGAACTGTTTTGGGGCCAGGACCGGCTGGACTTCGTTGCCGAGAAGCTCGGCGTTGCCTGACCGTCTGTTCTCACACGGCGTCGCGCTCGAGTGACTTCTTGATCAGCGCCACTGTCTCGCGGATCCCGTAGAGGGCGACAAAGGACCCGAACCGCGGCCCCTGATCCTGGCCGAGAAGCACCTGGTAGAGTGCCTGGAACCAGCTCCTGAGCGGGTCGAAGCCGTGGCGCTTGCCGACTTCGTAGACCACCTCCTGGATCTCCTGCCCGGTGCATTCGTCCGCCAGGACCTCGATCTCCCCGGCGAGATCGGCGAACGCCGCGCGTTCGCGGTCATCCGGTGCGCGGTACGACTTCGTGGGGCGAACGAAGTCCTGGTAGTAGGCCACGGCGTGGCCGGCGAGCTGGTCCAGAAAGCGGTGTGTCTCGGGCGAGGTGCCGGGCGCGTAGCGGGTGATGTACCCCCACAGCAGGTCCTTGTCCTCCGCGTGGCACACGCTTGCCAGGTTGAGCAGAAGGCCGAAGCCGAGCGGCACCGGGTCGGCAGGCGGGTCTCCGGCGTGGATGTGCCAGGCCGGGTTGTCCACCGCCTGGCCGGGCGCCTGGTCCGCGAGCCGGGCGCGAAGGCTGATGTAGTCGTCCGTGTTCTTCGGGATCACGTCGAAGAACAGGCGCTTCGCGCGGCGGGGCTGCTGGAACATGAACAGCGCCAGGCTTTCCGGCGGTCCGTATTTCAGCCAGTCCTCCACGGATATGCCGTTGCCCTTCGACTTAGAGATCTTCCGGCCTTCCTCGTCGAGGAACAGTTCGTAGCTCAGGGATTCCGGTGGCGAAGACCCGAGGATCCGGCAGATCCTGCCGGAATCCCGGACACTGTCGATCAGGTCCTTGCCCGACATCTCGTAGTGGACTCCGAGCGCATGCCAGCGCATTGCCCAGTCCACCTTCCACTGCAGCTTGCAGCGCCCGCCGGTGACCGGGGTCTCGACCTGCGCTCCGGTCTGCGGATCGGTGTAGGCCACGGTTCCGGCATCGACATCGCGTCCGATGACCGGGACCTGCAGCACGTGCCCGGTGCGCGGACAGACCGGCAGGAACGGGCTGTAGGTCTGACGGCGCTCCTCGCCCAGCGTCGGCAGCATCACCGCCATGATCTCGTCGTAGCACGCAAGCACGCGCAGCAGCGCGTCGTCGAACCGTCCGGCGTGGTAGCACTCGGTCGAACTGAGGAACTCGTAGCTGAATCCGAAGCTGTCGAGGAAGCTCATCAGGCGCGCGTTGTTGTGTGCGCCGAAGCTCTCGTGGGTTCCGAACGGGTCTGGAACCCGGGTCAGCGGCTTGTTCAGGTGTTCCGCCACCAGGTCCCGGTTGGGAATGTTGTCCGGCACCTTGCGCAGGCCATCCATGTCGTCGGAGAACGCGATCAGCCTGCACCGGCGATCGGTCATGCGCTCAAGCACGCGCAGGATGAGCGTGGTCCGAAACACTTCGCCGAAGGTGCCGATGTGCGGCAGTCCGGACGGGCCGTACCCGGTTTCGAGCACGATGTCGCCGTCCGGTTCGCCTGCGCCGTCGCGCTCGATCCGTTCAAGGATGCGCCGCGCCTCGACAAAGGGCCAGGACCGGGCTTCCCGCAGGTTGTCCGTTGAGATATCGGGGCAAGCGCGCACGACCGACCTTTCTCAGAAAGCGGCCGCACGCTATTCGCATCGCCTCGCGAGTGCAAGCGGCCGTTCCCCGGGTGTTCCGGTCATCCCGGGCAATCTGATCCGTGATCACGTCGACCGTCCGGGCTGGACAGGGGTCTCGCCCCGCCCGTTTCCGCAGGCACCGGCACCGGGGCTCCTGCAAGAAACCGGGACTGGACGTTCGCCCGGGCCCGGGTCGGGTATCGGCGGCTTGATGGTGGCCCTCGCCGGATACGGGCCCGTCGTCCAGGGTGTCGAACCCGGTTCGAAGAGCGGGAACAGTCCAGACTGGCGAACCTGCGATACCATGTTCCTTTATAGTACGCCCGTGCGATATTGTAGTTTCATGTTCGATATCATGTAATTCTGCGCATTTATTTAATTTTTATAGTAATTGTAACCGGTTGAATGCGATCGAGTCTTGCAGTACAAGACGTGAGAAGACGGCTTCCCTGCGCTGTCGTTCCGAACGCAGCCAGCACAAGTCGTTTCACCGGCAATCACTGTTCTGCAACGGAGGACACGACAAAAAATGCGCAAGAACTCGATCGCGGGGTATGCCGTCGGCGCCCTGCTTGGCCTCGGGCTGACCGGAACCGTTTCGGCTGCCGAGTGCATCGCTCCGGCCAATCCCGGAGGTGGCTGGGACTTCACCTGCCGGACCATCGGCAAGATCATGCATGACATCGGCGTTGTCGACAAACCGGTACAGGTCACCAACATGGCCGGCGGCGGCGGCGGACTCGCGTTCAACCATGTGGTGAACGAACGCAACGAGGATGCGGACCTCATCGTTGCCGCGTCTTCGGCGACCGCGACCCGGCTTGCTCAGGACGCCTACGGCGGTCTCAAGGCGGACCAGGTGCGGTTTCTCGGGGCAATCGGCGCGGATCCGGGCGTGATCGTGGTTGCCAAGGATTCACCGTACCAGTCGCTGACCGACCTGATCGACTCGGTCAAGGCGGATCCCGGTTCGGTGACCTTTGCCGGTGGCTCCGCCGTCGGCGGTTTCGATCACCTCAAGGTCCTGATGGCTCTCGGGCGTGCCGGTTTCACCGACATACGCAAGGTCAAGTACATCGGACTCGACGGCGGCGCCGATGCGCTGACGCAGACGATCGGCGGCCATACCCAGGCAATGACCGGAGATATCTCCGAGGTCGTCGGTTTCCTGAAGGCGGACGATGTCCGTGTCCTTGCGGTGATGACCGAGGAGCGGGTTCCTGGATTCGAACACATCCTGACGGCACGGGAGCAGGGCATTGACGTGGTGGCCGTCAACTGGCGCGGTCTCTACGTGCCCAGGGGCATTTCCGAGGACGACTACCGGAAATGGTCCGACGCCCTGGCCACGGTCGCGGCCTCCTCTGAATGGGCTGCCGCGATGAAGGCCAACGGTCTTGCCCCCTTCACCAAGGTCGGTCCGGACTTCCAGGACTACGTCAACAAGGTCGTCGGTGAAATCGAACAGCTTTCGCGTAAGATCGGAGTCATCGAGTAGTGCGTGGCGACCGGGTCTTCGGTCTCGTCGTCACTCTTGCGGCACTCGGTTACATCGTGAGTGCAGCCCAGATCAGGGTCGGATTCCTGTCCGACCCTGTCGGGTCCAGGACCTTTCCGTACATGATTGGCGGGGTCGGGCTGCTCTGCGGGCTCGCAATGCTGCTGCGTCCCGATCCCGATCCGGAATGGCCCGGACCACCGGCCGTGGTCCGGATTGCGGTAACCCTGGTCGTGCTCGTCGCGTTTGCCGTCACCCTGAGACCCGTCGGCTTCCTGCTTCCCGCGGCACTCGCTTCGGCAATTCTGGCCTGGCTGATCCGCCCGGACCTCGCCCGTGCAGCGCTCGCCGGTGTCGGCCTTTCGCTCGGTCTCTTCGCTGTTCTGAAATACGGGCTCGGCCTCGGACTGGCGCCCTTCGGCAGGGTTCTGACCGGATAAGGGCACCGGAATGGATATCCTCGCCAACCTGACGCAGGGCTTTGCCGTCGCGCTCACCCCGACCACGCTGATGCTGGCGGTGGGCGGCTGCTTCCTGGGAACCGTCATCGGCTCGCTTCCGGGTCTGGGACCTTCGAACGGCGTCGCAATCCTCATACCGCTCGCCTTCTCGCTGGGACTCGACGCGACCCAGGCCCTGGTCCTGATGACCGCGGTCTACTACGGCGCCATGTACGGCGGACGGATTTCCTCCATTTTGCTCAACATTCCGGGCGACGAGCCCGCGCTGATGACAACACTGGACGGCTATCCCATGGCAAGGCAGGGGAGGGCTGCCGACGCTCTCGTGCTGTCCGGGGTCGCCTCCTTTGTCGGCGCTTTCCTTGCGACCATCGGTCTCATGCTGATGGCGCCCCTGCTGGCCCGGGTCGCCTATCTCTTCGGGCCTGCCGAGTACTTTGCGCTGTATCTGCTCGCCTTCTGCACGCTTGGCGGCCTGACCTCGCGCAACCAGGCCAAGGCGGTCTTCGCGGCGGCTCTCGGCCTTGCGATCGCAATGATCGGCCTCGACAACCAGACCGGAATTCCCCGTCTGACATTCGGCGCGATCCATCTCATGGACGGGGTCGATTTCCTGGTGGCGATCGTGGGTCTGTTCGCGGTGGCGGAGGTCTTCATCTTCATCGAGGGTCACGGCCGCGGCTCGGCAATCGGCACGTCACTCGGCCGTCTCACCATTCCGGTCCGGGACATTGTCGCCAGCTTCGGCGCGATGCTCCGGGCAACCGCCATCGGTTTTGTCGCCGGTATATTGCCGGGAGCGGGCGCATCCCTGGGCAGCTTTCTCGCCTACATGGGGGAGAAGGCAATGGCGCGCCATGACAAGGAGACCTTCGGCACCGGCAATCCGAGGGGCGTTGCGGCGCCGGAGGCCGGCAACAACGCGGCCGCCGGCGGAGCGCTGGTCCCGATGCTTACGCTGGGAGTTCCCGGATCGGGCACGACCGCCGTCCTGCTGGCCCTGTTGCTGACACTCGACATCACGCCGGGACCGCTGCTGTTCGACGAACGACCGGAGGTCGTCTGGGGGCTGATTGCCGCTCTGCTGATTTCCAACTTTGTCCTGCTGATCATGAACGTGCCCATGGTCCGGCTGTTTGTCCGCATCCTTTCGGTGCCGCCCTGGCTGCTGCTTCCCGGGATTACCATGATTTCATTTTCCGGCATCTATTCGCTTTCGGGCAGCGGATTCGACCTGATCCTGATGATTATCTTCGGCATCCTGGGCTACGTGCTCCGCAAGCTCGATGTCCCCACCGTCCCGATCATCCTGGGCATTCTGCTTGGCAACAACATGGAGGACAGCCTGCGCCGCGCCATGGTGATCTCCGACGGCGACTGGACCTACCTGTTCTCATCGGGCATCGCCGTCGGTCTCTGGCTGGCCGCTATTGCCGGCTTCGTTGCACCGCTGTTTCTGCGCAGCCTCCTGAAGCGGCCCGAAAAAGCGGCGGACTGACCGGGCTGACTTCCCGCCACCGCAAGGGGACGGGAGCCAGCCGGTCCCCTTGCGACTGTCCGTGGTGCCCGGCGCACCGCGCCGGCCCCTCCACGCACCGAATCTCGTGCACCAATCGGCCGTGCCGTCCTGACTCCGCTCCCGCGCCGGTTACCAGACCTCTGCGTCCGGGACCGGCCGGAACCTGTTCTCGATCAATCGGGCGACAGCCGCGGGGCCCCCGCCCGGCTCGCATCCTTCTTGTGCACCACAGTCCCGCTGCAATCCCCGATGCCGACCCGGGCGCCGCGGTTGATCCGATCCACGCCGATACGGTTGGCGCCATGCCTGAAACTGCCGGCACCTCCCCGGCGACGGGCGCCGGAGTGCGGTTGACGCCGTCCGCTGCGGTGTCCCATAAGTAGGACAAGTGGGCCTGTAGTTCAGCTGGTTAGAACGCGCCGCTCATAACGGCGTTGTCGGGGGTTCGAGTCCCTCCGGGCCCACCAGGTCATGCCGCCGGGAGAAGACGTGATGCAGACGCATGAGGGCGGGTGTCTGTGCGGCGAGGTGCGGTTCCGCGTCGAGGGCGAGCCGGAACGGGCTGCCATTTGCCACTGCCGCTACTGCCAGCTTCGCACCGGCAGCGCGTTCGGAGTATCGGTGTATGTTCCGCTCGACCGGGTGACCCGGCTTTCCGGGGACCTGCAGGAGTTTTCCTTCCGGTCCGAAAGTGGCAACACCTGGCTGATCGAACGCTGTTCGAGCTGTGGCACCGGGGTCTACTGGACCATTGACGCCGAACCCTGGGCCTCGCTGCAGGGAATTTCGGGCGGGTGTTTCGATCCTCCGAGCTTCTGGTACCCGATCCGCCGGGAGGTCTTCGCTCGCACTCGGGCGGACTTCTGCAGCATCGAGGTCAACGAGAGCCACGATACCCACCCGGCGCACGCTCCGCTTGAGCCCGACCGGGGTCGCCTGTCCTGGAAGGCATGAGATCCGGCCGCTCGGCAACCGTGGCCGTACCGGCAATTCCTGCCTAGACTGAGGGGCCCTGGATCAGGTCGGGAGTGCAAGCCATGTCGTTCGAAATCATGCCGATTGCCGGCGCACTCGGTGCGGAAATTCGCGGCATCGACGTGGCCGGGCTCGACGGGGAGGGCATGGCGGAAGTCCGCTCGGCCCTTCTCAGGTACGGCGTCATCTGTTTCCGCGACCAGGACCTTTCGCCCGAAGGCTACCTCGACTTTGCCCGGCAATGGGGCGAGGTGCACCTGCATCCGTATCTGCGTGGTCTCGACGAGTTTCCGGAGATCATCGAGATCATCCGGGAAGCCGACGACCCCACGGGTTTCGCGGACCACTGGCACACCGACCAGATCTTCACGCCCCGGCCGGCAAACTTCACCATGCTGTTCGCCCGCGAAACACCCGCCGCAGGCGGGGACACGATGTTTGCCAGCCTGACCGGAGCCTACGACAGGCTGTCGCCGGGCATGCAGCGGATGGCGGCGCGGCTTCGCACCTGCAACAGCTATGACAAGAAGGCGCCGCGTTCCGCGAGGATGGCGGCGCGCATCGCTGACCGCGAGACGCCGACCCAGGAAGCGGTCCACCCCCTGGTGCGCCTCCATCCCGAAACCGGCAGGCCGGCGCTCTACGTGAGTGACGAGCGCAGCACCCGGCGGTTTGACGGCATGAGCGAGGAGGAGAGCCGGCCGCTTCTGGCCTGGCTGATGCGGCATGCAACCCGGCCGGAACTGACCTGCCGGATCCGGTGGGAGCCCGGGACGCTGGGCATCTGGGACAATCGCTCGGTGTTGCACTCGGCGCTGAACGACTACTACGGCCAGCGCCGCGTCATGCACCGGATCACCATCAGGGGCGAGCCGGTGAGGGGCCTGGCGGAGCAGAGCCACTAGCCCCGCGCATGCCGGGCCTCTTCGGGACGTTTTCGGGCTTTGCCGATCCGCTGACCGTCACGGTGATGCTGGCCGCCATGGTGGTGGCCGGGTTCATGCGCGGGTTTGTCGGGTTCGGTGCTTCGATGATCATGGTGCTGGTGCTGAGCCACGTGATCAGTCCCGCCGCGGCGGTGGCCGTCGCGAGCCTGAGCGGGGTTCCGGTCATGGTCCAGCTGCTCCCGGCCGCGGTCCGGCAAGCCGAGCGGTCCTTCGTGCTGCCGTTCGCGTGTTCGAGCTTCATCGCTGCACCGTTGGGGACCTGGGTCCTGGTCAGTGTCGACGGCGAGGTGATGAAGATCGCGATCGCGACTGCGGTCCTGGTGATGGTGGCGCTGATGTACCGGGGCTGGCACCTGTCGCGTTCACCCGGGTCGGGTGTGCTGGTCGGCATGGGTGCGGTCGCGGGCGTGATTCAGGGTGGCGGCGGTATCGGCGGACCGCCGGCGGTCGTGGTGGCGCTCGCGCGCGCCGGTGATGCCGAGCGCCAGCGCGCCAACGTGATCGGGGTGGTTGCCGCGCTCAACCTCTGTGGCATTCCGCCGCTCGCCTGGCACGGTCTCTACACCAGGGAAGTGGTGCTGATCAGCCTGGTGCTGGTGCCGGCCTACCTGGCTGCCAGCTGGTTCGGCATTCGCTTCTTTACCTCCGGCGGGCACCGGTACTACCGCGATGCCGCCCTCGCTCTGCTCTCGCTCACCGGGCTCGCCACCCTGGTCCGGGGAATCCATGACGCTTTGGCCTGATGCCCCGAACGCACGGTTCGCAAGGTCAGGAAGGGAGCATCCCTTCGGGGGATTCGACGTCACCTCGACGACGAGTGCACGATTGCCGCCCTGGTGGCGGAGGTCGCTGCCGCGATGCCCGGCCGCCCTGGGGGCCGCCGGGCATCGCTGGCGTCCGGCTTGTCGAGAGTACGGCGGCCTGCACGACGCGGTTCGCAAGCGAATGCGAGAGCGTGGAGGACGTCCGGGCCGGGGCGAGGCCAGGCCCGCCGCCGGCTCAGCACGTCCGGGCGATCCTGCTCCGCCGCGCGGCCGGTCTCTTGCGTGATGCCGTGGCGCACAGGGAAGCGCTGTATCGACCCGTCGCTGAAGATGAAGCCCCCCGGGACCCGAGAGCCGCGCGTAACTCCTCGATGGTCGTGTCCCGCCTCTCCTCAAACAGACCCAGGATCACGCCGTGCTGTGCCTCGATTCGACCTGAGCGGCGGTCCCCGCCAGGCGCCTTCGCACGCGCGTCTCGCTGTTCGCGTTCCAGCGCACGCCATCGGCTCACGCTCGCCGCGCTGACGCCGGACCGCACCGCGGCAGCTCTGTGGCTCACACCATACTTTCCCGCACGGGGCGTGTGCGTGGCTTTCCGAGAGGGATCACGTCCGGCACCACGATCGATTCGTTGTCCGGAGGCGGTGCCTGCCCTGTACCCTTGGCCTGCTGGACGACGCTCTTCAGCCCCCGCAGCTTTTCGCTGCCGGCCACAGCTCGCGCGTCCCCACCGTAGTAGTCGAACCAGGGCAAACCGAGGGCGGCGTAGTTCTGCGCCGTCGGCGGCTCCGTCGGCGGTCGCTCGCCGGTCACCGCCATCCATTGGACGGAGTTGAGCAGGGTAATGAAACAGCGGCTGCCGTGCCGTTGGCCCCAGGCATCGAGTCCGTAAGGATCATCGTCGATCTCCTGCTTCATCCGGCCGCCCGGCGCAAGGCCCATGGCCGGCATCGGGGCGAGTTCCGGTTCCGCCATCTTAATTACATGGTCGCGCAACCCGTCCCGTTCCGATCGCAGCGCCTCGTAGTGCCCGGCCTTCATGGGATAGGCCACCAACTGAATCCCGCCGTGGAGCCCGGCGCCGGTCAGCTGCTCTTCGACCGTGTACCCCTCGCCGAGCGGCATGGCGACAAACTGGCGGACCACCCCTTCCTCGACACAGTAGCCGTCCAGCCAGGGTTGCTCGGGCAGCACCACGTAGTCCTGCGGATCCCGGTTCAGCCGGTCAACCCAGGAGTCTCCCGTGATCGCGCAGATCTTCCCGGTCGCCACCTTCACGGCGAACGGATAGTCCGACTGGAAGTTGATCCACATCGCTTCGGCCTGGTGCATCGGCGCGATCACACCGCCCCGCACCCGCCACGATTCCGGCAGGCGCGCGGCGTAATCGTCCAGATGCCGGAGCGGAAACGAACCCAGGCCCGGCGGCAGCGGATAGTCGCGGCCGTCGTCAGGGATGCGCAGTGTGCGCTGGAAATCGATAGCGCAGCGCGCCTCGGCGTGGATCTCCGGAAAATCGAATCCCAGATGGTTGTCTTCAAGTATGATCATTGACGTTCCTCCTTACCAATCGCCGTCGCGCACTTCGCGAACCACCCGCAGCACCGCTTCGTCGGGCGCCTCCTTCAGCTGGCGGATCAGGTCCGCGAACAGGCGCGGGCGTTTGCGGATAATGGCCTGCAGGTCGGCGGACACCTTTCCCGCGAGCGCCAGCATGACGTCCGGGTCCTGACCCAGTTCCTTCGCAAGCCGCACCGTCGTTACCTCCGAGGGCGGCGACACCTCGCCGCGCTCGATCTTGCTCAGGTATGCCGGCTCGATACCCACGCGCCCTGCGACCTGGCGCACCGAATAGCGCCGGTCTTCCTCGTACAGCCGTTCGCGGATCGCGCGGGTGGTGGGGCCAAAGAGTGTCATGTGTCGTATATAGTACACACTTGGGCGATTGTCAAGGCACCACCCGACCCACCCGGCCCCCGTGCGTTCACCATCCTGCCTGAGCGGCCCGATCTGTCCGCATTGCCCGGCTCCGCCGCGCCCTGGCCGGAGGTCGAGACCGGCGGAATGCGGGGCGAAGCGGGTAAGTCCGGGAGAAGACCGCCGCGGCCGGACAACCGGGGGGACCGGTCCATGACCACCGGCATCACCGGGGAACACCGCCGCGCCTTCGAGGCGCTCGCCAGTGGCGACGACCGCACCGTCGCGCCGTTTGCCGTCTTCGTCGACGGCGCTCCGGGCAACGCCGACACGGCGGTCAACACATGACGTTCCGGTTCCTCGCCGGCCTTCCCGCGCCCGATGTGGCGCCAGGAGTATTTCGGGGCTGAGCTGGCGTGCGCGTGCACACCATCTTGAGCGAAGTATCCGAAACGCCCGGCCGCTCCTGCTCGCGTTCAAGCCAGAATCACACGACTTCGGCGGGCTTGCCGGGCGCGCGCACGGACCGGATCGGTGCCAGGGCGTCGACCCCCGCCAGCAGATTCAGGGGTTGAAGGGTTCCCGCGCGCTTCCGGCCAGGTCGTAGCGGTCGAACGACCATGGCGCGGCGTCGGCGTGTGTGGGTACCGAGACGAAGACGCCGCAGGCGATGCGCCGGATGGTGCGGTCTGGAGTTTCCGGGCGGGCATTGCCGTGACGACCATGTCATCTGTTCGGCGACCAGCCACCGCAATGCGTTCGGCCCGGCGGAAGACCGGGTTGGCGCTGAAGAAGGGCGCGGAGATGGGCCGGGGCGCGGCGGTTCGGGTGCCTTCTTCAACAGTCTGGATAACGGCCATATGTGAATGATGGTGACAGTCATCGATCATGATATCGAGCGTCTCGACCATGTGCCCGTCTGAGCGGGTTCCATCTGTCGCGCTGGAGGCAAGGCGGGTCCCGGCAAGGCATCGGGAACGGCAGCTTCATCGGCGGCGTGCCAGCGCCGGGAGCGAAAGTCGCGCGTGGGCCCGTTCAGCTGATTTCGTTTCGTTTATCCGCCACCGGCACAATCACCTTCGATCCCGCACAGTGGTACTCGTCGTCTCGCCACCGGTCGATATCCGCGTTCGGGTTGCGCCCTCTCCGGGCAGCCCGCTGGCGGTGCTGCCCGGCCTGGTCAGGAGGTCGACACGAGGCGGTCCCCCGTCTGGTTGAACAGGACCTTGCGTTCCTCCTCGCTCGGCGGTCCGGCCCGGCGAAACTCCTTGCCCAGGTCAACCGCGCGCTGGACAGCAGGCCGGTCCTTGATCGCCGCGCGCCACGCCGAGACCCGGGGATAGGCATCGAGCGAGACACCGAGGGGACGGGCAATCAGCACCCAGGGCCACGCGATCATGTCGGCGACGGAATACTCCTCGCCCAGAAGCCAGGTTCGACCCTCCAGGCGCCGCTCAAGTACGCCGAGACAGCGGTCATACTCGTTGGCATACCGCTGGTGGGAGTACGGATGGTCGCCGGGCGCATAGTTGACGAAGTGACTGAGCTGGCCCGCCATCGGCCCCTGGTTGCCTGTCTGCCAGAACAGCCATTCCAGCGATTCCACTCGTCCACGCGCATCACCGGGAATGAACCGGCCGGTCTTCTCGGCGAGGTAGAACATGATCGCGCCCGATTCGAACACGCTGACCGGCTCGCCCTCGACGTCGTGATCGACGATCGCCGGCATGCGGTTGTTGGGGCTGATGGACAGGAACTCGGGCCGGAACTGATCACCCCTGCCGATGTTGACCGGGCACAGCCTGTAGGCAATCCCGAGTTCCTCCAGCAGGATTGCCACCTTCCAGCCGTTCGGTGTCGGCCAGTAGTGAAAGTCGATCCCTGACATCGGGTTTCCGTTCGGGTTGGTTTCACAGGGCGGCGTTCCGGGTTGTGTAACGCCGGTGCCGCCTGTGTACCCGCTCGGTCGCCCCAATGCACCTGCGATGTCGTGAAGCCGCAAGCCTGTCGCGTCCTGAAAGCGGCAGACCCCAAACACCTTGCGGCAGTTCCCGGCAACCAGGCTCAGGACTTCGCCGGGTGCCAGGTTGGCCGCGGTCCCCGGATACACGTCCGGATGTTGTCAATCCTGGTGGTCTACCCGATGTCTGTTGCCGGACGTATCGGGGTGTCTGTGTCGTTGGTCCCGTCGCAGGCTCCTTCGAGTCCGATCACCCCGTCACCTGCAAGGGTGGTGATCTGGTCCTCCCCGTAGCCGAGAGCGGAGAGAAGCTCGACCGTGAACTCTCCGAGCGCCGGAGCGCCCCGCGAGATGGAATGAGGCGTGCCTGAGAACCTGGCCGCCGGACGCGCCTGGCGAAGCGTTCCGGCGTGGGGATGCGGATACTCGGCGACGGTGCCATTGGCGATCACCTGCGGGTGGTTCGCGACGTCGCGCCGCCGCAGGATCGGGGCGCACGGAACATCGGCAGCGTCCAGAATCTGCAGCCATTCGGCGCTTGTTGCGGTCCGTAGCACCTCCTGGGTCAGCGAAAGGCGCGCGTCGATGTTGCGGTGGCGGTCGGCAGGCGTGGCAAATCTCGGGTCACTGAGCCACTCGGGGTGACCAAGGGCTTGGGCCAGGTTCGACCACTGCCGGTCGGTGTTGACCGCCACACTGATGTAGCCGTCCACGGTCTCGTAGATCAGGTCGATGAAACTCTGGGCCAGCTCCTGCGGGAACTCGTCGCCGACGAAGGTCTGGCTGCCCATGTCGGAATGCCACAGGAAACTGATCACGCTGTCGAGCATCGAGAGGCGCACGTGCTGGCCCTCGCCGGTCCGTTCGCGCGCCAGCAGTGCCGCGGTGATCGCCTGCGCGCCGACGACGCCGGTCAGCTTGTCGGGCACGATCGTGCGCACCAGCCTCGGACGGGCGGTGTCGGAACCGCCCTGGATGGTCGTGAGGCCGGACAGCGCCTGCACCAGCGGGTCGTAGACCGGGCGGCCCGCGTAGGGGCCCTGATCACCGAACCCGCTGATCGAGACATAGATGATGTCGGGGCGGATGGCGCGGACCGTCTCCTCGCCGAGACCCATGCGTTCCATGACGCCCGGCCGCATGTTCTGGACCAGGACATCGGCATCGGCGATGAGGCTGCGGACGATCTCCATGCCGCGCGGATCCTTGGTATTGATCGCGACCGATCGCTTGGAGCGGTTGTTGTTCAGGAACGAGGCCGCGAAACCGCCGCGACGGTTGGACATAGCCCGCGTGAAATCTCCACCCTGCGGATTTTCGATCTTGATCACCTCCGCTCCCTGGTCCGCCAGCATCATGGTCGCGAGCGGACCGGAGACGACACTGGTCATGTCGATGACGCGATATCCGTGTAACGGGCCGGGCATGGGAGGCTTCCTCGATCGAGCTTCGCGGGGCCCCAAGGTGACCAAGGACGCGAGCGGGTTCAAGAGCCTGTGTGCCATCACAGTCATGCCCGCGGTTCACGGGTGGCACCCGGCAGTCGGCGCTTGACCGCGCGACCCGCGCTGCCGAAAGATCCCGGCACCACAGGGGAGGGGAGCACGGCAATGGCGCGGGCGCTGGAAGGTCTTCGGATTCTCGACTTCACCCAGGTGCTCGCGGGACCCTTCTGCGCCCAGCAGCTTGCCCTGCTCGGGGCTGACATCATCAAGATCGAGCCCCCGGAAAACGGTGACCAGATGCGGAGCCGCGTGATACCGGGCCGCCATGCCGACATCGGCCTGAGCGCCGGGTTCCTGGCCATGAACATGGGCAAGCGCAGCCTGGCGCTTGACCTGAAGTCACAGCAGGGCCGCGAGGTCGTGGCCGAACTGCTGCGCGGCTCCGATGGTCTCGTTCACAACTTCCGGGCAGGTGTGGTCGAGCGGCTCGGTCTCGACTACGAGACGGTTCGCGCCATCAAACCCGACATCGTCTGTACCGCGATCACCGGGTTCGGACTCGAGGGACCGCGTTCCGCCGACCCGGCCTATGACGGCGCGATCCAGGCAGCCTCCGGCATGATGGCCAACAACGGCACACCCGACAGCGGCCCGCTGCGCACCGGGTACTTTGCGGTAGACATGATGACTGGAATGTCGGCCGCCTTTGCCATGACCGCGGCACTGATGCGCCGGGAGCGAACCGGGGAAGGCCAACTGGTCGACGTTGCCATGCTCGATGCGGCGATGACGCTGCAGGCGGCCGGATTCAGCCGGGCGATGATCGACGGAACGCCGGACCTGCGACTCGGAAACCAGTCGGCGACGGGAGCGCCGACCGCCGACAGCTTCCCCACCGGCGACGGAATGCTGGCGTCCGCCGCCCTGATGCCGCATCACATCCGCGGCATGTTCGAGGAACTCGGCATCGACGATCTGCTCGATGATCCGCGCTGCGCAACGCCCCAGGCACGGCGCGAGAACCGGACCCTGGTGCGTTCCGCGGTGATCGAAGCGCTGGCCCGGGACAGTGCGGAGAACTGGGAGAAGCGGCTTGCTCGCCGCGGCGTGCCGGTCGCGCGGATCAACTCGCTCACCGACCTGTGCGGGATGGCGCAACTCGCACACCGCAACATCCTCACCCGGATGGACAGTCCCCCGGGGGTCGACGGCCCGCTCACCCTGGTCGGGGCGCCCTACGTCGCCTCGGTCGACGGGCCGCAGGCGTGCCGGCCGCCGCCGGTACTCGGACAGCACAGCCGGGAGATCCTGAAGGAACTCGGGCTGGACGACAGTCGGATCGACAGCCTCGTGGCTCGCGGTGTCGTCGGGCAGGCGGACCCATGAGTGCCGCGGGCCGGCCACGCTACGGCGACCTGGTCCATGACCGGGCCGCCCGGACCCCCGGGGCACCCGCGCTGCAGGACCGGGAGGGGACATACGACTGGGCAGGAGCCGCGGCCGGCGTCGACGATGCCGCGCGCCGGTTGCTGGCGATCGGCGTCCGCCCGGGCGATCACGTCGCGCTGTGGCTGGGCAACAGCGCCGACTGGGTGCTCATCGCCTTCGCCGTGTTCCGGATCGGCGGTGTCCTCGTACCGCTCAACACCCGGTTCCGGGCGAGGGACATGGCCTATGTGCTCGCACAGTCGGACAGTTCGTTCCTGATTGCCGAATCACGATCCGGGCCGATCGACTACATGGCGCTGATCCGCGAGGTCGTGCGCCTGCCCCGGGCCGCGGAGCCGGTTGCCGATCCTGGGTTTCCGGCGCTCCGCCACGTCGTGCTGACCGACGCCGCCTTGCCGGGAACCATCGCCTGGGACGACATCGATCCCGCGAATGCGGACCGGACAGCGATCGAAGCACGTGCGGCCGCGGTCGACCCGGACGCGCCGGCCTTCATCATGTACACCTCGGGGACCACCGGGACCCCGAAGGGGGTGGTGCACTCGCACGGGCTCGTGCGCAACGTCGAGGAGCGGGCGTTCCGGATGAGGATGACCTCGTCAGACATCATCCTCGACTACCTGCCGCTGTTCCATGCCTTCGCGTTTTCCGAAGCCATGCTGATGTCGGCGGTGACCGGCGCCAGGCACATCGTGACCCGAAGCTTCGAGCCCGGACACTGTCTCGACCTGATCGAACGGCACCGGGTCACGGTCATCCACGGGTTCGAGGCACACATGAAGGGGCTCGCCGAGGCGCAGGAGGCGAGACCGCGGGACCTTTCCAGCCTGAGGACCGGGATCTTCGCGGCAGGAATGCTGAGTGCGACCCCAGTGGTGCGTCGCGGCGCACGCGCGCTCGCCCCCATCGTCAACCTGTCGGGCTTCGGCATGACCGAGACCTGGATCGGGGTTGCGCTGTGTTCGCTCGATGACGACGAGACTCGGCGCTGCGAGAGTTCGGGACACCCGGCACTCGGTTACGAGGTGCGGATCGTCGATCCGGAACGGGGCACTCCCTGCGAGCCCGGCAGGCCGGGCGAGTTGCAGGTGCGGGGCCGCTCCATGATGCTGGGCTACTACCGCAAGCCGGAGGAAACCGCGGCGAGTTTCGTCGGGGGCGGCTGGTTCAGGACCGGTGACACCGCGGTCTGGCTCGACGATGGTTACATCCGCTTCCTCGGACGCCACCGCGACATGTTGAAGGTGGGTGGCGAGAACGTGGACCCGATGGAGACCGAGGGACTGCTGCTCGAGGATGAGCGGGTGCACCAGGTTGCGGTGGTCGGATGTCCCGACCAGGAACTCGGGGAGGTTCCGGTCGCCTACGTGCAGCCGGAGCCCGGCTGTCGGCTCGAGGCCGGGGACGTGATCGGGATCTGCCGCGGGGTGATCGCCAGTTTCAAGATCCCGCGTCACGTGGTGTTCGTCGACGGGTTCCCGATGACCGAATCCGGAAAGATCCGCAAGGAGGAACTGCGAAGCGACGCCCGGCGCCTGGAGGGGACTGTGCCATGAAGTTCGGAGCCATGGTCGTCCCGCGCATCTCCGACTGGCGTCTCATCCCGGAACTCGAGGCGCTTGGCTACGACAGTGCGTGGGTGCCCGATTCGCAGATGCTGTACTCGGACTGCTACGCCGTGCTCGCGCTGGCTGCGGCGCATACCTCGCGGATCCGGCTGGGCACCGGTGTCGCGATCGCGCCGACCAGGCTTGCGCCGGTCACCGCCCACTCGATCGCCAGCATCAACCAGCTTGCGCCCGGACGGACCTTCCTCGCCCTGGGAACCGGTCACACCGCGATGCGGGTGATGGGCCGGGCTCCGATGGGTACCGGCCGGTTTCGCGAGTATGCCCGGGTGGTCCGCAGCCTGCTCCACGGCGGGGAGGTCGACTATGCCCCGGACGGAGGCGAGGCCCGCGAGATCCGGTTCCTGCATCCCCGCGACGGGTTCGTGAACCTCGAGGAACCGGTTCCGATCTACATCGCGGCCGATGGCCCGCGCGCTCTCGAGGTCGCGGGCGCCTATGGCGACGGGCGAGTCTGTTCCTTCAACCAGAGCCGGGTACTGCTGCGCGACAGCCTGCGGCGGATCGTGGTGGGTGCCGAAGCGGCGGGCCGGACACTGCCCGGGAACTTCCACACCGCCGCACTCACCTATGCCTGCGTGCTGGAGCCGGGCGAGAGCGTCACCTCCGATCGTGTCATCGACGAGATCGGATCGATGGCGGCAGCCAGCCTGCACTACTGGTGGGAGCTTCACCGCAGGAACGGCGATACCAGCACGGTTGCCCGCAGCTGCCGGGACCTGTGGCAGGAGTACCTCGCGTTTACCGAACGGATGCACACACCGCCGCACAAGCGGTACCAGCAGGTCCATCTCGGTCACTGCGCCTGGATTGTTCCGGAGGAACGCCGGTTCGTGACCGCCGAGCTGATCCGGGCAACCGGTGGCCTCGTCGGCACCGCGGACCAGATCATCGCCACCCTGCGCGAACGCGAGGCGATGGGGCTCGCGGAGGTCGCCCTGCTTCCGGCCATGGGCCCGGCACGACGCAATCTTCGGACCTTTGCCGAACAGGTGATGGCACGGATGTAACAGGGCCGGCGACGCGGACGCGCCACGGGCAACGGCGGCAGTCTCCGTGGTATCGGGCCGGGAGCTGAAGCGTCTGCCGGCGGGACGGATGCGTCTTGCCGATCGCGAGTCGTGACCGCGGCTTCACCGCAACCTCCGGAACCCGTAGGATACGCGCCGGATACTCGAACCCGCGAGGTTGACGAGCATGCCCGCTGTCGCCGCAAACCGTGGGTTACGCGCCGGATACTCAAACGGGGGAGTTCATGAACAGGGATGTCGAAGCGTGGGGAGCGCCGGCACGGCACTACGCGAAATCGGCCAAACAGGCCGAAGCAGTCCACGCCAACCTTCGCTGGCACGATGCGGTCAACCGCGTCGCTCCCCGGTCCGCCGACACCGTCGGCCAGACCGTGCGCCTGTGGAACCAGAGGATCAGGAACCAGCTGACGTCGGAGATCGGGTTTCAGCTACGGGGTCGCCAGGTTTTCGTGCGTGTCGTGGACGGCCTGCCCGCACCGCTGTCCGAAAAGCTCGAGCACACCGATGCCCTTGCGCTTGTGGCGTTGAACCGCTCGCTGCTGAAAGACGTGGTCGGCGGCACCCTGTTCATGGAGTCCGAGTGGAACAACGTGACCGCTGCCGGTGACGGCGGAACCGCCGGGCGCCTGGAGATCAGGCGCGTCAGGGAAACCGCGGAATCATGGCTGAAACTGCTCGAGAAACATGAGCTGGGCACGGCTCTGGGCGAGATCAACGAAGACGTGCTCGGGGCATATTTCTACAAGGATTCGGAGGTCAGGATCTACTGGCTGGCGATCGGGATCTATGCCGCGCTTTACTCGGTTCCGGTCGAGGCCCTGACCTTCGTCGTGCTGGCGCACGAGCTGGCGCACGCGTACACGCACATGGGATCCGATATCGACGGGCACACGTGGCCGACGGACGAGTTTGCATCGACCGACATCGCGATCATCGAGGGCCTGGCCCAGTTCTACACCGAGGTCGTGTGCGGCAAGCTGGAGAGCCAGATGCCGGGAGCTCTCCCCGCATTCGAAACGCTGCTTCGCCACCAGAGCGAAATCTACAGCACCCATCGCAAGTGGATCGGAAAGAACGAGCGGAACAGTGGCGAAATCGTCCGCGTCAGCCTTGTCGAGTGCCGGCGATCAGGCAGGAAGATGCATCGCGACACCTTCCTGGAAACGGTCAACAGGCGCCGCGAGGAGATCCTGAGCCAGCCCGTGCAACCAACGCTGTTCAACCGTTCCTGACACACGGCTCCCCGGCAAGTCCGGAGTGCTTCCAGGAGAATGTCGTAACTAACTGGATACATTGAGTAAAAGTCCTAGCTCGGACGACGTTTGGCTAGAAGCGCTGGATCAGTCATCCAATCGAGTGCAGATTTTTTCAAAGTCGGGACGGCGGTTGGCGGCGCGTAGCAACGGATTATCAACCTTTGGCTGGGGCTACCTCGAAGCCTCCTTGCGCGGAACTTGGTGAGCGAGCCGACGCATCGACTTATGCGGCGGGGGAAGAGGATCGTCGAGTTGGTGGGGAAGGCCCGCGGGCCGCGGAGGATTGGGGCACCGTGGATCGTATCGCGTGGGTAGGGTAGAAGCTCTGCGGACTTTGCGGTAGGGGTCGCGGGCGGTAGCGGAAGAAACTGCTTGCGAATCGTCCGCTGCGAGTATAGCGGTTTGACTGACCGTGCGGGGGCCTGGGAGTACCGCGCTTAGTCGTCCGGTGAAGTGGTTGCTTGGCCCGGCGCTGGGCCGCTGGCGGTGGGTGATCTACTAGCGCGCTATGGGCAGCTGATGATATGGTCTTGCGAACTCACAAATAGGCGACGGGGCAAGCGAGTAGGCAGACTCCATTACGATGAGCGACAGTTTCGACGAAAACGACTTGGTGGAGTGGCTCAAGGATAAGGCGCCTGAGTTGTCTTGCGCTCTGGCGGCAAGAATCGCACTGCGGATAACTCCAATATTGCGCGATGCTCTGGGCGAGGATGCAGCAGCGCGTCGTACCAGCATTGTCCTGCCCGGATTTCGTGCATTGGCAGCCGCGAACTTTGCCGGAACATGGCCGAGCCGGTTCGGAGATGTGCGACGGGCAGCACGGTGTGCGTCAAGGTCAATGCGCACGGCGATGGGGGAAACCTACAACGAAGGGCAGATGAACTTGATTGATGGCCGCGAGGCTGTACCCGAGGAGTTCGTGTATATTCGCAATCTGGCGGCAGACGCCGAAGCCTTGGGTGTTGCATCGAGCGCGGTCGATGCTGTGGCGCACGCGCTTCAGGTACCGATCCACCACGCTGACGGCAGCAAGGGAACAACTGGCCCCGATGCCATTGGGGACTCTGTACGGGCAGCCGTGGATGCTGCTCATTTTGCTGTCGACGGTGCGAACGGCTATTCGGAATTCCGGTCCGGTCTTCTGGAAGACGGCAAGAGCGTCCAAGAAGTTCCGGCACATATCTCACACTTCTGGAAGGCGGTGGAACGGGATGTGCTGCAGATTGAGGAAAAACGGAGAGAATCAGTTAGTCCGGAAAAAGCGGTCCAGGAGCTGTCGGGAATGGCTCTTTGGCTAGGGGGCATCCCGACTTGGGCGAGCGACCGATGGGCAGACTTCGCGGATGATCTCCCCAGCGATGAAATTTGGAGCGTCTGGATTGACTGGTACGAAGCTCGACTCGCGGGAAGGCTCGATGACCCAACGCTGGAAGCTGAACGGCTTACCATTCCAGAAGTGGACTGGAAACAAGGCCCCGCGCATGTGAACTCCATTATCGCAAAATCCATGACTGCCACCAAAGAACGCCCAAAACCAGGAGATCCCGAATTGACAAAAGGCAAAACATACCAAGTTGCATTGTCATTCGCCGGAGAACAACGTGACTATGTTGAAGATGTAGCCCAGCATCTTGCGGCCCGATCGGTTGGCGTGTTTTACGATGGCTTTCAACAAACATGGCTTTGGGGTCGGGATGGAGTTGAAGCCTTTCATGAAGTATTCGCAGAGACCTCAAATTTCGTCGTAATGTTTGTATCCGCCGGAACCGCTTATGCACCTTGCTCCGGCATGATCAACATGTTGTAGGTCTTGGGCCTTGCCTTGAGGGCGAGGCCGAACAGTGACCGGAAAGCGGCATGGCGGGTCCTGCGCCGATTGAATCGGAAGACGA
>MPMT01000035.1 GCA_002238645.1 Alphaproteobacteria bacterium bin52 | reverse complement strand
ACTAGACAGCCTTGGCACGAAGTTCAAGCGAAATTCGCCATCAAAACCGGCAAATTCGTCATTTTTTCAACCGATTGCAAGCGGCCCGGGAAGGCTCAGCAAGGCCGTGGGGTCAGGAAGTCTGAAGTTGTCTCATGGTTTCCGTCCAGGAACCGTGGAACTCGTATCCATCGGGGAAGGTCTGCAGGCGGGCGGCCTCCCGGACCGTGAAGTAACGGACGCGGCCATTCGGATGTCTGAGAGTGTTTTCCCCCCCCGGCACGCCGTGGTCTCCAGCCTTGAGCGTCTTGGCGGGCTGATCCCACGGGCTGCCCGTGTGGCCGCGGTAGCTCCGGGCCCCGGGGTTGAAGCGATGGTTGGCGAACGCGCCAGCCTCATTCGAACGGGGATCGGGAAGATCGGAGATCGCGTCACGGACGGTTCGCCAGGGGTGGCCGGCGGGAGGAATCAGGGAAGAGGAGAACGCTTCGACGCAAGACCGGCCACGGGTGGGCGGTTTCGGGCGTCTCGCCAAGGGGATTTCGTGACGATCCCAATAGTCGCCGGTGACCCACTGGTCCCATAGCAGGCAGTCCTCGGTGTGGGTTAGAGGCAGATGATCGTGGAAGGACCATTCGATACCGAGATCGGCACGAAACGCCACGATGAAGACCCGTTCCCGCCGCTGGGGGACGCCGTAGTTGGCGGCGTTGAGGAGTTCGAAGTCGACCCTGTACTCCAACTCGCCGCCCGAGGTGTGGTGGCGCTCGAGCCGGGCCATGTGCTCCGTCCAGCCCTCTTCCGCGGTGGGGGCCAGGTTGGGATACGTCAATGTCAGCACTATGTACTTGAAGTACGGGTCGAAGGACTTGCGAAGCAGACCTTTGACGTTCTCGACGATGACGGCGCGAGGACGGAGCACGCGGACGGCCCGGACGAGGTCCGGGAACAGGTTGCGGGCGTCCGCTTGGCCGCGATGCTTACCGCCAAGGGAGAAGGGTTGGCAGGGAGGGCCCCCGGAGACCAGGTCGACCTCGGTCGCCATCCCTTCGAAATGAACTTGCTTGATGTCCGTGGGCGAGACGCCGGGCCAGTCGGCGATTGGCCGTGCGCCTCGCAACCGGTTGTGGTTGATTGTCTCGCAGCACCACTGATCACTCTCGACGATCCGCGCGTGCCGGAAGCCGGCCCGGGAAACGCCCATCGCAAGCCCGCCGGCGCCGGCGAAAAGCTCGACGGACTTCATGGATGATCCCTCAAGAAGCCCGTCACGCGGCCGGCGACCAAGTCGAGGTCGTTGAGTTCGCACTCCCAGACTACGAGCAATCGCCATCCCAGCTCACCGAGTTCGCGTTGCTTGACGAGATCACGCTCGCGATTGCCTTCGAGCTTGGCCCGCCAGAAATCAACACGGGACTTTGGAGTGCGCGCGAGCGGGCAACCGGGGTGCCGGTGCCAGAAGCATCCATGCACGAAGATGACCTTGAGGCGCGCGGGGAAGACAAGATCCGGACGGCCGGGAAGTTGCTTGCCGTGCAGGCGGTATCGAAAGCCCAAGCCGTGCACCAACCGGCGGACCGTCATCTCGGGACGGGTCCCCCGGCTACGGACGCGGGACATAATCTCCGAGCGGCGTTCGCGTGTGACAGTGTCCATGGACGCGCCAATCACCCTCGGAGGAGTGGCCACCGATCCTCGACGTACCGAGCGACCGCGTCGCGCACGACCCACGCGACGGACACGCGGTTCTGCTCGGCGACGCTCGCGAGAATGTTGTAGTGTTCCTTGGGAAGGCTTACCGACGTGCGGACGATTTCCTTGTCGGGAGCCGGCTTTTCGACCGTCGAATTGGCGCCCACTATGTGCCTTCCTCCACGCTTTGCACCACAGTGCACCAGATCGATGCGTGTGTCAATTTCGCGGCAGGCGGCGGGAAGCGAACGCTTTTCCTCGGCTGCGACGCGCGTTTCCGGTCAGTCACGGCGTGGGGAGCTCGCGAACGCGACCTGACCCCGGAAGCCGTCGTAGACGAAGATGACCTCCTCGGGGATAGCGGTCAGGCTCCGTGCCGTGCCACTGAAACCCGCCACCGAGCGTCCCGTCCAGTCAACGCTTCCTCGCCAAGTACAGAGCGAGACGGGAAGCTATTGCCTGGAGAGGTAAACCCGGCCATCGCGGAGATGCGCCGCGAGAGAGCCGCACGGCCGCCGCAGACGAACGCCGGAGCTTCTCGGTGGTCAACCGGACGGAGCCGGTCCCTGTTGCTCCAGCCCTCGCGCTCGAGCGCCAGTGTCATGTCGGGCGACACGGCGGCGCGGCCGTTCAGGACGCGCGACAGCGCAGGCCGAGAGCAGCCGAGCAGCCTCGGTGACAGTCAGGCTGACGGCCCGGATGCACTCGAAGCGGATCGTCTCGCCGGGATGGGGGGATGGGTCATGGCGCTCATTTCGGTCTGGATCGGTGGGAAACCAAGGAAACCCTCGAAGGAGGGCTGCGCATCGACCGCATGAGGTGGGCGGCCGTCAAGGTCGGTGCCATCGTTGCGGTGGGCGTGGTGGTGGGAGTCGGGGCGGCCTTGGCGCTGCTGTGGGCCGCTGCGACAGCCCTCCTTCAGGAGGGCGGCCGGACTTCCGCTCGTCTGAATCGCCTCGGCGACCGGGGCCACCCGCGCCGGTACCGACCCCTTCTCATCCAGGCCGGAACCCGCGCGACGGGCCGCGCGGGCGGGCACGGGATCGATCAGCCTCCCAACGAAGCCGCCGGCATCAAGAGAACGAGGCGTCTTCGAACGCGCGCAGGAAGGAGGCGAGGAAGGCTCTCTGGTCGTCAGGAATGTCTCAGAAGACGCCAAGTGGCGTCATTCAAGACTTTCACTCTTGTGGTACGAATTGTGGTACGACTTTTCTAAACTGTTGTTTATATTGGACAAATGGCGGAGTGGACGGTCGCGATGTCTGCAGGCATCCCGTCGTACATGCGGGATCGATCGGAGCCGCACGAAATCGAACACCAATCCGAAGTTCCAGCCCAGGTTACCCGGAGCAAGCACGCGAACGCGAACTCGTCACCTTGAGAAGAAAGCTGCCTCCCTTTTCGCAAGCTCGTTCACTCTACTATGAGACGATGCTCCATCATCTACGGTGCGACCGGGAAAAGACGAAGCTAGTCGCCGAGCAGCAAGGCTTCGCGCTCCTGCACGTACTCGGTCCTCTCATGCGGAGTGGACAAGTGACGAACCCGGCGGGGTGATGAGAGTGTCAGGCAAATTCGCACCGGCGTGACGGCGTACCGCTCCACCGGCGCGCAGATGCAAGCGCCGCACTTTCTCGCGCTGCTGGCGCGGTTTCTCGCACGGTCGGGTAGACCCGACGAAGGCACAAGGACTCTCCGTGAGGCAGTCGAGCTGGCGAGTACCAATGTCCAATCGTACCTTTGTGCTTCGGCAGTTCACCCGAACGGGCTAGCCGCCTATCGGCGTTGGGTGGCGCTGAGGTACGGTATGGGTTCGTCCGGCGAGGGCGCTATCGTCGTCGCCGGGTTCCTGACGTACCGTAGGGGTGGTCGAATCATGCCCGAGTCGATGACGGGTGCCCAGTATCTGGCACGTTCACTCGTCGAATATGGCGTCACTCACGTGTTCTTCATGGAGGCGGTCGGGCGACACACCCTGATCGAGCTCGAAGCGCTCGGGGTGACCCGCATCATGGCCCACAGCGAGAAGGCGGCGGCGTACATGGCCGACGGTTACGCCCGTGCCACTGGCCGCGTCGGCGTCTGCATGGCGCAAGCCGTGGGCGCAGCGAATCTCGCGGCCGGGCTGCAGGACGCCTACCTGGCTCGTTCGCCGGTGCTCGCGGTGACGGGTCACAAGCCCATCCCCCAGCTCCACCGCAATGCCTATCAGGAAGTCGATCACCGGCCGCTCTTTTCGGCGGTTACACGATTCTCTGCGAGTGTTGAAGCCGCTCCGGAGCTGCCTTTTCTGCTTCGTCAGGCGATGCGCGAGGCGAGCGCGCCGAAGCCGTTGCCCGTGCACCTCGACCTCGCCGGGCTCTCCGCCGAGCTGGTCGAGCGGGGCGAGGTGACAGAGCCGATCGTCGCGGAAACGCGGCACGGAAGAGCACCCGCCTATCGCTCCATGCCCGATGCCGAAGATGTTGCCACGGCGGCCAGGTTGATCGATGCAGCCGAGCGCCCGATTGCAGTCCTCGGCGCCGGCGCCGTCGTCGGTGCGGCAGCACAGCCGCTACGTGCGCTTGCGGCATCCGGCATACCCATCGCCTACGGGCTCGACGCCAAGGGGCTGATCGAGGACAGCCTCGATCCAGTGGTGGGAGTGGTCGGCAATTACTCGGCACCCTACGCGAACCGCATCGTGCATGAAGCCGACCTGGTGCTGTATGTCGGCAGCGACACGAGCGATATGTCGACCGGAAACTGGCGGGTCGTGCGGCCTGATGCGGTGGTGGTCCAGATTGATGCAGATGCGACCGAACTCGCCCGCAACTTTCCGGGAGCGCATGGCCTGCTCGGTGACGCGGGTCTCGCGCTTACCGCGCTCGTCGAGCGGCTCGGTCGTCGCGATCGCAGCGCGTGGCACGAGCGTGCCATGAGTCTGCGGCGTGCATGGCTCGCCGAGGTAGAGCCGCTGCGCACGTCCAGCGCATCGCCGATTACGGTCGAGCGGCTGTGCAGCGAGCTCGAACGCGTATTACCGGCCAACGCTTTGCTCGTCGCCGACACCGGCCACAGCGGCATCTGGACGGGCACCCATGTAGCGCTCACCCGGCCGGGTCAACGTTATCTGCGTGCCGCGGGCTCGCTCGGCTGGAGTCTGCCAGCCTCGCTCGGAGCCCAATCGGCGCTGCCCGATACACCGGTCGTTTGCTTCTGCGGCGACGGCGCCTTTTACTACCACTTGCCGGAGCTCGAGACTGCGAGGCGCTGGAACATTCCCGTCACCGTGGTGGTTAACAACAACTCGGCCTTGGGGCAGGACATTTCCGGTGTGCGTGCAGCGTACGGCGGGCGCAATGGCCGCACCCAGGACTTGACGCACTTCGAGCCGGTGGACTTCGCGCGAGTCGCGGAGGGCTTTGGTTGCCGCGGCGTCAGGGTCGAGGATCCGGGTGCCATCGCACCCGCGATCGAGGCCGGGATCGCCTCCGGTGTGCCGAATGTGGTCGATGTTGCGACCGACCCCGAGCCGCGGGCGCCGGCCGCGTGGTTTCCGCCGGCGTGACGATGGTCGACGGCAAATCGCCGACCGCGTATCAGCGCCCTGGCGGGCACCGCGGCACCCACGGCGACGTGACTGGTCGACAGTGAAACGCCTCAATGACATGCCGCGAGGGTTTTGAAATGGGACTGATTGTCGAGCGGTTTGCGCGTTCGGGTGTTCCCGCGGCTCATTCCGCAACTCCGGTTGAGCGAACCGGCGGTACTGGTGTAGGACTTGCGCAGACGTGACCTTGACCGGGGAGCCCGCACCATGATCCACGAACTGCGCATCTACCACTGTGTTCCCGGCCGGTTGCCGGCGCTGCTCGAGCGGTTCGAGACCATCACCCTCGGGCTGTGGGAGCGGCACGGAATTCGCCAGGCCGGGTTCTGGACTGTCGGCATCGGCGAGTCGAACCAGGCCCTGTACTACCTGCTGGAATGGGAATCGCTCGCCGAGCGGGACGAGAAGTGGAACGCGTTCGCGTCCGATCCCGAGTGGCATGAAAAGCGGGCGCGCACCGAGGCCGACGGCGCCATCGTCGCATCGGTCTCCAACCAGATCCTGGTCCCCACCTCGTTCTCGTCCGTCCGATAGGCCGGGGTGCCCAGGCTACTCGCCGAGGAACCGGTAGTCGTAGCCGCCCGCCGGGCGGGAGAGCACGTGTCCCATGCTCGGTGAGGCGAAATGGGCCGGACAGAGCAGCGTGTCGGTGTCCGCGATCCGGGCCAGCATCGCCTGGCGGGTGCGGGCCGACTGCCCGGGGTCCTCGCACGCCCGGCATGACCATTCCGGCCGCAGCAATTGCAGCGGATGGTGGATCACGTCCCCGGTCATCAGGCCGCGCGCGGCTCCCGACGCCAGGTTCAGCATCACGTGCCCCGGGGTATGACCGGGGGACGGCTCGATCCACATGCCGTCGTCGATCTGGTAGTCATCCTCCACGATCAGCGCCTGTCCCGACTCGACGATCGGCAGCACGCTGTCCTCGAACACCTCCGGAACCGGCATTTCCTCGCCGGCCCGGTATCGCCCCAGCCAGGCCTCGTACTCCGTGCGCGAGAAGATGTACCTGGCGTTCGGGAAGGTCGGAACCCAGCGTCCGTCGACGAGCCTGGTATTCCACCCGACGTGATCGACGTGCAGGTGGGTACACAGCACGAAGTCAACGTCCTCCGGCGCAACGCCGGCAGCGGCAAGGTCCGCCAGCCACGGCCGGTCCTGCATGTGCCACATGGGCCGGGCCGGCCGGGTCTTGTGGTTGCCGACGCAGGTATCGACGAGGATGATGTGATGACGGGTGCGGATGACGTAGGACTGGATGCACAGGATGACCTCGCCGGTTTCCGGGCTGATGAACCTCGGCATCAGCCAGTCCCGGTGCGCCTCGATCACCGCGGGATCGGCATCGGGAAAGAACGACATCGTCGGAAAGATCGGGACCTCGCTCTCGACCACCCGCATGATTTCAAGTTCGCCCAGCCTGTGCATGACGCCCCTCCCCGTCCGGTGCATTGCCGGACAGTAGCATCCGGACCGCGGCCGGGCACCGTCAACGTTTGGCCGCGGGCCGCCAGATGGTAAGTGTGCCCGGTCACCCGGAGGCCTCCCGATGAAACGCCTGCTCATGCCCGCCGCCATCCATGTCGTTGCCGCACTCCCGGTGGACGCGGCACTGTCGATCGCCGGGCGCTTTGGCGCGGACGTGCTGGTCAAGCTCTACCGGGCGGGCACTGACGACCAGGCGGTCGATCCGATGAGCTGGGGACTGAGCGGCCACGCGAGCCGGGAAGACGTTTCGCTCGACGATGTCGCTCGCGCCCGGGCAGTGCTGGAGACCAGGATCGCCGCCTCCGCCGGGGCGGCGCACGGCACCCGCCTCGAGGTCGACCCCGAACCGATCGGAAGCTGGCGGGAACTCGGCATGGCCGCCCGGATCAGTGACCTCTCGATCGTCTCGCGCGAGGCGCTTGCAGGCAACGCCGTCTCGGTCATGGAGCAGCTGCTGTTCATGAGCGGCAGGCCGATGCTGGTCTCGCCCGGGGGCTGGGACCGCCCGGTCGGGGAGGTGGTCGCGATTGCCTGGAACAGGAGCAGCGAGACCGCGCGACTGATCGGGCTTGCCATCAACCTCCTGCGCGGTGCCCGCGAGGTCTGGGTGATCGCGCTCGACGACTGGTACGTCGAAGGTCCGGACGGACCGGCGGTCACGGCCTATCTCCGGGATACAGGAGTGAACGCGCGGCTGCACCAGGTGGCGCGGTCCCGCGGCGAGTTCGGTGACAGGATCCTGCACGAGGCGTCCCGGCTCGGCGCCGACCTGCTGCTCAAGGGCGCCTACACCCAGAGCCGCATCACCCAGGTCTTCTTCGGAGGCGCGACCCGGGACATCCTGCACGAAGCAGGGCTCCCGGTGATGTTCGCTCACTGAGCGGATGGCGGCGCCGGCCCCGGCAGCTCCGGGGATGCGTCCGGTCCGAAATGGACCGTGGTTTGCGGGAACGGGATCTCGATTCCCTGTTCGTCGAACCGCTTCTTCACCAGCCGGAGGAAGGCCCGGCGCACGCCCCACTGCTGGATCGGCATGGTCCGGAACCGGCAGCGGATCACCACCGCGCTGTCGGCCAGCTGGTCGACGCCCAGGATCTGCAGCGGGTCGAGGATCCGTTCAGCCCAGTCGGGCTCGGCACGCAGTTCCTTGCCCACCTGCTCGAGCACCTCGCATACCCGGTCGGTATCCTCCCGGTAGGCGACGCCGATATCCATGACGGCGAAGGAAAACTCCCGGGTAAAGTTCTCGATGCTGGTCACGTCGCCGAACGGCACCACGTGGACCGTGCCCTGCAGGTCGCGCAGGCGAACGGTGCGGACCGACAGGTCCTCGACCACGCCGGTATGCCCGCCGATGGTCACCACGTCCCCGACCGAGATCGAATCCTCGATGAGGATGAACAGCCCGGTGATGAAGTCGCGGACCAGGGTCTGGGACCCGAATCCGACCGCGAGCCCCACCACGCCGGCGCCCGCCAGCAGCGGAGTGATGTCGATGCCGAGCAGGGAGAGGATGACCAGGCCGCCGAGCACCAGCAGCGAGATCAGGATGAGGCGCCGCAGCAGCGGCAGCAGGGTGCGGGCCCGGCTGCCCTGCTGGCCTTCACGGGCGCCGAGCCGTGCCAGGGCTGCCGTTGATACTTCCCAGACCGCGAGACCCAGACCGACCACGAACAGGATCGCGATGCCGTTTTTCACCATCACGCCGCGGAACCCGGGATCGATCAGCCCGATCACGTCGAACTGCCAGGCCTGCAGGATCACCAGGAGCGCACTGCCGTAGACCAGGATCCGGATGAGACCTGTCGCAACGCGCCGGTAGATGGTGCCGCGCTCGCGCAGGCCGGGACTGAGCAGGTCCAGTTCCGGCGACACGCTGAACAGGTGCGCGAGTGCCCGCCCGGACACATGGACCAGCAGCACCGATACGCCAAGCGTCGCGATGGTGACGGCTGTAGCCCTCATCAGCAGGCCGAAACCGCCGTCCTCTCCGGTAACGAAGCCGCCGAAAAGCAGCAGCAGGTAGAGGATGGCGAACAGGTACCAGATGTCGGCAATCCCGCGGCGCGCGAGCGAGGTTCCCGTACCGCGGATCCAGTCGGTGACCGGGCCCCGCACCCGCCAGATGACAATCAGCGCGACCACGGTCAGCGCCAGCGCAACCGTGACCCTGATCCCCTCGGCGATGGTCAGGCTTGCCCCGAGCGGTACCGCCACCGTGACCAGCACGTATCCGGTGATCACCACCAGCGACAGCCGCAGGACCCACCGGTGCAGCAGGCTCGCGGTTTCCGTTTCGATCGCGACCAGCCGGAATGCCGGCGCTGCGGGCGCCAGGATCAGCCGTGCCGCCACCCCGACCACCGCGTGCAGTGCGGCAGCCTGCACGATGAACGCGGCGATCTGCGCCGATGACAGCGACTGCTCGAATACCGAGACGGCGAGTGATCCCGCCACGAGGACACCGAGAGCGGGGAGTGCGTCAAGCACCCCGTGCACCGCTGCCCGCGCGACGCGCCGGCGCCACTGCGGCACGGATGCCTCGCGCAACCGGCGCATCGCGGGTCGGGTGAGCACTGCAAGAAGGCCGCGCGCCACCAGGGCGACGAGCAGTGGCAGCAGGATGCCAACCACCCCGGTGCCGAGCCAGAAATCGCGACGGGCAGGCACGGTGACCTGCTGGTGCAACCAGCGCGGCAGCGCCGCCAGTCCCCCCAGTGCACGGATCGCCGAGCCGGCGGCGAGGCCGCTGGCCTCCGAGCCTGCCTCGTCCGCCGCGTCTTCGGGCGGAACCCGCTTCGCGTCAAGCGCGGCACGCAGTGCCACAAGCAGCCGGTCACGCCGTTCCGGATCCTCGAGTGTCTCGAGCAGCTGTTCGAGTTCCCGGGTGGCCGCTGGATCCGGCTCGCCGTCGGCCGCCGCCGCCGGCCCCGCAAGCAGCAGGACGAGGCCGATCGCGGTCAGCGCGCGGCGCAGCAGTCTCAGCATTCCGCAAGGATGACCGGCTCGAGCGGTGGTTTCCCGAGTACCAGGTCGGCACCCTTCTCGCCGATCATGAGAACCGCCGCGTTCAGGTTGGCCGACGGCATGGCCGGCATGATCGAGGCATCGATCACGCGCAGGCCCTCCAGACCCCGGACCTTCAGATCGCTGTCCACCACGGCCGTCGGGTCGGTGTCCGGCGCCATCCTGCAGGTCCCCATGACGTGGTAGGTGGTGCTGCCCACGTGGCGTGCCGCCTCAAGCAGTTCCTCGTCGGTCTGGTACTCGTCGCCCGGCGAGACCTCGGACTCGACGTAGGGTTTCATGGCGTCGGTATGGATCAGCCGGCGCGCCAGGCGCATCGCCGAAATGCAGGCCACGCGATCCTCCTCCTCGGCAAGGTAGTTCGGCTGGATTTCCGGTGCGTCGAAGGGATCCGCTGTCCGGATCCGCACATGCCCCCTGCTCTCGGGACGGTGCTGCCAGGCCGCCACGGTAAAGCCAGGGTAGTTGTCGAACGCGCCATGGCGGCCGAACTCGAAGCTTGCGGGCGTGAAGATGAGCTGGATGTCGTTGTTGCGCACCGCCTCGTCGGAGTGCCAGAAACAGTAGAGCAGGCTCGGGTTGAGACTGACGATGCTCCTCGCTCCGACCAGGTACTTCACGATCTCGCCCGCAAGCCTGAGCCCGCGAGCCCGTTCGTTCAGGGTCTCGATGTTGCGGGCCCGCACCGCGAAGCGCGGGGCATAGTGATCGCGCAGGTTCTCGCCCACGCCGGGCAGGTGATGGACGGTCCCGATCCCGAGCGAGGACAGGAATGCGCCGTCACCGACACCCGACAGCTGCAGCAGTTGCGGCGAATTGATGGTGCCGCCGCACAGGATGACCTCCCTGCGCGCGCGCACCTCGTGCACGGGTCCGTTCTTCCCGCCCCTGCGATAGGCGACCCCGATCGCGCGGCGGCCCTCGAACAGCAGCCCGGTGGCTTGGGCATGCGTGCGCACCTCGAGCCCGGACCGCCGCCTGGCGGGTTTCAGGAACGCGCGGGCAGCACTCATTCGCAGACGTGCCGACGCCGTGCGCTGGACGTAGCCGATCCCTTCCTGGCGTTCGCCGTTGTAGTCCGGATTGCGAGGGATTCCGAGCGACGCGGCGCCCTCCATGAAGACCTCGCAAAACGGGTGCCGATAGGGCAGGTCGGTCACCAGCTGGTTGCCGTCCCGGCCGCGGAACCTGTCGTCACCCTCGCCGATCCGGCGTTCGCAGCGCCGGAAGTACGGCAGCACGTCGGCGTAGCCCCAGCCCCGGTTGCCCAGCTGCGACCAACTGTCGAAATCCAGGCGCTGGCCGCGGTTGTAGATCATGCCGTTGATCGAACTCGACCCGCCGAGCGTCTTGCCGCGCGGTACCGGGATCCGGCGCCCGCCTGTCCAGTGACCCGGTTCCGCCTCGTAGAGCCAGTTCACCTTGCGGTCGTTCAGCAGCCGGATGAACCCCGCCGGGATGTGTATGTACGGGTTGCGGTCGGGCGGACCGGCCTCGAGCACGCACACCCTGTGGCGACCGTCCTCGGTCAGGCGGTTGGCGAGCACGCAGCCGGCCGAACCGGCACCGATGATCACGTAGTCGAAGACATCAGGCATCGGCAGCTTACTCCGGCGTGATGATGGGTTCGGGCGCCGGTCGGCCAAGCACCAGGTCTGCCCCCTTCTCGCCGATCATCATGGTTGCGGCGTTCAGGTTGGCCGACAGCATGGCAGGCATGATCGACGCGTCGATCACCCGCAGTCCCTCGAGTCCCCTGACCCTGAGCTCATGATCCACGACCGCAGTCGGATCGCTGTCCGGCCCCATGCGGCAGGTTCCCATCACATGGAAGGTCGTGGTCCCGCGTTCGCGAGCGATGTCGAGAAGTTCTTCGTCGGTCCGGACGTGGTCGCCGGGGTACTGTTCGTAGGCGAAGTAGGGGGCGAGCGGCTCGGTCCGCATCAGCCGGCGAGCGAGTTTCATGCCGCAGAGCAACACCTGCCGGTCTGTCTCGGCCGCCAGATAGTTCGGCTGGATCTCCGGCTTGTCGAAGGGGTCGGATGTGCGTGCGCGCACCCAGCCGGAACTCTCGGGGCGCTGCTGCCACGCGGCAATGGTGAACCCGGGCTCGTCGTCGAGTTGCGACTGCACGCCTTCCCTGTAGCTTGCCGGGGTAAAGGTGAGCTGCAGGTCGTGGTTGCGCACGGTCTCGTCGGAATGCCAGAAGCAGTAGACCAGGGTCGGACTCAGGGCGAGGATGCTCTGGCCGCCGGTGAAGTACTTCACCACCTCGGCCGCCAGCCGCAGTCCGCGCGAGCGTTCGTTGATGGTCCGGATGTTGCGCACCCGGCCGACAAGGCGGGGCGCATAGTGATCCCGGAGGTTCTCGCCCACGCCGGGCAGGTGATGCAGGGTCTCGATTCCGAGATCCCCGAGCAGGGGCGACGGGCCGATGCCCGAGAGCTGCAGCAGCTGCGGCGAATTGATGGTCCCGCCACAGAGAATGACCTCCCGGCGCGCGTGCACCTCCTGTGCGACGCCGCCGCGACCGCCCTTTGCATAGGCGATGCCCGTTGCCCGTCGGCCGGACATCAGGATGCGGGTCGCGTGGCAACCGGTGCGAACCTCGAGGTTTCGCCGTGAGCCGGCCGGCGCAAGGTAGGCCCGGGCCGTGCTGACACGGCGCCGGTTGCGGGTGGTGCGCTGGACGTAGGACACGCCTTCCTGGCGGGCGCCGTTGTAGTCCGGATTGCGCGGGATCCCCAGCTGCACCGCACCCTCGATGAAGGCCTCGCACAACGGGTCGCGCCAGTCGAGATCGGTCACCGTGACCGCGCCGTCGCGCCCGCGATAGGTATCGTCGCCGGTGCCGAGACGCCGTTCACAACGCTGGAAATACGGCAGCACGTCGGCGTAGCCCCAGCCGGGGTTGCCGCGCTGGGACCAGCCGTCGAAGTCCATGCGCTGGCCGCGGTTGTAGACGTGGCCGTTGATGGAGCTGGATCCGCCCAGAGTCTTGCCCCTGGGTGCGGCAATGATCCGCCCGCCGGTCCAATGGCTCGGCTCGGTCTCGTAGAGCCAGTTGATCCGCGGGTTGACAAGGGTCTTCATGAAGCCGGCCGGAATGTGGATGAACAGGTTCCGGTCCGGCGGTCCGGCCTCCAGCAGGCACACGCTGGTGCGCGCATCGGCCGAGAGCCGGTTGGCAAGCACGCACCCCGCCGAGCCCGCACCGACGATCACGTAGTCGAAGCTCTCGGCCACCCTCAGCTCCCGCTGCCGCAATTGATAGGACAGGCCCACCATACCATGACGATGTCCACCGGTGGTGGCGGAGACTCCCGCCCGGAACCGGAGCGCGCGGGAGAAAACCGTTGCCCGCGCGAGCGGCGCAGTGTGAAATGACGCCACTCGTCCCGCAACCCCGGAGGCACCGTCATGCCGGATGTCGCGTCCGCGCCGGTGGAGCTGCGCTACAGCGCCTGCCCGCACGACTGTCCGTCAACCTGCGCACTCGAGGTGGAGCGCCTTGACGAGCGCACCATCGGCCGTATTCGCGGCGCACGCGAGAACGACTACACCGCCGGTGTGATCTGCGCCAAGGTGGCCCGGTACGCCGAACGGGTGCACCACCCGGACCGGCTTCTGCGCCCGCTGCAGCGAACCGGGGACGGTTTCCGTGAAATCGGCTGGGATGCGGCGCTCGACGAGACCGCGGAAGCGTTCCTGCGCGCCGAGGCCCGGTTCGGCTCCGAATCCGTCTGGCCCTACTACTACGCCGGCACCATGGGGCTGGTGCAGCGCGACGGCATCAACCGGCTGCGGCATCTCAAGCGCTATTCCGGCCAGCACTCGACCATCTGCACCACCCTGGCATGGAACGGGTTCATCGTCGGTACCGGAGCGCTGCGCGGCCCTGATCCGCGCGAGATGGCGCGCTCCGACGTGGTGGTGATCTGGGGCACCAATCCGGTCAGCACCCAGATCAATGTCATGACCCACGCGGTTGCCGCCCGCAAGCAGCGCGGCGCGAAGATCGTGGTCGTCGACGTCTACCGGACCGGCACCGCGAAACAGGCCGACCTGTTCGTCTGCGTGCGGCCCGGCACCGACGGGGCTCTCGCCTGTGCGGTGATGCACATCCTGTTCCGCGACGGTCACGCCGACCGCGACTATCTTGCGCGCTACACCGATGCGCCGGGCGAACTCGAGGCCCATCTCGCCGGGCGTACGCCCCAGTGGGCGAGCCGGATCACCGGGACACCGGTGGAAACCATCGAGGAAATGGCCGCGCTCATCGGCCGGAACCCCCGGACCTTCCTGCGCCTCGGCTACGGGTTTACCCGCTGCCGCAACGGTGCGGTCAACATGCACGCGGCACTCTCGATCGCGGCGGTGACCGGTGCGTGGCAGTACGAGGGCGGCGGCGCCTTTCACAACAACGGCGCCATCTACGCCTGGGACAAGAGCCCGGTCGAGGCGAGCGAGGCAATCGACCCGTCCATCCGCCTGCTCGACCAGACCCGGATCGGAGACATCCTGACCGGTGACGCCGACGCATTGTCAGGCGGCCCGCCGGTCACCGCCATGCTGATCCAGAACACCAACCCGCTGATGGTGGCGCCCGATCTCAACCGGGTGCGGGCGGGCTTTGCCCGCGACGACCTGTTCGTGTGCACCCACGAGCAGTTCATGACCGACACCGCGAAGGCGTCGGACATCGTGCTGCCGGCCACGCAGTTCCTCGAACACGACGACATGTACCAGGGTGGCGGTCACCAGTACGTGATCCTGGGGCCGAAGATCATCGAGGCGCCGGGCGAGTGCCGTTCCAACCACGAGGTGCTGGCCGGACTGGCACAGCGCCTCGGTCTCGATCACCCGGGGTTCACCATGACGCCGATGGAACTGATCGACGCGATGATGCGCCTGGCCGGACACGGCACCGCCGAGCAGCTGCAGGCCGAGCGCTGGATCGACTGCCAGCCGCCGTTCGAGACCGCACACTACCTGGACGGATTCGCACATCCCGACGGCCGGTTCCGGTTCAGGCCGGACTGGTCTGCGGTGCCGCCCCGCGGCTTCGGCGCCCACGGGCCCGACGCCATGCCCGCGCTGCCCGACCACTGGGAGGTGCTCGACGAGGCCTGCGAGGAACGCCCGTTCCGCATGGCGACGTCGCCGGCACGCAGTTTCCTGAACTCGAGCTTCACCGAGACCCCGGGGTCGCTTCTGCGCGAAGGCCGGCCGACGGTGAAGATCGGTGGCGACGACGCCCGCGCGCTGGGGCTCGCGGACGGTGACCGGGCCCGTATCG
This sequence comes from Alphaproteobacteria bacterium bin52, assembly GCA_002238645.1. Classification (GTDB taxonomy): domain Bacteria; phylum Pseudomonadota; class Alphaproteobacteria; order Thalassobaculales; family Thalassobaculaceae; genus Bin52. The sequence continues at coordinate 34,811 of MPMT01000035.1, read as the reverse complement.
GCAACGAGCAGGGCGAAACCATCCTGCATGTCGAGATCGATGACGGACCCCGGCCCGGCGTGGTCATCGTCGAGAGTATCTGGCCCAACGACGCCTTCGAGACCGGCATCGGCATCAACGCGCTCACCAGCGCCGAGCCGGCCTCCCCGGTCGGTGGAGGCGTCTTCCATGACACCGCGGTCTGGATCCGGCCGGCCTGACCGGCAGGGTGCCGGCCGTAGTGGAAAGCCTCCGCGGGAAGCGCGACTTCCTGCCTGAAGACGGGCTCGGAATCCGGGGACGTTCCCCCATCCCGTGGACGAGGCCAGCATGATGCGTCCGTTTTCCGTTCTCGTCATCGGGCTTGTCATCTGCGCCGTTCCGGCCGTGGCGCAGGAGATTCCACGGCCCGTGAAGCTGATGAAGATCGACCCCCCCGCAACCCAGGTCACGCGGCAGTTCTTCGGCAAGGTGGTTGCCAAACAGACGGTCGATCTCGCCTTCCAGACAACGGGCCAGATTGTACGGTTCCCGGCGATCGAGGGTCGGATCGTGCCGGCCGGCGGCCTGATCGCCCAGCTCGACCTCGAACCCTTCGAGCTTGCCCTCGAACAGGCACGACTGAGCAGCGAGCGGGCGCACAGGCGCGCGGAGCGACTGAAGAAACTCCAGGGAAACGTGGTCAGCCAGGTCAACGTCGAGGATGCGACAACCGAGGCCGGCCTGGCCGAAATCGCCCTGCGCAATGCCGAGTACGAGCTGAAGCACGCCACCCTGTACTCACCCTTCGACGCCCTGGTGGCGCGCCGCACCGTCGCGCGATTCACGACGGTGGGCCCGGGAACCCCGGTCGTGCGCCTGCACGACATGTCGGAAATCCGCATCGAGATCGATGTTCCGGAAGTGGTGTTCCAGCGCGCAGGCCGCGATCCGAACGTGACCCTCACCGCACGCTTCCCCGCGAGCGAGACGCTGTTTTCGGTTCAGTTACGCGAGTTCAAGGCCGAAACCTCCCGGGTCGGCCAGACCTACCGGGTGACGCTGGGCATGGCGCCTCCGCCGGAGCTCAACATCCTGCCCGGCTCCTCGGTCACGATCCTGGCCTCCCTGCACCTGCCACAGTCGGGGAACGTCATCCCGGCCTCAGCCGTGGCCATCGGCGCTGACGGCTCCACCTCGGTGATGGTCTTTCGCGAGGACCATGGCGGAGAGGGTCTTGTCGAGTCGCGACCGGTCACGCTGACGGTCGGCCGGGCCGGGGAATTCCGGGTGATCAAGGGCGTGGAGATCGGCGAGGAAATCGTCACGGCGGGGGTCCATGCCCTCAACGACGGGACCCGGGTGCGCCGGTTCCGGGGCCTGGCGAACTGACGCCCGGCCATGCGGATTGCGCGCGGCAGCATCGACAGGCCCCTGCCGGTCTGGATTCTCGTCCTGGTCTGCCTGGCCGGAGGACTCTGGGGGTTCCTCGCGCTGGGGCGGCTGGAGGACCCCGCCTTCACGATCAAGCAGGTGGTTGTCGAGACCCGCTACCCCGGGGCGTCGGCACAGCAGGTCGCCGAGGAAGTCTCCGAGCCGCTGGAATCTGTCATCCAGAAACTGAGCGAGATCGACCGGATCGAGTCGATCAACCGGCCCGGCATTTCCATGATCAACGTGCATGTCAGGACCGACATCGACGGCGCCGAACTTCCGGCAATCTGGACCAAGCTTCGGGCCAACCTCGCGGATGCGGCCCTGCGACTGCCACCGGGTGTCGGCTCCCCGGTTGTCAACGACGGTTTCGGCGACGTGTTCGGCCTGTACTACGCCGTCACCGCCGAGGGCTTCGCCGACGCGGAGAAACACCGGCTGGCCGCCTTCCTCCGGCGCGAACTGCTTGCGGTCGAGGGCGTTGCCGACGTCAGCGTCAGCGGACTTCCGGACGAGGCCATCTTCATCGAGCCGAACCTGGCGCTTGTCGTCAATCTGAACGTTCCGCCGCAGGCCATCACAATGGCGATCGCCAACGCCAATTCCGTGGTCGAGGCCGGCAAGATCGACACCACACGCATCGCAGCACCTGCCGGGTCGGATACCGTCACGCAGATCGCGGGGCTCTCGGTTGGTGTCGGTGGCGCCTCTGTCAATCTCGTCGACATGGCCACAGTCAGCCGCGGTCGGCTGTCCGATCCCCGACTGATCGTCCGGTTCAATGGCATCGAAGCCTTCACGATCGGGGTCGCGGGGCTTGCAAACGAGAACATCGTCGCGGTCGGCAAGCGGGTGGAAAGGCGCCTCGCAACGCTCTCGCGGGACATTCCCGTCGGTGTCGACCTGCATCCGATCTACCGGCAGCACCGGGTGGTCGAGGAGGCGTCGAACGACTTTCTCGTCAACCTGGCGATGTCCGTCTGCATCGTGACAGTCCTGCTCGCCCTGTTCCTGGGATGGCGGGCCGGCGTGGTCGTCGGATCGACGCTCCTGCTGACGGTCGTCGGCACGCTGCTGTTCATGATGATCTTCTCCATCGAGATGGAACGGATTTCGCTGGGCGGGCTGATCATCGCGATGGGAATGCTGGTGGATAACGCCATCGTTGTCGCGGAGGGCATGCGGATCGCCATGCTGCAGGGCCGGTCCTCGCGAGACGCCGCCGACGAGGCGGCCTCACGGACCCAGGTCCCGCTCCTCGGAGCCACCGTTATCGGCATCATGGCGTTCGCGGGCATCGGCCTCAGCCCGGACTCGACCGGCGAGTTCCTGTTTTCCCTGTTCGCCGTGATCGGCATTTCGCTGCTGCTGTCCTGGGTGCTGGCGGTAACCGTGACACCGATGCTGGGCCACTATCTCTTCAGGCAGGGCGACGGCACGGACACCGACGTTTACGACAGCCTGCCGTTCAGGGCCTACGGAGCGCTGCTGCGCGGCGCGCTCTCCGCACGCTGGGTGGTCCTCGGCGGCCTGGCCGCGTTCACGGTGACATGCATGTTCGGGTTCACCCAGGTCAGGCAGCAGTTCTTTCCCGATTCCAACACACCGATCTTCTTCGTTCACTACAAGCTGCCGCAAGGGACCGATATCCATCGCGTGTCCGGCGATCTCGCCCGCGTCGAGGAATGGCTGGCTGGTCGCGCGGACGTCGCGTCGGTGGCGACCTTCGTCGGCCAGGGTGCCGCACGCTTCGTCCTGACCTATTCGGGTTACAAGCCCAATCCGAGCTACGGACATCTCATCGTCCGCACCCGCACCCTCGAGCAGATCCCGGCAGTGCAGGCGGAACTCGAGGCCTTCGGCCGCGGCAGCTTCCCCGACGGCGAGTTCCGCACCCGGCGCCTGGTCTTCGGTCCGGGCGGGGGCGATCCGATCCAGGTTCGGTTCTCCGGCAACGATCCGCGCGTGCTGCGTGAACTCGCGCAGGAAGCGATCGCGCGCATGGCGGCCGCCTCGAACGAGGTGACGGACCTGCGCACGAACTGGCGCGAACAGGAGCTGGTCATCTCGCCGGTCTATTCCAGTGACCGGGCGCAGACCGCCGGAATTGCCCGCGAAGACATTGCCGCAACCCTGCAGCTGGCGACAAGCGGCGTGCGGGCCGGAGTATTCCGGGAAGGCGAGCGGCTGATCCCGATCGTGGTGCGGATGCCGCGCGACTCCGGGATCAGCCTCGCGGACCAGATGGTCTACTCCACCACCGGCGCCGCCTTTGTCCCCATGGAACAGGTGATCGACGGCTTTGCCTACGAGGCGCAGAACACGCTCGTTCACCGCCGGGACCGCCTGCCCACCCTGACGGTATCGGCCGATGTTCCGCCGAACCGGACCGCAGCCGAGGTCCTGGGCGCGATCCGTGCGATGGTCGAGGAGATTCCGCTTCCACCGGGCTACCGGATGGAATGGGGCGGCGAGTTCGAGTCATCGGGCCGCGCGCAGGCCGGTCTTGCACGACAGCTGCCGCTCAGCGTCATCGTCATGGTGCTGATCTCGGTCTTCCTGTTCAACGCCCTGCGCCAGCCGGTCATCATCTGGCTGCTGGTTCCGATGGCCGTCAACGGGGTGGTGATCGGACTGCTTGGAACCGGCCTGCCCTTCACCTTCACCGCCCTGCTCGGACTGCTCAGCCTGTCGGGGATGCTGATCAAGAACGGCATCGTCCTGGTCGAGGAAATCGATCTCGTCCGCCGTGACGGCCAGGAGATGCAGGATGCCATCGTCACAGCGTGCACGTCGCGCCTGCGACCGGTCATCCTGGCGTCGGCCACCACCATTCTCGGCATGACGCCGTTACTGACCGACGCCTTCTTCGTCTCGATGGCAGTCACCATCATGGGCGGCCTGGCCTTTGCCTCGCTGCTCACGCTGGTCGCGGCACCGGTCCTCTACGCCGTGCTGTTCGCGGGCGAGGCGCGCCGCGCTGTCGTTTCGGGTCAACCGGCACACTGAGGACAGGCGGCGCGCCCGCCGCCACAAGGACGGCGCCCCACACGGAGGCCCCGGACCCGGCCCGCCGGCACGTCCGTCCGCCTACCGGGACCTCCCCGTCGGTGGGTCCTGCATCAGGTCTGCCAGCAGCGCGGTCTCCAGACCTGGTCCTGCGGCGGCGAGTTCTCCGGCAGCGGCGAGCCGCGCGACGTCGGGCCGGTTCTGGCCGAGCTTCCAGGTCCCGTCCACCGCCTCGATGTCGAGTTCCACCGGCACGATGGCCTTGAGCAGCGCTGCCATGCGCCCGGGCGAGACCTTCCCCGGCGTCCAGGGCGGCTTGCCGGCAAGCCGGGTCTCGAACCGGGCAGACAGCGCCTCGAGATGGGCCGGCAACCGGTCGGCCGGGCACAGTCGCAGCGTTCCGCGCAGGTGGACGGCGACATAGTTCCAGGTCGGAACCTGATCATCGATCCCGTACCAGTCGGGCGAGATGTAGCCGTCGGGACCGCTCACGACCAGGACCGCGGGAACGGGGGAGTGCCGCAGGACGGCAACCAGCGGGTTGGGTCGGGCGAGATGGGCACGAACCGGTCCGTCGGCACGGTCCAGGTCGAACGGAATGTGGCTGATCCGCAGCCCGTCGGGCGCGTTCGCCACGAGCACCCCGAACCCCCGTTCGGACGCAAACGCACGGTTCCGGTCCCCTGATGCCCGGCGGAAGACGGGATTGGGATGCATGGCTCTTTTCCGGTTGCCCGAAGTGACCGTTCCTTCCTGCCCGGCGCCTCGTCGCCTTGCCGACGCCGGCATGGTAGAACGCGCCGCACAATGCATCCAGAACAAGGAAGTGTCGACCCATGACCGTCGTCACCCGGTTTGCGCCCTCTCCGACCGGCTTCCTGCACATCGGCGGTGCCCGCACCGCGCTCTTCAACTGGCTGTTTGCCAGGAATTCCGGCGGCAGGTACCTGCTGCGCATCGAGGACACCGACCGCGCACGTTCCACCGCGGAAGCGGTGTCCGCGATCATGGACGGCCTCGACTGGCTCGGGCTCGGCGGCGACGAGCCGCCGGTCTTCCAGCACACCCGCCTTGCACGCCATGCCGAGGTCGCGCAGGAACTGCTCGCCCGCGGCCGGGCCTACCGGTGCTGGTGCACGCCCGAGGAACTGGCCGGAATGCGCGCCGAGGCACGCGCACAGGGCAGGACCGCACTCTATGACGGTCGCTGGCGTGACCGGGACCCTTCCGAGGCACCTGACGGCGTCGACCCGGTCATCCGGCTGCGCACGACGACGGACGGGGAGACCGTCATCAACGACCGTGTGCAGGGCCGGGTCGCGGTCCGCAACGACGCCATCGACGACTTCGTCCTGCTGCGGGCCGACGGCACGCCGACCTACATGCACTCGGTGGTGGTCGACGACCACGACATGGCGATCACCCACGTGGTCCGCGGCGACGATCACCTGAACAACGCCTTCCGCCAGCTGCAGCTGTTCCGGGCCATGGAGTGGCCCGAACCGGAATTCGCCCACGTTCCGCTCATCCACGGCAGTGATGGCGGGCGCATGTCGAAGCGACACGGTGCGACCGCGGTCAACGACTACCGCGAGCAGGGATTCCTCCCGGAAGCGCTGTGCAACTACCTGCTCCGGCTCGGCTGGAGCCACGGGGACGACGAGATCATCAGCCGGGAGCAGGCCGTGTCCTGGTTCTCGCTCGCCGGCATCGGCCGCTCACCCTCCCGGTTCGACCAGAAGCGGCTCGAGGCGATCAATGCCCGGTACCTGAGGGCGGGCGATGCCGGCAGGCTCTCCGGCATGGTCTTCGAGCATCTGCGCCGGCGCCCGGACCTCGATCTCTCGGAGAAAGCCCTTGAGCGGGTGCGTCGCGGCATTCCCGGCGTGGCGGCCCGGGCCCGGACGGTGACCGAGCTTGCCGATGGCCTCGCCTTCTATGCCGCCCGGCTGCCGCTGACCATGAGCGGCAGGGCGGCCCGTGCGCTTGACGCGGACGGGTGCGGGCGACTGCGCGGGCTGCTCGCGACACTCGAGGCCGTGGACGACTGGAGCGAACCGGCCCTCGAAACCGCCGTCAGGGCGCACGCCGCCGATCACGGGCTCGGGCTCGGCGCCGTTGCCCAGCCGCTCAGGGCGGCCCTGACCGGCTCGCACGCATCGCCGGGACTGTTCGAGGTTCTCGCCATCCTGGGGCCGGAAGAGGCCGGTGATCGGATCCGGTCCGCGTGCGGCACCGGTTGAACCGGAGTGGCAGAGGGCGTAGTGTCCCAGTCGGTGAATCGGAGCTTCGCGACAGCCGTAATCCATTCGCCGGAATTCAGCGGCAGCGCCCAGAATTCGGCGCAATCAGGAAGACCGCTGGTGCGCACACCCGGCAGGGACACGAGTGGATGACACAGACAAATTCCGGGAGTTTTTCCCTTACGAACAACCGGACCGGCGAGAGCTGGGACCTGCCGGTGATCGACGGCAGTGTCGGACCCAGCGTGATCGATGTCCGCCGTCTGTACGGGCAGACCGGTCACTTCACCTATGACCCGGGATTCACCTCCACCGGGTCATGCGAGTCCGGCCTGACCTACATCGACGGCGAGACGGGGGTCCTGTTGCACCGCGGCTACCCGATCGAGGATCTCGCCGAGCACAGTCATTTCCTCGAAGTTGCCTACCTGCTGCTGTACGGCGACCTGCCGAACCGCGAGCAGAGCGACGAGTTCGTGAACACCATCACCTACCACACCATGGTGCACGAACAGATCACCACCTTCTTCCGCGGATTTCGGCGCGATGCGCATCCGATGGCGATCATGTGCGGCGTGGTCGGGGCGCTGTCGGCCTTCTACCACGACTCGACCGACATCACCGATCCGCATGCGCGCACGGTGGCATCGCACCGGCTGGTCGCAAAAATGCCGACCATCGCAGCCATGGCCTTCAAGTACTCGCTGGGGCAGCCCTTCAACTACCCGCAGAACAGGCTGACCTACGCAGAGAACTTCCTGCACATGCTGTTCGCGGTTCCGACCCAGACCTACGAAATGAGCCCGGTTCTCGCCCGGGCCATGGACCGGTTGCTGATCCTGCACGCCGACCACGAGCAGAATGCCTCGACGTCAACCGTCAGGCTTGCCGGTTCCTCGGGCGCGAACCCGTTCGCCTGCATTGCCGCCGGCATCGCTTCGCTGTGGGGGCCGGCGCATGGCGGTGCCAACGAGGCGGTGCTCAACATGCTGAACGAGATCGGGAACAGGGACCGGATCGGCGAGTTCGTGAAACGCGCGAAGGACCCGGACGACCCGTTCCGGATGATGGGCTTCGGACACCGGGTCTACAAGAACCACGATCCGCGCGCCCGGGTGCTGATGCAGAGCTGCCACGAGGTGCTCGAGGCACTTGGCGTCGAGGACCCGCTGCTCGATCTCGCGATGGAACTCGAGCGGATCGCGCTTGAGGACGAGTACTTCGTGCAGCGCAACCTCTACCCCAATGTCGACTTCTATTCCGGCATCATCCTGAAGGCGATGGGCCTGCCGACCAGCATGTTCACCGTGCTGTTCGCCGTCGCCCGGACCACCGGCTGGATCGCGCAGTGGAAGGAAATGACGGAAGACCCGACCCAGAAGATCGGCCGGCCACGTCAGCTCTACACCGGCCCGGATCGCCGGGCCTTCCGCCCGCTCGCGGACCGCGGCTGACCCCCGGTCAACCGTAGATCACGCCGATGACCGCCGCGGCGACTCCCGCGAGCAGCACAAGTGCGAGCAGCGGGTGTCCCTGGCGCACCGGCTGCAGCCCACCGTGGTCCCGCGTCCGGCCAGTGACCATCGGACGGATCAGGTTGATGCGCAGAACCAGCAGGTAGACAAGCACCGCGATCAGGTGCAGCACCACCAGCGCGATCACGAACTTGCCGTTCAGGTGATGCAGGCTGGTCACCGTGCGCGAGGTTTCGGTCGAGACCAGGCCGGCCAGCGGACCGTCGAAGAAGATGTCGTCGGTCGCGAACAGCCCCAGCGTCGCCTGGACCGCGAACACCACCAGCATCGCCAGCACGCTCCAGCCACCGATCGGACTGTGCCCCGGTGCATGCTGCGCGCCACGCCCGAGCCCGCGCAGGTAGCGCACCGCCGCGCCCGGACCGCGCACGAAACTGGCGAACCGGGCATGCTGGCCGCCGACCACGCCCCAGGTCACCCTGAACAGCACCAGGACCAGGACCGCGACGCCGAAACGCTCGTGCAGGTCCATCTCGCCGATCTGGGCCGTGATGACGGCACCGGCGATGCAGATCACCAGGCTCCAGTGGAACAGCCTGACCGGCAGGTCCCAGACCGCGACCCCGCGATCATCGGGATCTACGCCAGCCGGGACTCGAGCCATGATGCGCCTGCGAGCGCCAGTTCGTCGCCCCCCCACGGTGCGACCACCTGCAGACCGAGCGGCAGGCCGGAGTCTCCGGCTCCGCACGGAACGGTGACACAGGGCCAGCCGAGCATGGTCCAGAGCTTGTTGAACACCGGGTCCCCGGTGAATCCGGGATCTGCCGGCGCCTCGCCCGGAGCCGGAAGCGTCAGCAGCAGATCGGCGTCACCGAACAAGGTCTGCTGCCAATCGCGCCGGGCGCGTTCCACCTCGCCGCGGGCCGCATCCAGCGCCCGGTCGGAGACCGCCTGGCCGGTGGCGATCGACTCGCGGTAGAAGCGGATCAACCGTTCGGAATGGTACTCGTACTCCCAGGCAAGCGCGCGTCCCGCCTCGCCCAGCATGATGACGGTGTGCACGTCGGCCAGCCGTTCGAACGCCACCGAGGAGGCCTGGTCCCGGACCCTGGCGCCGGCCCGCTCCGCAGCGCGCCAGGCGTCCTCGAAGACGGAAAGCGCAACCGGCGCCGCGTCGGAGCGGAACGGGACGACCATCGCGAAGGACGGCGCCCGCTCGGCGAACGCGTCGGTGTCCAGCTGGTCGCGCCCGCGCAATGCCGCCTCGAACAGGGCAATGTCGGCAACGGTGCGCGCCATGGTGCCGACGGTATCGAGGCTGCCGCACAGTTCCTTGACCCCGGTCCGGTCGTGGGTCCCGTAGGTCGGCTTGAACCCGACCACGCCGCAGTAGGCGGCCGGTCGTATCACCGACCCCGCGGTCTGGGTACCGAAGGCGAGCGGAAACTGTGTGTCCGCCGTACCGGCGGCCGACCCGCTCGAGGAGCCGCCCGGGGTATGGGCAGTGTTGTGCGGATTCCGCGTCGGGCCCGGGTTGCGCCAGGCGAACTCGGTCGTCACGGTCTTGCCCATGACGATGCCACCGGACTCGCGCGTGCGGGTCACCACCGCGGCGTCCCGGTTTGGCCGGTTCAGCCCGTGGATCGTCGAACCGTGCCGCGTTGGCATGTCGGCAGTGTCGATGATGTCCTTGACCCCGACCGGCAGTCCGCCGATCGGGCCCGGGTTGCCCGCCGCATCCGACGCGCGCGCTGCCGCGAGCGCCTGGTCATGGTCGAGATGCGCCCAGGCGCGGACCTCGCGGTCGCGCCCTGAGACCCGTTCCAGGCATGACCGCATCAGGGTTTCCGCCGTCAGGTCGCCGGAACGGAGTGCCTGCAACGCCGCCACGGCCGAGAGTTCATGTGGTTCCGACACGCCGTACCTCCCGCTGCTGTCCGCGACGATGCTGCGACATTGCCCGCGGGCACGCAACCGCGCTCTCGCGCGGGATGGTCAGGGGGCATGGCACCCGCCGTGACGTCACCGCCGTGGTGCAGGAGGGACCTGGATGCCGGGCCGTGGCGGCTGGTGGCACTTCCGGCAACCTGTGGCGCCATGTTCGTGGCGGCGCCATGTCTACGCGGGGTGACGGACCTCGCCGAGAACCTCTTGGGCCAGCGCGCTGATCTCGGCTGCGGCCTGCGAACGGGGAGCGGCCTCGGTCACGCCCCGGCCATTGACGAGTGCGGATGCGATGGCGATGCGGTTGCCGATGCGGGCATGCGCGATCGGCACCCCGAGCGCAGCGAGTTCCGCCTTCAGGTCCCGGGTGAGCGTCGCACGCGCCGGAACCCGGTTCAGCACCACCAGGGCGCCGGTGCGGGCATCCGACACCCTGCGCACCGTTGTCGTGCTCGCCTGGACATCGAGCGGACTCGGCTGCACCGGGATCAGCACCAGGTCAGCGGCGCGGATGGCTTCGCGTGACTCGAGTTCCCCGTGCGCCGGAGTGTCGATCAGGACCAGGTCGTGGTCGCGGGCGGCAGCGCCGATCCGCTGGCCGATCCGCCAGCCCGACATCGCCTCATGGGCGATGGTCCCGGCAAGGGCCGGCACACCGTCCCGCCGCGCGCACCAGGCGGCGAGGCTTGCCTGCGGGTCGAGGTCCAGGCACAGCACCGAGTGCCCGGAGCCGGCACAGGCCGCGGCAAGATGGGCGGCGAGCGAGGATTTTCCGGCTCCGCCCTTGGCCTGTGCGATGGTGATGACCGATGCGGGCACGACCGTCCTCCCCGTGGCGCCGGTTTGATCGGGCCCTGCATACGCGACGGTCATGCTGCAGTGCAACAGGCGAGCCCGCAACGCACGGTTGACCTTGCCGGTACGGACCGATAAGCGCAGCCGGATGCAGGACAGCGTCATCCACCCCGCGAACCCCGCCACGCTGGCGATGGCGGCACGCGAGCTTCGTGCCGGCAGGCTGGTCGCCTTCCCCACGGAGACCGTGTACGGACTGGGAGCGGATGCGACCAGCGAGGCCGCCGTCGCCCGGATCTTCGAGGCGAAGGGCCGGCCACGGTTCAATCCGCTGATCTCGCACGTTGCCACCGTCGACGCCGCCCTCGCGCTCGGGCGGTTCGGTCCGCTCGCACGGTCGGTCGCGGCCAGGTTCTGGCCCGGCCCGCTCACCATCATCGTCGAGCGCACCCCCGACTGCCCGATCGCCCTGCTTGCTTCGGCCGGACTGTCCACCGTGGCGCTCCGGGTCCCCGGCCACCCGCTGGCGCACGAGCTGCTGCAAGGGACCGGCCGGCCGGTGGCGGCGCCAAGCGCCAACCGCTCGGGCCGGACCAGCCCGACCCGGGCGGGGCACGTGGCGGGCGAAGGGCTCGACTGCTCCATGATCCTCGATGGCGGCGACAGCACCATCGGGCTCGAGTCCACGGTTCTCGATCTTTCGGGCCCGGTTCCGGTGCTGTGCCGACCGGGTGCGGTCACCCAGGAGATGCTGGAGGCGGTGCTCGGAACCCTGCGGACCCCGGCATCCGGAAGCCCGGTGGTTTCTCCGGGTATGCTGGCGAGCCACTACGCGCCCGCCTGCGAGGTGCGGCTCGGCATCGACACGCCCGCTCCAGGCGAGGCCTATCTCGCGTTCGGCCAGGCCCCGGACGGCCAGGCCGCAGCAAATCTCAGTCCGGCCGGCGACCTGGTCGAGGCGGCGGCCAACCTGTTCCGGCTCATGCGCGAACTTGATCGGCCCGGGACCGACGTCATTGCCGTCGCTCCGATCCCGGAGACCGGCCTTGGCCGCGCGATCAACGACCGGCTGCGGCGCGCGGCCGCACCACGGGCAGGCGGCTGAGCGTTGCCCGGTGGCGTGCGCGGCTGGTATGAGTTGCGCTGTTCAGGCGCGCGCGAACCAGGCGGAGACCCGATGGCCGAACTGCCCCGCACCATGCAGGTTGAGGCAGCGCTCGAACGCGTGCGCGCCGCGGTCGGCCCGCAGGGCTGGACCAGTGACCCGCACGACATGCAGCCGTCTCTCGAGGACTGGCGGGGACAGTTCCAGGGCCGGGCCCGCATGCTGGTACGCCCCGCGGAAACCCGGGAGGTGGCCGAGGTGGTGGCCGCCTGCGCCGCCGCGGGGATCCCGATCACGCCCCAGGGAGGCAACACCGGCATGTGCGGCGGCGCCACCCCGCCGCGGGACAGTGACGGCATCGTGCTCTCGCTGGCGCGAATGAACCGTATCCGTGCGATCGACGCCACCAACTTCACCATGACCGTCGAGGCCGGGTGCGTGCTGCAGCGCATCCAGGAAGCCGCACTCGAGGTCGACCGCTACTTCCCGCTCAGCCTGTCGGCCCAGGGCAGCTGCATGATCGGCGGCAACCTGTCGACCAACGCCGGCGGGACCGGCGTGCTGCGCTACGGCAATGCGCGCGAACTGGCGCTCGGGCTCGAGGTGGTGCTGCCGGACGGGCGGACGTTGGACGGGCTGACGGCGCTGCGCAAGGACAATACCGGCTACGATCTCAAGCACCTGTTCGTGGGAGCCGAGGGGACACTCGGCATCATCACCGCCGCGGTTCTCAAGCTGTTTCCCCGTCCCCGCGCCATCCACACCGCGTGGTGCGCCGTCCCTGACGTCGCGAGCGCACTCGACCTGCTGGCACGGGCACGGGCCGAAAGCGGCGATGCCGTCGAGACCTTCGAGCTGGTCTCCCGGGCCGTGGTCGACCTGGTGCTCACCCACATCCCGGGAACCGCCGACCCGCTGGAGAAACGCTACGCGCACTACGTGCTGCTCGAACTCGTCTCCTCGGCGAGCGCTGACGACGGTCTCGGGCAGCGGTTCCAGCAGCTGCTCGAGGAAGCCTTTGCGGCCGGCTTGGTTATCGACGCGGTGGTGGCGCAGTCCGACCGGCATCGCGGGGCGATCTGGGCCCTGCGCGAGAACGCGAGCGAGGCGGAGAAACTCGAGGGCGCATCGATCAAGCACGATGTCTCGGTGCCGGTCTCGGCCATTCCCTCCTTCTGGGACGCCGCCTGGCAGGCGGTGCGCTCGGTCGCTCCCGACGCCCGGCTCGCCGCCTTCGGCCATGCCGGAGACGGAAACCTGCACTACAACGTGATCCAGCCGGCCGGCGGCGACCGCGCCGCCTTCCTCGCGCAGCGCGAGGCGATCAACCGGGCGGTTCACGACGCGGTCCACCGGCACGACGGATCGATCAGCGCCGAACACGGGATCGGCCGCCTGAAGCGCGACGAGCTCCGCCGCTACAAGAGCCCGGTCGCGATGGATGTCATGCACACCCTGAAGGCGGCCCTCGATCCCGATGGCATCATGAACAGGGGAGCACTGCTGTGACCGGCATCATGCAGGGGTTTCCGCCACCGCCCGACCGGCAGGTCACCCTGGCCAACTGGCGCGAGGCGCCGTTCAGCACCTGGGCGTTCCACCATGTCCGCGAGATCGTGCCCTCCGCCGACATCGCCAACGATCCGGCCAGGGTGCGGCCACTCGAACCGGGCCCGGCGCTTGACCCCGCTGCCGTCGTCCTTGCCGATGCCGCGGGCCGGTCGTGGACCACCGGGGCGTTCCTGGAGGCAAGCGCCACCGACGCGCTCGTCGTCATGCGGTCCGGAAGGATTGTCTTCGAGACCTACGCCAACGGCATGGATGCCGGCACACCGCACATCCTGATGTCGGTCTCGAAGAGCATGCTGGGCCTGCTGGCCGGCATCCTGGTTGACAGGGGAGTCCTCGACACCGGGCTGGTGGCGGACACGGTGATGCCTGAACTGCGCGAGACCGCCTATCGCGGTGCCACCATCCGCCACCTGCTCGACATGCGCACCGGCATCGCGTTCGACGAGGACTACGATGCCATGCCGGAGCAGATGGTCGCCTATCGCAAGGCGTCCAACTGGAACCCGGTCGAGGCCGGGGATCCGCCGTCGGACCTTCGCTCGTTCTACCGTGTCCTGACCGCGGCCGACGGCGCACACGGTCGCGGCTTCCACTACGTCTCCCCCAACACCGACCTGCTTGCGCTGCTGTTCGAACGGCTGGCCGGCGAGCGCTACGCCGACCTGTTCGCACGCCTGCTGTTCCAGCCAGCGGGAGCCGGGCGACCGGCCTACGTGACCGTCGACCGCCTCGGTGCAGCCCGCGCCGCCGGCGGAATGTGCATGACCGCGCGCGACCTCGCGCGGATCGGCCAGCTGGTGGTCGATGGCGGACGCGTCGATGGCGAGCAGGTCGTCCCTTCCGCGTGGATCGACGACATCGCCTCGAGCGCCGATTTCGACGGCTGGAACGCGGGAGGTTTCGCGCCGATGTTCCCCGGTGCCACCATGCATTACCGCTCCAAGTGGTACGTCCGGCACGACGGCGGACCGCTGCTGTTCGGCGTCGGCGTCCACGGGCAGAACCTGTTTGTGGACCGGGCGCGCGAACTCGTGATCGTCAAGTTCTCGTCCCAGGCCCGGCCGCTCGATCCGGACATGATCGACCTGACGACGCGCTGGGTCGAAGCCTGCCGGAGCGGCTACGAGGCCCGCTCCTGAACCCCAATCCCGGAGTGCACCGCAAATGAACGCGTACACCGCCCCCCTCGCAGACATGCGGTTTGTCCTGAACCATGTCGTCGGGCTCGACCGTCTCGCCGGACTGCCGGGGCTCGAGGTCGCCGGCGAGCCGGACCTGATCGACCAGATCCTGGAGGAGGCCGGCCGGTTCTCGGCCGAGGTGCTCGCTCCGCTCAATCAGCCCGGCGACCAGCAGGGTGCGCGGATCGAGAACGGAGTGGTGCGGCCGGTGGCCGGGTTCGCCGAGGCCTACCAGACCTGGACCGCTGCCGGCTGGAACGGTGTTCCCTTCGCGCCCGAACACGGCGGCCAGGGTCTTCCGTGGACGGTCTCGACTGCCCTGTGGGAAATGTGGAGTGCTGCCAACCTGTCGTTCTCGCTGTGCCCGCTGCTGACCCAGGCGGCGATCGACGCGCTGGAACGGCACGCGAGCCCCGAGCAGAAGGCGGTCTACCTCGACCGGCTGGTCTCCGGCGAATGGACCGGGACCATGAACCTGACCGAGCCGCAGTCGGGCACCGACCTCGGAACGATCCGGACCCGGTCCGAACGCAGCGGCGACCACTACCTGCTGCGCGGGCAGAAGATCTTCATCACCTGGGGCGATCACGACATGACGGACAACATCGTCCATCTCGTCCTCGCACGCTCGCCCGACGGCCCGCCGGGAACCCGCGGCCTGTCGCTGTTCATCGTGCCGAAATACCTGGTCGGAGAGGACGGCCGCCCGGGCGTGCGCAACGACCTGCGACCGGTCTCGATCGAACACAAGATCGGCATCCACGCCAGTCCGACCTGCGTGATGTCCTACGGCGAGAACGGCGGCGCCGTCGGCTACCTGGTCGGCGAGGAGAACCGCGGCATCGAGTACATGTTCGTGATGATGAACAACGCCCGGATGGCGGTCGGGCTGCAGGGCCTTGCCGTTGCCGACCGCGCGTACCAGCAGGCGGTCGAATACGCCAGGGAACGGGTCCAGGGCCGACCGGTGCAGGGGGCGGACGGAGCCGCGCCGATCATTCGCCATCCCGACGTGCGCCGCATGCTGCTCGACATGAAGTCGCAGATCGAGGCGATGCGCGGCCTGTGCTACGAGGTGTCGGCCGAACTCGATCGCGCGGTCCGGATCGAGGATCCGCAGGAACGTGCACGCAGCCAGGAGATGGTCGACCTGATGATCCCGGTGGTCAAGGCCTGGTGCACCGATGTCGGGACCGCGATCACCTCGACCGCGATCCAGGTGCACGGCGGCATGGGGTTCATGGAGGAAACCGGGGTCGGCCAGCACTACCGCGACGTGCGCATCACGCCGATCTACGAGGGAACCAACGGCGTGCAGGCCATGGACCTGCTCGGGCGCAAGCTCATGCGCGACGGCGGCGCAACCGCCAGGCGCCTGCTGGACGAGGTGCGCGCCGTCGCGGACACGCTCGGCGAGGAGGACCGTCAGCTCGCCGCATTCGGCGATCGGCTGTCGGCTGCCCTCGACGCCACGTCCGACGCTGTGACCTGGCTGGTGGAGACCTTCCCCGCCGACCCGGCCCGGGCCTCGGCGGCCGCGGCACCGTTCCTCGAGATGATGGGGCTGGTCGCCGGCGGCTGGATGCTCGCGCGCGGCATGCTGCAGGCGCGACGCCTCGCCTGTGCGCCCGGTGCGGATGCCGGTTTCCTGGAAGCGAAGGTCACCACCGCGTGTTATTTCGCCGAGACCCACCTCGTGCGCGTTCCGGCCCTGCTCGGTCCCGTCATCGGTGGCGGCTCACTGGTGATGGCGCTCGCCGAGGACCGCTTCTGATCCCGTTGCCGGTTCACGGACCCGACCTGGCGGCCGACTGTCCCGCGGGTCCGGCTTCACTCCCGTGATGCGGGCACGATCGACGCTTGCTCGACCGTTTCGCAACCGCCGGGCACCACTTTCCCCGGATTGCTCTGTGCCCTCGCGTCGCAGGCGGAGTCCATCGACTCGAAGAGGGTATGTCACGCGTTGCCCGGTCTGTGTCGCCATCGGGATCGCGTCCTGACTGTCGTGTATTGATGCCGAGGTCAGAAGACATCCGGGCGGGATGCCGCCGTCTGCCGCACCAATATGCAGTTTGTAGCCGGTCCAGGACATCATGTGTCCCTTGGCATTGCGGTTCGTGCCCCGGTCACACTTTCTCGGTCAGTCCCGCCTGATCGTGCGGACCAGGCGGGATCCTGACTGCCAGGAACGCACAACCGCTTGGAGAAGACCAGCGGCCGGAAACCGACCAGGGAAGAAGCCCTCGGCTCCTGCCCTGTTCCGGGCTCCTCCAGTGCCTCACCACTTCGCCACCGGAACTGTCCCGGACAACACAGACCCTGACATACGGATGACTCCGGCATTCAACACCGGCGAGAATCGCGCCCGGTCCGCCGAAGGCCGCGATAAAGCCCGTCGCCGTCGGCACGCGTTGCGGCGGCAGCAGGATGATGAAGCAGCACAAGCTGCCCATGCGGCTGACGGCGACGCCAGCGCCGATCAGGGTGTGGCCGGGCATCAGCAGGCCCGGTTTCTCCGACAGCGCGAAAACCGGGTGCGCCGGGTGCCGCGACGAGGAGGTTGGCCCCCTGTACCAGGCGTACGCCGTAGCGGTGGATCAGCACGCCAAGCCGCACCTGCATGAGGTCCAAGGCCAGGAGATAGGTTGAGGTCGATACCCCGGGCGCCGACGCGTCGAAGCCGAAGTCACGGGCCGAATGGGGCGCCAGGGCAGCGTTGATTGTTCGCTACAGATACAAGAGCAGCTAGTCAAGAGACAAAAGAGAATGACATTACAAGAAACCGTGTTATGTCATTACCAAAATACCTTGCTCTTATTATGATCAGTGTTGGCTACAGGTGTGCATGTCGAAGAATTAATCATAGAGTCCGAAGATTTTTATTGCCTTGAAGTCTCATCTTCGGTAGCAGTGAATCTGCCAGGAAACGTCGGCGAGGCTCGCGTTGCCGACGCCGGTGGGCGATCCGAGACGAGGGCAAATCGATGATGCAGAGCCGACTGCTTTCTTCCTTCACCCTGCGCGGCCTGACAGTGCGTAATCGGGCCGTGCTCGCGCCGATGCAGATGTACGGGGCGGTCGAGGGCGTACCCCGGCCCTGGCATCACCATCATCTGGCCAAGTTCGGCCTGGGCGGTTTCGGCCTGGTCTTCACCGAGGCGCTCGCGGTCGAGCGTCGCGGCCGCAATACCTATGGCGACATGGGAGTGTGGTCGGACGAACATGTGCCCGGCTTGAAGGCTCTTGCCGACACGATCCGCGATTCTGGCGCCGTGCCTGCCGCACAGCTCTGGCACGCCGGGCCGAAGGCCTCGCGGCAGAGGCCGTGGGAGGGTTACGGGCCGCTCGGCGAGGCCGAGGCGAAGCTGGGCGAGACGCCGTGGCAGCCGGTGGCGCCGGTGCCGGAAGCAAAGGTCGAGGGTTGGCACCGGCCGAGGGCTCTGAACGAGGAGGAAGCGCTGGAGGTGGCAGCGGCCTTTGGCGAGGGGGCACGACGATGCCACGAAGCCGGCTACGAACTGCTCGAGGTGCACGCCGGCCACGGCTATCTCGTGCACTCCTTCTACTCGCCCTTGGGCAATAATCGGCAAGACGGCTTCGGTCGGGACCGCGTGGGCCGCATGCGCTTTCCGATCGAGGTGACGAAGGCCATCCGTAACCGGTGGCCGGCGGAGAAGCCGCTCCTCTTCCGCCTCTCCTGCGTTGACGACCACGACGAAAACCATGGCTGGAGCATCGAAGATACGATTGTCCTCGCCTCGCGCCTGCGCGAGGTCGGCGTCGACATGATCGATTGCACTTCCGGCGGCGTCGGCGCGCCGCCTACCTTGAAGGCGGTGGTCCGTCCGCACGGTTTCCAGGTGCCCTATGCCGAGCGCATCCGCCACGAGATCGACATGCCGACGATGGCGGTGGGCCTGATCCGACACGCCACCCATGCCGAGGCGATCCTCGCCGAAGGGCGGGCGGATCTCATCTGCATCGCCCGCGAGGCCCTTCACAACCCGCACTGGGCCCTGCACGCGGCGCTGGAGCTCGAGGGCGAGGAAGGATACCGCCATTGGCCGCCCCAGTACGGCTGGTGGCTTCAGCGGCGCCAGCGCAATCTCGAGCGGCTGGAGCGGGAGGCGAGCTGAGGCCGGTGGCAAGGAAACGGCCATTTCAGAAACGATCGTGCCGGAAGGGCGCCAGATCGACCTCTGGCGCCTCTCCGGAGATCGCCTGCGCCGGCAGGCAAATCCGCGATCATGTCCGGCAGATCCGTGTGACGCTGCCTGTCGAGCTGTTTCCCCTTCCCCGACACCTTCCTCGCCCTTGCGCGGCGTGCTGCCTGGATGCCGTTCAACGTCACAAGCGGGTGATCTCATTGGATGGTGAAGCTTCAGGACCCGGCGCTTCACAACAGGCGGCGGTTACGGCCGGAGACCGCGCTCCGCCGCGCTGCGGTCCGCCCCGGCCGTGATTTCCGACCCGTGCACGCTCACGAAACGGGTGCAGCCCACCGCTTGACGACCGACCTGGCATTGCCAACCACGGCCTGTCTGAATTGAACGGAGTTATCCCGCAAATGCGATACATTATGGGACGGGCGCCGAATATCCTCCAGCCTTGTAGCCGGGCCGGATACTCGTCCAGGCTGGCTCCCTGTGGTGCGGGAGCCCGTCACGAGCGGCCGGATGCACCGCTCGCGCAGTGCCTCGTGCAGCGACGCGGCAGAGTTCAACCCGAGCCCGGTTTGTTCCGGCCCGGCGGTGACCAATGGGGCTGGGCGATTTCGAAGCCTTCAAAGGTGAAGGCCGGCGCCACGATGCAACCGGCAAGGCTCCACTCGCCAAAGGACCGGCAGCGCTGCCACTCGCCGGCCGGAACGACCGCCTGGAACTCGTATCCATCCTCAAGAGGGCCGAGCGTGACGCTGTCGGTCTCCGTCTCCAGCTCCAGCGCTGCACCGGCGTGCCAGGCCCAGATTTCCGGCGCGTCGACCCGGTGCCAGCGCGTCGGACCCGTTTCCAGCATGAAGTAGATAGATGTGACAGCCGTCCGCCCTTCCCCCGGCGCCCGGAAGGTTTCCCGATAGAAGCCACCTTCCGGATGCGGCACCAGACAAAGCCTCCGGATAACGTCTTCGGCCCTCATGCCTCGCCCCCCTTGGTCCGTTTCATCCTGTTTGTCGCACTGCGTCGGTGAAGGAAACCACCTTGCCCCGGCGGACCGGAAGAGCCGGGCTGGTTCGCGCCGCCCTCCGGCACCATCCGGCCGGCGTCACTGCCGGGGCCGCTCGGGTGTCTGCGGGAAAACCGGCTCGTCCGGCCAGCACCCCTCGAGCAGGGCACGCGTGCGCTTGTCCCGCATCAGGTCTGCACAGAGATCGGAAATGCCGGGTGCCATCGATCCGCTCGGGCGGAAAATCCAGGTCTGCACCCACTTGAGCCTGTCGCTTTCCTCGAACCCCGCATCTTCGAGTTTCTCACGGATGAGGGTTGCGGCCTCGCCTTGCGGCGGCCAGCTCCCGAGCTTAAGGATCACTCCGAACCGTCGCAGCGGGCCCCGGTCCTCGTCTGCGTGCACCTGAGGGATGAGAAGAGCGAGCGCAACGGCGAAAATGGCGACACTCCTGATCATCGAGGTGCTTCCGCTCCATGGTACAGGGGACAACCATCGACAGGCGCGGCCGAGCGCCACACCGATCCGGCGTACACACCGAACTCCTCCGGCCTGATGCCATGACAACGAGGCGGGCATTCGACGCCGTCATGCGGCCAGTCTCCATGCGCAGTATCCCGAAGCCGGGTCCGCCCATCAACTCGAACCGGCGCGACGGTTCCTCTGCACAAGCAGGATCTTCGATGCACCTGGTGGCGTCGCCCTGCCGGGTGGTCCGACACCATCCTTCAAGCGCCGGGGCAGGTGCTCGCTCCCGGCGGGACCGTGGTGGCTCCGCCGGCCCCGGGCCGGGAAATCCGGTGGGGAACACATGGACAGGTTTATGGTAGTGGCAGGGTGCCCGTGTTTCGGGAGCCACCGGCTTCGCGTCGGGCGCCCGCAACCGGAAGACCCGCGAAACCCTTGTCGGCAGGCGTGGTGACGTCCGGGCAGGGCGTCTGAACGGGATCACCAAGAACCGACTGTTCCGTTGGGTTTCAGGGGACTGATCAGTCCCGCCCGGCAGACGGACCGCCCATGACCTCGGCACCGGCCGACTGACCGGCGATGCGGCCGAATACAGCTCCGTTGATCAGTCCGCTGCCACCTGGATAATTGAAGTAGAAGATGCCGCCCACCATCTCGCCGGCGGCAAACAGCCCCGGGATCGGGCACTGGTCGGCACTCATCACCCGCGCGGTCTCGTCGATCCGCACACCGCCGAAGGTGAAGGTAATGCCGCAGGTCACCTGGTAGGCCTCGAACGGCGGCTCGTCCAGGGTGTTGGCCCAGTTCGACTTCACGACCCCGAGTCCCCTGGTGCTCCGTCCGTCCTTGACGTTCGGGTTGAACGGTACGTCGGTGCGCACCGCCGCGTTCCAGTGCCGGATCTCGTCGACGAAGGCGTCGGCATCCACCCCCTCTAGCTTGCCGGCGAGTTCCTCGATGGTATCGGCGGTCACCTTGGTGACCTGCCGGATCCGGTACTCGTCGCGCAGCAGGTGGGTGACCTTCTGGTCGAACACCTGCCAGGCGAACTGGTGCGGCTGCTCCAGGATGACCCGGCCGTACTTGGCGTAGGTGTAGTTCCGGAAATCGGCTCCCTCGTCGACGAAGCGGCGTCCGGTGGCATTGACCATGATCCCGAACGGGTAGCTGTGCTTCTGGAACGCATCCCCGACCGCGAGGTCACCGAACTCCGGCGCATTGCGCTCCCAGCCGACGGCGTGACACCCGGACCAGTTGCCCGCGGTGCTGGCACCGATCTCGGTTGCCATGCGGATGCCGTCGCCGACATTGCAGGGCGTGCCACGCACCTTCGCGAGATCCCATCCCGGCCCCAGGTAGCGCGTGCGCCACTCCGAATTGGCCTGGAAGCCGCCCGCGGCCAGAACCACGGCCCGGGCAGGAATGTCCTTGAGCACACCCTGGTGGAGCACCCTGACCCCGGTGACACTGAGGTTGTCGTGCAGCAACTCGCGCGCACGCGCCTCGCACCAGATCTCGATGCCCCGGTCGCGCGCCGCCTTCCACTGCGCCTCGACGAGTCCCGGCCCGCCACCGTGCGCCTCGACCACCAGTCCGCCCCAGAACTTGAACCGTCCGTCAACCTTGAACGCCTGCCGGCCCCAGATCGGTGCAAACCGCACCCCGTTGTCCCGCAGCCAGCACAGGGTCTCGAAACTGTTGCGAACCAGCACCTCCACCAGGTCGGGATCGGTCCGGTACTCGGTCACCCGGAACATGTCATCGAAGAACTGGTCCTCGGTGTAGGTCCCGAAATCCGTGATCTCGCACTCGGCGTCAGTGAGGTCCGGCATCAGGCGGCGCAGATCGTCGACCCCGTTGACCGCGGCGCGGATCGCACCGGCGGTAAACCGGGTATTGCCGCCTCCGGTTTCCTCCGGCGCTGCCTCGAGGACCAGCACCCGGGCCCCGGTCTCCCGGGCTGCCAGTGCAGCGCACAGGGCGGCATTACCCGCTCCGACGACAACCACATCATGATCCACGACACCCTCTCCACCCCGTTCCGACCGGGTGGGGTCTACCCGATCGGCACCGACAATTGAAGGTGCTTGTACCGGCGGCCTGAAAGCGCGGAGCGGGCCCGCGGCCACGAGCGCCTGGCAGGCGTCGGCATCGAGACGTGTGTGGTCCCGAGGCCGGACAATGTCCGGAAACCAGACATCCCGCGATGCGGGCGGCGACATGACGCTCAGCGTTACCGACACCGGGGAACCGGCCGGACCTGCGCGTTGCCATCCGGTCCCGGCCCACGAAGCAGGGGACGGGCACGGCTGTCGCGCCGCCGTCCGTCACCGGATGGCCCGTTTCGCCGCGCACCGGAAAGCCGATCCGGGAAAACTCGAACGAGAACCCGGCCGCCCGCATGCTGGTCGCGACATTCTCCGACCCGGTGTCGATCGAGGGGTCGTGCGGCAGCGGCGGCGCACTTTCCCGTGGTTCGCCGTCGGGTTCCCCGTCCGTCGGCAAGCGCGCGTCGATGCCGTTCCTTGCGATAGCGACGCCCGGGGTTTCATGGAACATGTGCGTGAACCCGTCGCCGGCCTCGATGTCCCGCGGCAGGTCGTCGGCAAGACCGGCCCTCCCGCCCCTCAACCTGCCTGGCAGTTCGATACCGTCGCGACGGAACCGGTGCAGGCTGATCGTGCGCCCGCCATCCCTGCCGCTGGCCTGGGCGCCGGACCTTGAGCGCCGGGCGGGAGGTTCCAGCATGTCGGGGGTCCGGTCGAAGAACCCGGGATACGCAGGCCAGGCAACGTACTTCCCCCCTCTGTACCGGCGCGGCCCGCGCCCCCTCCCGCCGATGGCGTATGGCAGGGATGCCGAGGACGACCCGCGTCGCAGTGCCCGGATTGGCGATCGAGACGCCGCCGCGCATATGTGGCGGCAGCCCTGCCCGGGCGACCGGTGGACGGGGCGGAAAGCCTTGACCGCGGCGGCGGGTATCGATCCGATGGCCCTGATTCTGGCAAATCCGGCAGGGACGACAGATGGAACCAGGAATACTGGCCGCAAGCCTCTTCGACGAGCTCGCCGAGGCCACCCGTGACGACGTCGGCATCACGCGGGCGAGCTACGGCGAGGGCGAGGCGTTCGCGCACGGCGCGGTTGCGCGTGCGGCCCGCACACTCGGGCTCGAAGTGGAGACCGACCCCGCCTGCAACACCTACATGACGCTGCCGGGCTCCGATCGCGCCGCCCCTCCCGTCATCATCGGTTCGCATCTTGATTCGGTTGCCGAGGGCGGCAATTTCGACGGCGCCGCGGGCGTGGTGGCCGGGCTGGCGGCGATTGCCTCGTTGCAGGAAAGCAGGACCACGCCTGGCCGCGACATCCGTGTCATGGGCATCCGTGCTGAGGAGAGCGCCTGGTTCGGCACCTCCTATATCGGCAGCCGCGCAGCGCTCGGCGCCCTGGCGCCGGGCGCATTGGAGACCGCTCGACGGGCCGATACCGGGCGCACGCTCGCCGAGCACATTCGGGCGGCGGGCGGCGACCCCGATGCGCTCGACCGACCCTTCCTCGAGGCCGCCTGCCTGCATGCCTTCCTGGAGATCCATATCGAGCAGGGCCCGGTGCTGGTCGAGCAGGATCTGCCGGTCGGCGTCGTTACCGGCATACGCGGAAACCGTCGCCTGCCGGCCGCGCGCTGCCTCGGCGCCTACAGCCATTGCGGTGGCATGCCGAGGCGCTCGCGCCAGGACGCCGTGATGGCCGTCACGGACCTGATCGCCCGGCTGGACCGGCTCTGGGACGAGTGCGAGGCGACCGGCAGGGACTTCGCCTTCACTGTGGGGAAGCTCTCGACCGACCCAGAGCGCCACGCCATGACGATCGTGCCGGGCGAATGCAGTTTCTCGCTGGACATGCGCTCGCTCGACGGTGCGTTCCTCGACGACCTGGAAGACCGGGTCGCGGAGGCGGCGCGCCAGATCGAAACCCGAAGGGGCGTCACCTTCGAGTTGGGCGCGGCGACGCGCGCCGCCCCCGGCGTGCTGGACGAGTCAATTCGCGCCGGGCTGCTCGATTGCGCGCGGAGCCTGGACATTCCGCATAACGAGATGGCGAGCGGGGCGAGCCACGACTCGGCCGCCTTCGCTGCGGCCGGAGTGCCGACCGCCATGCTGTTCGTGCGCAATCCGCACGGCAGCCACAATCCCGACGAGGCGATGGAACTCGACGACTTCATGGCCGCCGTGAACATACTGACCCGCTGGCTCGCCACCGAAGGAGCGCGCGAATGACCCGCATCGCCATTCTGGACGACTACCAGGGCATCGCGCTCACCATGGCGGACTGGAAAAGCCTGCCGGACGGATGTCAGGTCGAGGTGTTCCACGACCATGTGGCGGACCCGGCGGCGGTGGCCGACCGGCTCGGGGACTACGAGATCGTCTGCATCATGCGCGAACGCACGCCCTTCCGGCGCGACCTGCTCTCCCGACTGCCGAAGCTGCAGCTGCTGGTGACGACGGGCATGCGCAACGCTGCGGTCGATGTGGAGGCGGCGAGCGAGCAGGGCGTTACGGTCTGCGGCACCGCCGGCAGCGCACATACCACGTCCGAGCTCACCTGGGGGCTGATCCTGGCGCTCCGGCGGCATATCCCCGCCGAGGACCGGGCGATGAAGACCGGCGCCTGGCAGACGACCATCGGGGACGGGCTCGCGGGTTCCACGCTCGGCCTGCTGGGCCTCGGTCGGCTCGGCTCGGAGGTCGCCCGGGTCGGGCAGGCGTTCCGCATGAACGTCATCGCCTGGAGCCAGAACCTGACTGCGGAACGCGCGGCCGGGCACGGCGTCACCCGCGTCGGCAGGGACGAGCTCTTCCGGCAATCGGACGTGCTGTCGATCCACACGCTGCTGAGCCGGCGCACGCAGGGACTGGTCGGCGCGCGCGAGCTCGGCCTGATGAAGCCCTCGGCCGTGCTGGTGAACACCTCGCGCGGCCCCGTCGTGGACGAGGCGGCGCTGGTGGACGCACTGCAGAACCGCACCATTGCGGGGGCAGGCCTCGATGTGTTCGACACCGAGCCGCTGCCCCGCGGCCACCCGCTCAGGAGCCTTGAGAACGCCGTGCTCACTCCGCATCTGGGCTACGTGACCCGCGACACCTTCGCCGTCATGTATCCGCAGACGCTCGAATGCGTGCAGGCCTGGCTGGCCGGGAACCCGGTGCGCGTCATATCCGGGTGAAGATGGCACAGGTGCATTCCCGCATCTGACATGCGGCTTGCCTCGCAAAACTACGTGTGGTCCCGGCACGGCCATCGCTTTTGGTCACCCGCGATGCAGGCGTGGCGATCAGGATCGCGGTGATGTGTGGCGGCTGGTTCGTCGGGACGGAGCCGGTCCGCGGAATGTTGGACGATCCCCTCCATCCGCATACCGCTGGCGCATGCGCACATCCCGGGCGCGATCAGTCCACGGGGGAGGGTTTGCGCGTGCAGGAAGCCCCCATTCCTTCGTTCGACGGGGTCCCTGCAGAGGGAGGAGAGGAGGGATACGCCGGTGTCCGCCGCCCGGCGCATCTTCCCGGCCGGAACCGGCACGACCGCGGGCGGCACGTGCAGGGACGACCGCGTGTCTTTCGGCTGCGATTGCCCGCGGTTGCCCGCTCCGAAGGGCTGCGGGGTATTGCCCGCCGGATGAGTATCGGCGGACACTCTCCTGTCCGGAGCGTGACGAGAGATGGCGATGGAAACAGTCCACGGCGTCGGCAACATACACTGCAGGGCTTCTCCGTGATCGGGCCACTCGACACCCTGTTGCGCGAGGTTCGCACGTGTCGACACTGTGCGGCCTCGCTCCCGCTCGGTCCGCGACCGGTGGTGGTCGCACGACCGGCTGCCCGCATCCTCGTGATCGGCCAGGCTCCGGGAACCCGGGTGCACGAGACCGGCATTCCCTGGAACGACCGGTCCGGGGACCGGTTGCGGGACTGGATGGCGCTTGACCGGCACCGGTTCTACAACCCAGACCTCGTCGCACTGGTTCCGATGGGGTTCTGCTACCCGGGCCGCCTTCCCCGGGGTGGAGACGCACCGCCGCGTCCCGAATGCGCGCCGCTGTGGCATGACCGGATCCTTGCCGGGCTTCCCGACATCCGGCTCACCATCCTCGCGGGAGCCTATGCCCAGGCCCGCTACCTGGGCCCGCGCCGCGCAAGGACCCTGACCGACACGGTGAGGAACTGGCGCGAGCACGCGCCCCGGGTGATGCCCCTGCCGCACCCGTCGTGGCGGTCGACCGGGCTGACGCGCCGCAACCCGTGGTTCGAGACCGAGGTGCTGCCCGCCCTGCGCAAACTGGTTGAGACCGCGCTCGACCCGCTGTCCGATTGACGCCACCGGGCACGGGCGCCAATGATGCGCCGGCCTTCACCGCAGGAAAGCGAGACCATGAAGATCGACGATGTCAGCCTGACACTGTTCCGCTGGGACAACATTCCGCCCACCACCTACCACACCGGTTCGTCGAACACCGGCGGCAGCAGCATGCTGGGACTGCTGCGCATCCGTACCGATGACGGGATCGAGGGGCATGCCTTTCTCGGCTCGGCCACGCAGAGCGCCGAACTCGATTGTACCGGGCTCATCCGCCACCTGAAACCGCTGCTCATGGGCGAGGATCCGCTGGACCGGGCGCGGCTCTACCAGGCGATGTGGAAACGCAACCGGATCGCGACCCTGCGTGCCATCGGTGCGGCCGACATCGCCCTGCATGACATTGCGGCGAAAGCGGCCGGGCTTCCGCTCTACAAGCTGCTCGGCGGTTACCGCGAGTCAATCCCCGCCTATGCGTCCTCGGCGCTGCTGCCCTCACGCAGTGCCTATGCCGAGGAGGCTGTCAGCTACCGGGACGGCGGATGGGCCGCCTACAAGATCCACCCGCCGACACAGTGGCGCGAGGACATCGGGGTCTGCCGGGCGGTGCGCGACGCGGTCGGCGACGATTTTGACATCATGCTCGATTCCACCTGGAGCTACACTTACGACCACGCGATCAAGGTCGGCAGGGCGATCGAGGAACTGAACTTCTTCTGGTACGAGGACCCGTTGGCCGACGACGATCTCATGGGCTGCATCAAGCTCAGGGAGAAGCTCTCCATCCCGCTGATGGCGACCGAGTATTCACCAGGCGGGTTTACCAACTACGTCCCGTGGATCATCAACAAGGCGACCGACTACCTGCGCGGTGACGTGGCGGTAAAGGGCGGGATCACCGCGCTGGTGAAGACCGCGCATCTCGCCGAGGCCTTCGGGATCAACTACGAGGTGCATCATGGCGGCAACTCGCTGAACAACTGGGCCAACCTGCACGTGATCCTTTCGATCCGCAACACCACCTACTTCGAGGTGCTGCTCCCGTCCGGCGCCCAGAAATACGGCATCATCAACGACCTTGAACCGGATGCCGACGGGCTGATCCACGCCCCGAGCGCCCCGGGGCTCGGAGCCACCATCGACTTTGACCTCATCGCGGCCCGCACAGTCACGACACTGACCTGACAGGAGAATGATCCGATGGACACCAAGGACCTGTTCGACCAGGGCCTCGCCACCCGCAAGCAGGTGCTGGGCGAGGACTACGTGAATTCGGCTCTCGGCAACGCCGACGAGTTCGCGATGAAGCTCCAGGACTTCATCACCACCCATGCCTGGGGCGCCATCTGGACCCGGGAAGGCCTGCCGCTCAAGACCCGCAGCATGATCAACATCGCCATGCTGGCCGCGCTCGGCCGGCGACACGAGTTCCGGCTGCACCTGAACGGCGCGCTGAACAACGGCGTCACCAAGGAGGAGATCGCCGAAATCCTGATCCAGGTCGGCGGCTACGCCGGTTTCCCCTGCGCCGTCGACAGTTTCCGCCAGGCCCAGGAGGTGTTCAGGGAACGCGGCCTCTGAGCCGGGCCGCGGCCTGCGGGCGATCAATCGACCGCTGGCGGTGCAGGTGCTCGCGGTGCAGGGTGTAGATCCCGGCCCCGAGGATCAGCGCCATACCTGCGAAGGCCGTGGAGTCCGGCCAGTCGCCCCAGAAGGCAAACCCCCAGGCCATCGACATCGGCAGGGCGACATACTCGAAGGACGATACCGCCGCCGCCGTTCCGAGCCGGTAGGCCTGGGTCAGGAAGTAGCCGCCGATGCCGCTTGCGACCCCGCACCAGGCGAACAGCCACAGGTCTCCTGTCTCGGGTAAGACCCAGGCACGCAACAGGAACTCGAGGCTCGGGTTTCCCGACCCTGCAAACCGTCCATCGCCGACCGAGATCCCGATCGCCAGGCTGACGATGATCATCATCGACTGCATGTGAAACGTCATTGAACCGGCGGAGTCAGTGGTTCCCAGCCTGCGGGTGATCATCTGCAAGGACGCATAGCTGACAGCGGCGACGATCGGCAGCAGCGCCGTCCAGTTGAACAGCTCCGCACCCGGCCTCGTCATCACGATGACGCCGACCAGGCCAACGAACACCGCCGCCCAGCGTCTGATGCCAACCTGCTCGCCAAGCACCGGAACCGACAGGCCGGTGATGACCAGGGGCGCGACGAAGAAGATCGCCACCGCCTCGGCAAGGGGCATGGCGGCGACCGCGAGGAAGAAGGCGAGATTGGCAATGATGAGCAGCAGGCCGCGCACCATGTGCCAGACCGGGTGCCTGGTCCGCAACAGATACAGCCCGCCCTCGATACGCAGGATCGCCAGCGCGACACACAGGCCGATCACGGCACGCGTCAGCATGATCTGGTGCAGGGCATAGTCGGTGCTGAGCCACTTCACCGCGGAATCCTGCGCCGTGATCACCGCCATGCCTATGACGATGCAGTAGATCCCGCCCGCATTGTTGGAGATCCGGGCACTCCCGACTGTGGCCATGGTGTTCCCGGTGTGGTGACTGGTCGCTGGTACCTGCTACCGGACAGTGCGAAGGGGGTCTTGTCCGGGTGCGACGCCACTTCGTCCCAACGGCGACGGTCAGCCGGTCTCGGCTCTTATCTCCGCGAAGACCCGGCTCGCCACCAGCATCGCGCCGCGTACCGACGGCACGCCGATATAACCGGAAAGATGCAACATGGTCTCGATCAGTTCGTCCTCGGTCCAGCCCTGGTTCAGCGCAAACCGCAGATGGATCGCGAGTTCGTCCTCGCGCTGGGTGGCAACATCGGACACGACGCAGATCAGCGCCCTGGTCCGGGTATCCAGCCCCGGGCGTGTCCACAACGCCCCGAACACGGTCTCGGTCGCCACGTCGAGGAACCGGCGCATGACCGGGTCGGCATAGACGGTCTCGTTGGCGCGCCGGTAGGCGGCCTCGCCGTACATTTCCCGGCGCTTTTCATCACCCTTGCGATAAAGTTCGCTTCGTTCCATCTCGCCTCTCTCGGTCAGGCGGCGCCGCCCGACACGTCGATTGTCTGTCCGGTCACGTAGTCGGCATCGCCCGACGCCAGGAAGCAGATCACCCGGGCCTGGTCGACCGCCTCGCCAACCCGGCGCAGGGGGATCGCATCAACGATGGCAGCCCTGACCTCCGGGCTGCGCTGCTCCCACCGCGGCCGTATCCGCTCGGTCAGCGTGGTGTTCGGGGCCACCGCGTTGACGGTGATGCCGAACGGTCCGAGTTCCCGGGCAATCTTGTGGGTAAACGCGATCACGCCGCCCTTGGCCGCGGCGTAGGCGCTGCTGCTTTCATCGCTCAGGCCACGGCCGGCAATGGAGGCGAGGTTCACGATCTTGCCCCTGCCCTGGCGCTTCATTATCGGCACAACCTCATGGGTAAACAGGAACATGCCCTCCAGATTGAACGCGGTGATCGACCGCCACTCCTCAAGCCCGAGCGCGTCAACCGTTGCTCCGGGATCGGCAATGATGGTGCTGCCGCCCACGGCGTTGACCAGGATGTCGATGCAGCCGTGAGCCTCGAGCACCCCGGCGACGGTGGCTCGGACCGCGCCACGGTCAAGTGCGTCACAGGCAAAGGTCCCGATCCGGCCGCCGCCGGCCGAGACATCGTTCGCCAGCCGCTCCAGCCGCCCCTCGTCGTTATCGACCGCCGCCACCCGGCCACCCTCCGCCGCGATGATCTGTGCTGTCGCGCGCCCGATACCGCTGCCCGCAGCGGTGATTAGCGCCACCCTGTCCTCGAACCGCATGTCCTGCCTCCCTCTGACCCTGCCGGCCACAGCCTGCGCCGACAGCGTCGTCGCGTCCAGCCCGACATCCGCATTGAAGCCGCCGCGCGCCCCCCGTACCATCCGCTCACGGTTCGGCCGCACGAACCGGACGGACGTCGAGGGGGACGCGAACATGAAGACAGTTGAAGCCATCGTCGAGGTGCTGAAGCGGGAAGGTGTCGAATTCATCGTCGGCTACCCGGTCAATCACATTCTCGAATTCGCGGCCCATGCCGACATTCGCCCGGTGATCGTGCGCCAGGAGAGGATCGGCCTGCACATGGCCGACGCGATCTCCCGGGTCACGTCCGGGGAGAAAATAGGTGTGTTCGTGATGCAGCATGGTCCGGGCGCGGAAAACGCCTACGGCGGCGTCGCCCAGGCCTACGGCGAATCCGTGCCCATCCTGGTGATGCCTATGGGCTATGCCCGGCACCTCGCGCATGTCGATCCCAACTTCAACTCGGCGCGCGCGATGGCCCAGGTTACCAAGCGCTCCGAGCCACTGGTCAGTCCCGAAGAGGTGCCGCACGCGCTTCGCCGCGCATTCTCTGCCCTGCGGTCGGGCCGGGGGGGTCCGGTCCTGCTCGAGGTCCCGGTCGACCTGATGATGGCCGAGGTGCCGGAGACGCTCGAGTACACCCCGCCGCCGCGGGTCCGGTACGGTCCGGACGCGGCCGACGTGGCGAAAGCCGCCCGCATGCTGGTCGCCGCCGGCAACCCGGTTCTCTACGCCGGCCAGGGAGTGCACTACGCCAAGGCATGGCCGCAGCTTCAGCGCCTCGCGGAACTGCTTGCCGCTCCGACCACCACCAGCCTCGGCGGCAAGAGCGCGTTCCCGGAGGATCATCCGCTCGCGCTCGGGTCCTGCGGTCTTGCGATCCCGCTTGCGGTGCGCCGCCACCTCGACCAGGCCGATCTCATCTTCGGCATCGGCTGCAGTTTCACCCGCACCAACTTCGGAACCACGATGCCCGCAGGCACGCCGTTGATCCATGCGACGCTGGATCCCATGCACATCAACAAGGATGTTCCGGCCGCCCTCGGACTGGTCGGCGACGCCGCCCTGGTGCTTGACGCGGTCATCGCCGAGGTCGAAGCACTGCTGGACAGCCCGCGAGACGCGGAGCCGGTGGCAGCGGGGATTGCCACGGCCCGAGCCGAGTGGCTGGCCGAATGGGCGCCGCTGACCGACAGCGACGAGACGCCGCTTTCCCCCTACCGGGTGCTTCGCGATCTCGGGGCCACGGTGGACAAGGCGAACACCATCATCACCCATGACGCCGGTTCGCCGCGCGATCAGATCAGCCCGTTCTGGCAGGCGACAGCCCCGCTCAGCTACATCGGCTGGGGCAAGACCACGCAGCTCGGCTACGGCCTCGGTCTCGCAATGGGTGCCAAGCTGGCCCATCCCGACAAGCTGTGCATCAACGTGTGGGGCGACGCCGCCATCGGGTTTACCGGCATGGACTTCGAGACCGCGGTCAGGGAACGCATCCCGATCCTGTCGATCCTGCTTAACAACTTCTCCATGGCGATCGAGCTCAACGTGATGCCTGTATCGACCGAAAAGTACCGTTCGACCGATATTTCCGGCGACTACGCCGCCATGGCCCGAGCCTTCGGCGGTTACGGCGAACGGGTAACCGAGGTATCGGAGATCATCCCGGCTATCCGGCGCGGCATTGCACAGACCGAGTCCGGAACACCGGCGCTGCTCGAGTTCATCACCTGCAAGGAGACCAGGGTTTCCCGACTGTGATGCCGGGGCCCGGGCACCGGACCGAGTCCCAACCGCGCAACGGAGCCGCCCGATGCTTCTGAAGAACCAGCCCACGATCACCCTCGATCCCATCGCCGGATCGATGGGAGTGCAAATCTCGGGGGTTGACCTGTCCCGCCCGCTCGACGACGGAGTGTTCGGGGAAATCCGCCAGGCGCTGCTCGACTACCAGGTGATCCTGTTCCACGACCAGGTGCTCGAGCCGGAACACTGCGAGGCGTTTGCCACCCGGTTCGGCCCGCTGGTCCCCTACCCGTTCGTCAAGGGCCTGCCTGGTCACCCGGGTATCTTCGAGATCCGCAAGGAACCCGACGAACGCCGGAATTTCGGCGGCAACTGGCACACCGACATGTCCTTTACCGAAACACCTCCCCTGGGGACCATGCTGTACGCTCGCGAGGTCCCGACCAGGGGCGGAGACACCCTGCTCACCAGTCTCTACCTCGCCTGGGAGATGCTTTCGGACGGCATGAAGGAGCTGTTGCGCGACATGCAGGCCGAGTATTCGGCAGCACTGAAGCACGCCGGCGGGCGGGCCGCGGTGATGAACAGCACCCGGTTCACGGTCGAAAACCTCGACCGGAGCGAGGAGGCGACGTTCCATCCGATCGTGCGCACCCACCCGGAGACCGGGCGTCTGGCGCTCTACGTCAGCGGATCGCACCTGACCCGGTTTGCCGACATGACCGAAGAAGAGAGCGCACCGCTGCTCGACTATCTGCGCACCCATGCCACGCGACCGGAATTCACCTGCCGGATCCGCTACCGCCCGGGCTCTCTGGTCCTGTGGGACAACCGCTGCACCCAGCACCTGGCGCTGAACGACTACCACGGCGAACGCCGGGTCATGCACCGCCTGACCATCGGCAGTTCCGACCGGCCGCACTGACGGGGATGATGCCATGAGCAACCGGATAGCCATTGTCGGAGCCGGCGCCGTTGGCGCCTATGTCGGCGGCTACATGGCCCGCATGGGCGAGGACGTGATCTTCGTCGATCCGTGGCCGGAACACGTTCGCGCGATCAACGAGCAGGGCCTGTCGCTCTCCGGCCTGACCGAGGCGGAGTGTTTCACCACCCCGGCGCGCGCGATCAGCCTGACCGAGGTGCAGTCGCTGGCGCGTGAACGCCCGATCGACATCGCCTTCATCTGCGTGAAGTCCTACGACACCGCCTGGGCCGCCGCCCTGATCAGGGAATACCTGGCGCCCACCGGGTTCTGTGTCTCGCTGCAGAACTGCATCAACGAGGAGACGCTTGCGCAGATGGTCGGCTGGGGCCGGACTACCGGCTGCATCGCCGCCAAGATCGCGGTCGAACTCACCGGGCCCGCCACGGTGCGGCGCGGGGTTCCGCTCGGCGGCAACAAGCACACGGTGTTTCGGGCCGGCGAGGCGCATGGACGCATCACGCCGCGGATCCAGGAAGTCGTCCGGCTGCTGTCGGCGGTCGACAGCGCCAAGGCGACCACCAACCTGTGGGGCGAACGCTGGTCGAAGCTGACGGCCAATGCGATGCGCAACGGCGTGTGTGCGGCAACCGGGCTCGGCGCCAACGACTGTGACCGCGAACCGGTCACCCGCTGGCTGTCGATCCGCCTTGCCGGCGAGGCGGTGCGGATCGGCCGCGCGCTCGGCTTCGACCTTGAGACCATCAACCGTTTCGCACCCGATGACTGGGTTGCGGCGTCGGGCAGCGACAGTGCGCTGCGCGAGCGCATCGAGGCCGACATGGAGGCGTCCGCGGTCGGCCGCAGCGACGACTCCCGACCGTCGATGGCCCAGGACATCGCCAAGGGCCGGCGGACCGAGATCCACGCCATCAACGGGTTCGTTGCCGCCAAGGGCGCCGAGATCGGGATCCCGGCCCCGGCGAATGCCGCACTGGTCGATGCCGTTGTCGAGGTCGAGACCGGCCGGTCACCCCAGGGGCTCGAGCGGGTCCGGGCCATCTGATCCCGGCGCGGACGGAGTGACGTCCGGGCGAGAGCGGACGCCAACCGCCAGGCCCAGGATCGGCCCGGATCAGTGTGCGTGCGGTGCGCAGGACCCGCGGGTGTCGCGGGAGCGCGGATGCCGGTAGGCCTGCCGGAGAACGACCCCTGCACGGAAGGAGGACCGATACAGCCATGAGCCATTCGGTGAGCAGCCATCTGCGCGTCGAGATCGACGCCTACGACGAGGCGATACGGACCTTTGTCCCCGGCTACGACGAAATGCTCACGTTGGTCGCAAGCACGATTGTCGCAAGCGGCCCGGCACATGTCCTCGATCTCGGCGCAGGGACGGGCGCACTGTCACAGGCGGTACTAAACAGGTGCGAACGGTGCCACGTCACCCTGATCGACGTCGATCCCGCCATGCTGGACCAGGCCCGGCAGCGGCTTGCGGCATACGGGTCACGAACCCGGTTCCTGAACCGGTCGTTTCTCGACCCGCTGCCGGCCTGCGACGCGGTGGTTGCATCCCT
>MPMT01000119.1 GCA_002238645.1 Alphaproteobacteria bacterium bin52 | reverse complement strand
CGTCCATAGAGGCAGTGGGTCTGCTGGGAAATCCCGGCCTTCCGGCACACCTCCTCGACGCCCGCCCCTTCCTCCGCCTGGTGCAGAATGAACGCTATCTGCTGCTCGCTGAACTTCGATCGCTTCACAACTCGCTCCCAGGTTGGTCTCAGAAAACCTGATCGAGAATTTTTTGTTATTCGCGGTCCAACATCGGGGACAAGCGCATTACCGAGAATTC
The DNA here is from genome assembly GCA_002238645.1 of Alphaproteobacteria bacterium bin52. Classification (GTDB taxonomy): domain Bacteria; phylum Pseudomonadota; class Alphaproteobacteria; order Thalassobaculales; family Thalassobaculaceae; genus Bin52. The sequence goes on along the minus strand of MPMT01000119.1, from coordinate 3,562 downwards.
TCTCGGATCGGACGGACCAGAATTCGTGGGCCAAGTCCAGTCCTCCTCTTCCCATAACCTGAGGAGGGACCAGTTCGATGGGAGGGGATCGGAGTTGTCGTCAAGGAGATGGCCTGCCATCGGCGCGCCCATGACACCCGGTCCAACAAATCCGATCCTTTTCACTATATGCATCTTTCATCATCAGTAACCCAATTCCGGCCGCACGACGTTTTGGAGCGGCTCGCCCCGGATATGGCGCCGGAGATTGTTGAAGAGGATGTCCAACGTAATCGGCACATAGTTGTCGCCGTCGTCGGCGGAAACATGTGGCGTCACGATGAGATTTGGCACATGCCAAAGCGGCGAATCAAGCGGAAGGGGCTCGGGATCGAAGACATCAATAATGGCACCTGAGAGATGGCCCGTACGCAATAAATCCGAAAGTGCCTCATAGTTCATGGCGGACGAGCGGCCGACATTGACGATACCTGCGCCCGGCTTCATCCCTTCAAGCCGCCTGCGGTCGAACAGCCCCACCGTTTGCGGCGTGGATGGCAGCGAGACGAAGACGTAGTCGGCGCGTGGCAGCAGGTCGTCGATCCGATCCGTCGTGACCATTTCATCGATATCGGGATGCGGTCTGCCGCTGCGATTGACGCCCAGCACATCGAGCCCGAAGCGCTTGAGCTGAGTTGCCGCGCCGCCGCCCAGACTGCCGACGCCAACGACAAGAGCCGTCTTGCCGGCGATCGGCGTCGAAAAGAGCGACTGCCAGTTGCCATCCCGCTGATTGGTGACAATGGCCGGCATATGGCTGTGCAGCATCAGGATGCTCATCAGGCCGAACTCGCCCGCCTTGGCTGCATGGGCGCCCTTGTTGTTGACGACCTGAACGCCCTCGGGGACCCAGTCCATGGGGCAAAGATGTTCGACACCGGCGCCGATGACGTGAATCCATTTGAGGTTTGGCGCAATCTTGGCCAAGTCCCGCGTCGGAAAATCCCAGGCGTACAGCACCTCGGTGTCGCGCATCGACCGCGTGAAGTTATCGCAATCCCAATCGATGAAGACATCCACATGCTGAGCGACATCGGGGTGCCGCCTGGCCGCTTCAGCCCAGCGCTCCGGCGTCGTCGTGAACACGGCTTCCGACTCCGGTGTGGACGGGAATGTCTCCGGCGAAGCGTGGTTGTTCTTGACGTGTACCTTTATCTTGCGCTGCGGATCCTTGGTGTGATGCGACATGGATCGGCTGGGCTCATGCTGGCGCATTTCCTCGTATTCCGTTCAGGAGATCGGAGACGGTGACAATCCCGACCGGGCTCTTTTCACTGTTGACGACAAGGACCGGTTCAAGGTTTACCGTCTTCAACTTGATCAAGCTGTCGAGATCCGTATCGTCCGGTACGGAGCGGTAGCGGGCCACCGTCTTCCCCGGATGTTCACGCTCGTATTGCTCGACCGGCTGCATGACCGAATGGGCACGAACCAGTTTCAGCCTGGATATGCCCCTCACGAACTCGGCGACATACTCGTCCTTCGGCTCGGTCACGATTTCTTCCGGCGTACCCACCTGCACAAAGCGCCCCTCATTCATGATGGCAATCCGGTCGCCCAGGCGGATCGCTTCCTCTAGGTCGTGCGTTATGAATACCGAGGTCTTGTTGAGCGTCCTCCACAGATGCAGGAACTCATTCTGCAACTGCCGCCGGATCAGCGGATCCAGAGCACTGAAGGGTTCGTCCATCAACAGCAGTTCCGGATCCGTCGCCAACGCCCTGGCCAAACCAACGCGCTGCTGCATCCCGCCCGACAGCTCGTCCGGATAATGTCTTGCCCAAGCCCCCAACTGGACCAGCTCAAGCATCTCCTGCGACCGTTCCCGTCGCTGCTCTTTCGGGACATTCAGAACTTCCAGGCCGAATGAGACGTTGTCGGCGATGCTCCAGTGGGGAAACAACGCCATTTTCTGAAACACCATACCAATTTTCTCGGAGCGCAGTCGAAGCATCTCCTTGTGGCTCAAGCCGTTTATGTCCACGCCGCCGACCAGCAGCTCTCCGGCGGTGGGTTGGATCAGGCGGTTTATGTGCCTGATGAGGGTGGATTTGCCGCTGCCGGAAAGCCCCATGACACAGAATATCTCGCCACGCGTCACTTCGAAATTCACTCCGGCAACGGCGACGATTGCGCCGAACTCATCGAGTACCTGTTCCTTGTCCAGGTCTTGCGATCGCACCGCGTCGAGAGCCAGGTCAATATTGTGGCCAAATATTTTCCAGACGTCTCTACCGGCGACCACGGCTTCCGGCCGTTCGCTCATTATGAGCTCCCGCTATCGCCGCAGCGAAGGATGGGCACGCGTCCGGATCGTGAAAGATCCGGACAGCGCGTGCCCTCTTCAAATTCCTCGACTGCGGTTACTGACCGGCGTTGCGCGCTTCCGCCAACCAGCCGTCAAACATGTCCTGGTTTTGTGCGATCCAGTCTTCCGCGTGGCGGCGGACATCCTCGAAAGAGTCCTCGCCTTGCCGGATCTGATAGTTCTCATCGTTGACGTCGCCGATCGGGATGCTGACCAATTCGAACCAGCGTGCAGCGTCCGGGTGTTCGTTCAGGAAGTCGTTGTTGGCGATGATTCTAATCGTGTTCACGGAAAAGCCGACATTACGCCCGTCCGGCAGAGTGGTGTCTTCCTGAGCATCGTCCGGAAGCGTAGTGAAGGGTACCTCCAACCAGTCCACCTGGTCTCCGGGCCGCAAGACCTGAGAGACCCAAAGCGGGGTGTAGGTGTAGTAGAGCACCGACTCGCCCGCAGCCTGACGGGTGACCACATCGGCGGCCATCACCATGAACTGTCCCTGGTTGTGCGTCACCGTATCGCGAAGGCCATAGGCATCCAGATGGTGTTCGATGACCCGCTCGCAGCCCCATCCGGGCGGACAGCCGGCAAGATCGGCCTTTCCGTCCTGATCGGTATCGAAAATCTTGGCGATCTCCGGGTCCTTGAGCTGCTCGATATTTGTGATTCCGTGTGCCTCGGCTGTAGCGGTATCGATCAGATACCCCTGTCCAGCTCCCTCGACCAGCGCGCCGAGTTTGGTCATAGCGCTAGTCCCACCGGCCTTGTCGAAATAGACATTCTGAAGAGGCTGCCAGTGGACTGCGACAAAGTCGGCTTCTCCCTGGCCGACTGCCACGTGCATTGCCGGAATATCGAGGTGCTTGACTTTTTCCAGGTCAAAACCCAGGCGTTCGAGGCCGATGTTGACCACTTCCGTCTGGAAGAGTCCTTCCAACAGGCCGTCATAGGCCGGGCGGACCGTGCCCTTGTCGCCGGCAATCGCGGCTGAAGATGCGCCCAGGCCGCCCAGTACGAGCGCGAGAGCCGTCAGCCGTCCGATCCGGTGAAGTCGCTTCAATGTAGACATTTTTGTGTATCCTTTCCTATGGTTTGGGTTGGAGTATCGGGCTTGATCGCCCTTACGAGACACTCGCGGATTGAACCCCTCCGCGTTGGATCAGGCGCAGACAAACGCCGACCGGTCCCCGTTCCTTCCAGTTGGTTCTGTCACGACTG
>MPMT01000034.1 GCA_002238645.1 Alphaproteobacteria bacterium bin52 | reverse complement strand
GCGTGGTGTGCGGACACATCCACCACGCGGAGATCACGGACTACGACGGCGTGACCTACATGAACTGCGGCGACTGGGTCGAGTCGTGCACGGCGCTGGTGGAGGACGCCGCCGGGCATTTCCGCATCATCGACTGGTCTCTGGCGGAACTGGATGACCCGGTCGTCCCATTCACTACGACGGTTCGCGCCGCGTGAGGCTGCTGCTGGTCACCGACGCCTGGGAACCGCAGACCAACGGCGTCGTCCGCACGCTGCAGAACGTGATTGCGCGCTTGCGGGACCGGGGTATGGACATCCTGGTCGTCGAGCCTGGCGCGTTCCGGACGTTCCCGTGCCCGGGCTATCCGGAGATCCGGCTCGTCGCTAACCCCTGGCGCCTGGGAGACCTGCTGGAACGCTGGGCGCCGGACGCGGTTCACCTGGCCACGGAGGGGCCGCTCGGCCTCGCCGCCCGCGCGTACCTGACGCGCAGGCGCCTGTCGTTCACGACGTCGCTGCACACCAAGTTCCCGGAGTACGTGTCGGCGCGGCTGCCCGTCCCGGTCGACTGGGGATACGGGTACCTGCGGTGGTTCCACCAGCCTGCGGCGCGCACCCTGGTCACCACCGAGAGCCATCGGCGGGAGCTCGAAGACCGGGATCTTTCCGACCTCGTGGTCTGGGGACGGGGCGTGGACACGGAGCTGTTCCGCCCGATGCCCCGCGCGCCACGCAGCAGGCCGCGCCTCCTCTACGTGGGCCGTGTCGCCGTGGAGAAGAACGTCGAGGCGTTCCTGGAACTGGACGTGGACGCCGAGAAGATCGTAGTCGGGGACGGCCCGCAGCGGGCCGAACTCGAACGCAGGCACCCGTCAGCCCGGTGGCTGGGCTACCGCCGGGGGCCTGCGCTTGTGCGATGTTATGCGGATGCCGACGTGTTCGTCTTTCCTTCGCGGACGGACACCTTCGGCCTGGTCATGCTCGAGGCGATGGCCTGTGGAACGCCGGTGGCGGCCTATCCGGTGACGGGACCGGTCGATGTCGTGACACCGGCCACGGGGGCGCTGGCCGAGGATCTCGGCGTCGCCGTGGCGCGGGCGGTCGACGTGGACCGGGGAGCATGCCGGCGCCACGCGGTGCGGTGCGACTGGCAGGCCATCGCGGATCGGATGCGCGAGAACCTGATACCGGTGAGCGGGACGCGGCGTCCCCCGTTTCGCACCCCGTCGCCGAGAGTGACATCAGGTGGAACGGGGGGGTATTCATCGTCTCGTCGCGAGAACCCGATATGCCGTCTCGCTCGACCTCCACGCGCCGTAGCAATGCTTCGAACGCCGGACACAGATGCGCCTCGTCTAGAAGCACGAGGGCGTCGACAGCCATGAGCCCTGCATGGTACGGGCGCATGCGCTGCGAAATTCCGTACCCCTCAAACAGCGGTCTCGATCCCACCATGTCGACCGTTCCCACGATAATCGCGGGCTTGGTCGGGTCGTCGAGCTAATCCCTGTTGTCCGCAAAACCACCTCGCAGCGTCGACACTGGCACCGTGGCGGACCCCCGGTTCTGCCATTGAGGTTGAGGCCGGCAGCCATTTCGCTCGGCAGATTCGATCGCAACGCCTTCGCGAACCGAGACGCTTGGTCGACGACTGCCCGACGATCCACCACATACACGAGCCGCCGGGGCAGACTTGCGCCTTCTGCAAGGGCTATTGGCCAAAGCGCAATGTCCGAGGTCTTACCGACCTCGTCGGCACGTCCACGGCGTTTGGCAACGTGCTGTCCATTAGCAGGCTCAGCAGATGCATTTGCCACCGGAACGGAACGTATCCCTCGCTACCATCCGCCCCCGTCAGCACCGAGAACGCTCTACAGACTCGTTCGTGTTCCGTCTCCGTCAAATCATCGGCCCCATTTCGCCAGTCGACTAAACCCGAGTTGCAGTCAGAAGAATACCTGGTGCTGCGCCAACCGTTAAGCCGACAGGCTTCGGTCTTCGGTCTTGTGGACATGCAGAGTCAGAAGAACGCTCAAAGTCCCACGTCTGAACCAGTAGTGGGAGCAGTAATCATGCTGGACAGGCAACTGAAAATGTAGTTAAATTATAAGCTTGATGGCAGTGTGTCTCGGACCAGTGGTCATCGACATGCGCCTCGGGCACCCTGGCCGTGCGGACCGTCAGGATCACATGAGTCAGCCGTCATCGGCAGGACAGAGGTCAAGTGTTCCCTGCGCAACCTCGGGCGGTTGAGGCAATTCATGCACAGCGATGACTGTGAGCCCAAGCGGCGCTCCCGACTTCTTGACGTCACCATCGTCCGAACAGACTGTCGCCCGTCTCTTGACCCGCGCGATAGCGATGATCTGTCGATCGAACTTGAGCCTTGCCTGGCTCGCACACTCGGAGATTTCAAGGCGGGTTCGAGGCCCGAGAATGGAAATCCGTTGCCTCGCGCCGCCAAGGGCCGTCCCGGATTTGAAAGATCTGCATCCGTTTCGATGAATGATCTGTGGATGCAGCCTTAAGACGAATGACGATGGGGATAAATGACCAATAATTGCAGATAGTTGTTTAATGCAAACGCCAAACGCTCAAACCTGGTTCCGACGAAGCCAGGTGAACAGCCGCCCGCCACCTGTGCAAGCGACCGTGCCTCCTGTGCCATGGCACTCCCTGGCCCGATATCGAATTCGGTGCACGGGCCACCCGGTTACGCTGATCAGGTCCCGGCGGCGTCAACGGGTAAGCGGCGGGGCTGAAATTCCCACGCGCGCCACGGTTGGCGGTCCGCTCCGGGAACCCCCGCGACCCGGTTTCGGGACCCGGCCGGTCGCACCTGTCGCCGGCCCGATCCCTTCGGAGTGACGGATCCGGTTTGAGCTCAGGATGCGCGCACCTGCACGCCGCCGGTTCCGTGCGTGCCCGGCGCCGCGTATAAGGTGGCGCCATGCCGTCGGGCCCGGCCCGGACGCACAGCCTGCCGGAGCCATCGTATCCATGGTGGGTCAAGAACCCGACCGCGAGTTCACGCCAGTCTTCCTGCCCGCCGGCGATACCGGGCTTGTGGTTCAGTACGGCGATACCGTGGACGCCGCCGTGAACCGGCAGGTGCGGGGACTGGCGGCCGCCGTGACCGGCCTCGACCTGCCCGGCGTGGTTGACCTGGTGCCGACACTGCGCTCCCTGCTCGTCCACTACGACCCGCTGGTGGTGTCCCACGCCGAGCTGGTCCGCGCCATCACTCCGCTCGCCCTGCGCCGCCACACCACCGGGCTGTCCGGGCGCCGGTGGCGCATTCCGGTCTGCTACGAGGACGACTGCGCGCCGGACCTGCCGCTGGTTGCCGAACTCGCCGGTCTCGATCCCGCCGAGGTGGTGCGCCGCCACACCGCCACCGAGTTCGAGGTCTTCATGATGGGATTCCTGCCGGGGTTTCCCTACCTGGGCATGCTGCCGAAGGAATTCGACCTGCCGCGGCGCAGCAACCCGCGGATCCGGGTCCCTCCCGGGTCGATTTCCGTCGCGGCCCGCCAGACCACCGTCTACACCCTGGCGAGCCCCGGTGGCTGGCACCTGATCGGCCGCACTCCAGTGCGCTTCTACGATCCCGGCCGCGAGCACCCGATCCTCGTGCGCGCGGGCGACCTGGTCATGTTCGAGCCGGTGCCGATGGCGCGGTACCGGGAACTGAACGCCTGGCCCGAAGGCCACGAGATCCGGCCGGAGGACGGCCGGTGAACGCGCTCAGGATCATCGAACCCGGGTTCGGCGTGACGGTACAGGACCTGGGCCGTCCCCGGACACAGCACCTCGGGATACCGGTCTCCGGCGTGCTCGACCCGGTCGCCCTGCACCTTGCCAACGCGCTGGTCGGCAATGCCGCGGATCGTGCCGCGCTCGAGATCCGCCTGGCGGGGCCCACGCTGGAGGTCGGGTCACCGACAGTCCGCCTGGCACTCGCCGGCACCCGTACCCCGCTCGAGGTCTCCGGTGCCGGCACAGTGCCGGCTCACCGCAGCGTGCGGCTTCGCCGCGGCCAGAGGGTGCGAATCGGACCGCTTGCCGACAGCGGCTCGGCGGTACTCGCGGTCGAGGGCGGCTTCGATCTGCCCGCCGTCGCAGGCAGCCTCTCAACCTGCGTGCGGGCGCGCATTGGCGGTCTTGCCGGTCGCGCGCTGGTGGCCGGCGACGCGCTGGCACTGCGTGTCGCGGATCCCGCGCCTCGCGGTGAGTGCCGACTGCCTGTCGACACCTACCTCGACGAGACAGGTCCCGTGCGGGTGGTTCCCGGACCGCAACGGGACGCGTTCACCGGGGCCGCGTTCGACCTGTTTCTCGCGACCGCCTGGCAGGTGACGCACGACGCCGATCGCATGGGCATACGGCTCGAGGGGCCGGTGCTCGAGCACCGTTGCGGCCACGACATCGTCTCCGACGGCATCGTGACCGGCTCGGTGCAGGTGCCCGGAACCGGCCGTCCCATCATCCTGCTGGCCGATCACCAGACCACTGGCGGTTACCCGAAGATCGCGACGGTGATCTCGGCGGACATCGCACGGCTCGGCCGCCTGCGGCCGGGAGATTCGGTGCGTTTCGAGGCGGTGAGCATCGAGGATGCGCAGGCGGCCCGGGCCACCCAGCGGGACTGGCTCGAGGAAACGGCGGCGTCGCTTGAACCTGCCGGCGCCTGGCTCGACCGGGACGCGCTCTACCGGGAGAATCTCATCAGCGGCGTGGTCTGAGCTCTCAGGCGTCGCGCCGGTACAGATCGCATCCATTCCCGCCGACGCTGCGAACAATTCCGCCGGTCGCAAGCAGCCTGTTGATGTGCGCGATGGTCTCTCCGATCGCGAACCGGGCCTGGAAGGTGTCGAGCTCGCGCGGAAACAGTGCCCGCATCACCGCCGATGCGGCGGCGGGCTCGCTGCAGGCATCCAGCGTCATCGCGAGACGCGTCTCGTGGTGACGGCCGAGATCGGCGATCCGGGTCCGCAGCTCGCGGTACGGCCGATTGTGGGCCGGCAGAACCAGTACGTCGTCGGCGACCTCGCCGAGCGATCCGAGAAAATCCAGGTAGTCCGACAGCGGATCGGCGTCGGGCTCCTGCCACCACACGGCAATGATCGGGGTGATCCGCGGCAGCAGCATGTCGCCGCCCAGCAACACCCGGTCGTTTTCACAGTACAGCGCGACGTGATCGGGCGAGTGGCCGGAACCGAAGATCGGCCGCCACAGCCGGTCGCCGATCCTGAACCCGGTCTGCCGGGCAATCCGGCTGTAGGACACCGGGATCGGGGTGACCAGGCCGCGATAGTCATTGCCGAGCTCGCAATAGGCCTGGATGTCATGCTCGTCGAAACCGGCGCGGCGGTAGAACTCCTGCATCTGCGGTGACTGGTCGCTCTCGGTGTCGAGCCAGGTCGACCGGGCCATCAGCCATTCGACCCGGCTCATCCACAGGCCCGCACCGGTCCGTTCCTGCAGCCAGCCGGCCATGCCCACGTGGTCCGGGTGGAAATGGGTGACGATGATGCGGGTGATCGGAAGACCGTTCAGCCTGGTTGCCAACAGCCTCTCCCACACCGACCTCGTGCCGGGATCGGCGAGGCCGCAGTCGACCAGCGTCCAGCCGTCGCCGTCCTCCAGCAGGTAGAGATTGACGTGGTCGAGCGCCAGCGGCATCGGCAACCGAATCCACAGGATGCCGGGGGCGATCTCGATCGGGTCGTCGGGATCCGGGATCCGGGTGCCGAGGACGTAGTCGACGTTGCTTTCCATGGCCGGCACCATACCGGCGGGGCCAACGGTTGCAAAACACCCTCAGGTCCTGTCAAACAGACAGTATCAGGCTCGGGAACGGGAGAAGGACTCATGCCGCTTGAGGGAAACTGGCTGCTCATCGTCAGCATGGACGTGGCTCCGGAAAAGGAGGCGCTGTTCAACGAGGTCTACGACAACGAACACGTTCCCTACCTCTCGGAGGTACCGGGCGTGATCTCGGTCTCGCGTCTGGTTCGCGAACCGCTCGAGCTCAACCTGGGCGGTTCCGTGCAGGCGATCGACGTGGCCGATGAACCGAAGTACTGCGCCATGTACGAGATTACCGGTCCGCAGGTGCTGACCAGCGCCGCCTGGGGCGAGGCCGGCGAGAAGGGCCGCTGGGCGAGCGAGGTCAGGCCGCATACCTTCAATCGGCGCCACGTGTTGCGCCGGGTGCCGGACCGGAACTGACGCGCCCTTGGCAAAGGTCCCGTTCCTTTCGGGCACCGCCATCGACGCCCTTGCCATCACCGGCAGGGATGTCATGGACATGATCGAGGAACTGTTGGCGCGGCGTGACCGGGGCACCGTCTGGTGGGCGGACAAGTCGATGATCCGGACCCCGGACGGTCGCTACATGATGTCGGTCATGGCGGCAGCCGATGATCCCGCCTGCCTGGTGGTGAAGTCGCTCATCGTGAACGACCGCAACGGCGCGCGGGGACTTCCTGCTCTCAACGGCCTGATCATGGTGCTCGACGGCGACACCGGCGTGCCGGTTGCAACGCTTGATGCCAACAGGGTGACCGAACTGCGCACACCGGCACTCAGCTGCGTGGCGGCGCTACGGCTGTGCCGGCCCGACACCTCGATCGCCGCCTTCGTCGGCTGCGGCGTCCAGGCCCGCAGCCACCTCGACGCCTACATGGAGCTGTTTCCGCTGCACACGATCCGGCTGTTCGGGCGCGGGCGCCCCAACATCGACCGGCTTGCTCGGCTCGGACGCGACCGGGGCCTCGGGGTGGAGATCTGCGACTCGCCTCGCCAGGCGGTCGAAGGCGCGGACATCGTGACCAGCACCATCACCCTTTACCCGCCCGTGCCGCCATTCCTTGATGCCGGCTGGCTCAAGCCCGGCGCCTGCGCCGTGATCACCGACAGCTCGTTGCCGTGGTTCCGCGAGACCTTCGGGGCGTTTGACCGGATCATCATCGACGACATGCAACAGGAAGCCGGCATGGCAAAGAAGCTGGCGGACCCGGACATGGTCAGCGGCGATCTCGCCGACCTGGTGGCGGGGCGCACAGGCGGCCGCGGATCGCCGGAGGAGCGCACGGCGTTCAATTTCCGTTCGCACCCGGTCGGTGATCTCGCGTTCGCCGCGCTGGCGGTCACCCGAGCCTTCGGCAACAGCCGGGGCGCCATGGACAGGTCACCCGGCACCTGCTAGACCACCGCCGGGTCTGTTCGGGACCCCGTGCCCCGCGCCAGGTGACGGAGGAAACTGATGAAGATCAACGGCAATGCCGTGCGCCCGGGCAACGTGCTCGAGCACAACGGGCGGCTGTGGGTGGCAGTCCGCATCCAGGCCGTCAAACCCGGCAAGGGCGGCGCCTTCAACCAGGTCGAACTCAAGGACATCCGGAACGGCTCGAAGCTCAACGCACGGTTCCGCGCCGACGAACAGGTGGAACGGGTGCGGCTCGAACAGCGCAAGGCCCAGTACCTGTATCGCGATGACGACCTGATCACCTTCATGGACAGCGAGACCTACGAACAGTCCGCGATCAGCGCCGACCTGCTGGGCGAGCAGGCCATCTACCTGCGCGACGGCATGGAGGTCACGGTGGAAAGCTACGAGGGGGAACCGCTGTCGGTGATCCTGCCGGACACGGTGACGATGGAGGTGGTCGAGGCCGACGCGGTGGTCAAGGGACAGACCGCGTCCTCGTCCTACAAGCCGGCCGTGCTCGACAACGGCGCACGCATCATGGTTCCGCCCCACATTGCCGCGGGAACCAGGGTCGTGGTGAAACCGGCAGAAGGAACCTACGTGGAGCGCGCCAAGGACTGACGCGCCAGGGACCGGCCGGACACATGCGCAGCGCAATCATCAACGTCATGGCCCGGGCCTGCTATAAGGTGGCGCGCGGTCTCATCCACGATTTCGGCGAGGTCGAACAGCTGCAGGTCTCCCGCAAGGGCCCTGCCGACTTTGTTTCCACCGCCGATCTCGGCGCCCAGCGCGGCCTGGTGCGCGAGCTGTCGCGTGCCCGGCCGGACTACGGTTTCCTGCTCGAGGAAGCCGCCCCGGTCGAGAGCAGGGATCCGCTGGGCCGACGCTGGATCGTGGATCCGCTGGATGGGACGACCAACTACCTGCACGGCCTTCCGCACTGGGCGATTTCGGTCGGACTGGAGGAGAGCGGGGAGCTGGTGGCGGGAGTCATCTACGACCCGGTCCGTGACGAACTGTTCTGGGCCGAGAAGGGTGCGGGCGCCTTTCTCAACAACCGGCGTCTGAGGGTGGCGGAACGACGCGGTCTCACCCAGTCCCTGATCGCGACCGGCCTGCCGTTCGCCGGACAGGGCGACCACGATGCCGCGTTTTCCCAGCTGCGCGCCGTGGCGGCGGAGACCGCCGGAATCCGGCGCACCGGGGCGGCAGCGCTCGATCTCGCCTATGTTGCCGCGGGGCGATACGACGGGTTCTGGGAAAACGGGCTGCAACCGTGGGACATCGCCGCCGGCATCGTCCTGGTGCGGGAAGCCGGAGGATACGTCACCGACCGGGCCGGCGGCAGGGACATGATGGTCTCGGGCGACGTGGTGGCCGCCAGCGCCCGTGTCCACCATCGACTGTTCGCCCTGGTCCGCGCGCGCCGGGACCGGACGCCGCCGTCCTGACGGGGCATGTCGTTGTCGCAGGAACGGTGTTGAGATACGTTTTTGGTGCTGCGCAACCCAGGTGGAGGCCCAGGCGGATGACCGCGAGAGGATCCGCAATCCGATTGGCCGGCAGTGTGCCGGCCGGGCTGCTGCTGGTCGCCTGCCTCCTGTACCCGGGACCTGCGGGCGCGGACGGAACGATCGTCATCGGCACCGTGCGTCCCGCGGTCACGGTCAACCGGGAAGTGATCGAGAGCCTGCCGGCCGTTCCGGTCCTGCCGGCGCCGCTGCTGAACCCGTCTGATACCGGGGCTGAAGACGTGCCGGGCGAACAGGCGTCCGAGCCCGGGCTTCCTCCGATTCCTGGGGCTGAAGATGCGTTGGGCGAACCCGGGCTTCCTCCAATTCCCGTGCTCGCCAGGCCGCGAAGCAATCCGACACTGGTATTCACCAGGCGCGGAACTGATGACACCAGGGTCCTGCCGCCACCGGCGATTCCCGCGGGTCTGCTGTCTACGCTCTCGCAGGATTCGCTGCTGCCTGACACGGTCAACGCACCGGCCGCACCGCCGGTCCTGCCGGAACCCGTGCTTCGCCCCAAGGTGGAGAAACCGGTTGCGGGAGGCGAAACGACGGCGGCCAGGACCACGCCCTCGACGCGAGAAGAGTCACTGGCCGTGCGCATCGAGTTTGCGGTCGGCTCGGCGTTGCTGCCCGACGACGGTCCCGAAACACTGGAACGCCTGGTCCCGGTCCTCGGGGCCAACGCGACTTCCCGGGTACTGGTGGCCGCCTACGCCAGCGCGCCCGATGACAGCCGGGTCAAGGCCCGTCGCCTGTCGCTCTCGCGCGCACTGGCCGTTCGCTCGCACCTGATATCCCAGGGGATCGACGGATTGCGTATCGATGTGCAGGCGCGCGGCAACGCGGCGTCCGGCGGTCCGGCCGACCGGGTGGATGTCGCGGTGCTGGAACAGCGCCAGTGAGCGTCACCGGTCGGATACGTCCCTGTCTGCGAGAAACGCGGTGACCGACCCGCGCCAGTTCCTGGTCCGCATTACCCTGTTTCTCGGCATCGTCGCCGCGGGTGTCCTGGCGCTGTCCGGCGCCCTGGTCGCGGCATTCATGGCAAGCCCGGCGCTGAACGGGATGATCGTGGCCGCCCTGCTGATCGGGATCATCTTCATCGTTCGCCAGCTTCTGCTGCTTCGTCCCGAGGTCGCCTGGGTCGAGGAATTCCGGGCCGGCCGGCCGACACACGCCATCCAGCGGCAACCGAGACTGCTGGCGCCGATCGCGACCATGCTCGGAGAACGTCGCGACCTGACCGTCAGCCTGTCGGCCACCTCCATGCGCTCGCTGCTCGACAGCCTCGATTCGCGGCTGGCGGAATCGCGGGACCTGTCGCGGTACCTGATCGGCCTGCTCATCTTCCTCGGCCTGCTCGGAACCTTCTGGGGACTGCTTGGCACCGTCGATGCCGTCGGAACCGTCATCAACGACCTCACCATCGAGGGCGGCGACCTGGGCATGGTGTTTTCCGAACTGAAACGCGGGCTCGAATCACCTCTGTCGGGAATGGCCACCGCCTTCAGCTCGTCGCTCCTGGGGCTGGCCGGCTCGCTGGTGCTCGGGTTTCTCGACCTCCAGCTTGGCCAGGCGCAGAACCGGTTCTACAACGACCTTGAGGAATGGCTCTCGGGATCGACCAGACTTGGAGCCGGCGGGTTCGGGGACGGCGAGAGCTCGGCCAGCGCCTACCAGTCGGCACTGTTCGAACAGACCGCGGAGAGCCTGGACAGGCTGCAGCGGGTCATCCTGCGCAGCGAGGACGACCGACGGTCCGCCAATGCCAACCTGCTGGAACTGAACGAGACGCTTTCGACGCTGATCGGCCAGATGCAGGTCGAGCAGGGGCTGATGCTGCGGATCGGCGAAGCACAGATGGAGCTCAAGCCGGTCCTCGACCTGCTGGTGCAGGACCTGTCGCAGCAGCGGGGTGACCGGGCCATCGTTCACCTGCGCAACATCGAAACCCTGCTGGTCCGCCAGCAGGAGGAGGTCCAGGCGGCGCGGGTGGAGGCCGTCGACGAAATCCGCCAGGAAATCAGGCTGCTTGCCAGGACCATTGCGGCGCTGGCGGAGGAAGATCGCTAGGTCGGGGAAGGGAGACGGCCATGACGGCACTCGCCGGTCGGAACCGAACCCGGGACACCAATACCTGGCCGGGATTCGTCGACGCACTCGCGACATTGCTGATGGTCATCATCTTCGTGCTGATGATCTTCATCGTCGCCCAGTTCTACCTGACGCAGCTGCTGTCGGGCCGGGACGAGGCACTGGACCGGCTGGAGCGCGAGGTCCAGGACCTGATATCCCAGCTCAGCCTCGAGCGCGATGTCGCGTTGGAACTGCGCGGCAACCTGTCCGAGGCGACGGCCAGCCTCCAGTCCTCGATCGCCGAACGCGACCGGCTCGGTGTCCGGCTCGAGGAACTCGCGGACCGCAACAGTTCGCTCGAGCTGCTGCTGGCCGAGGCACAGGCCGACCGCGAGACGCTCAGCCGGCGGCTGGCGACCTTCGAGAGCCTGCAGGACAACCTCGACGAGAACATCACCCGGGTCATCAGCGAACGCGACGCCCTGCTCGCAAGACTGCATGCCGCGGAGATGGAGGCACGGTTGAACAGGGCGGAGCGGGACGAACTCGATGCCGGCATGCAGGAAGCATTGCAGGTCATCGAGGCCAACCGGGAGACCATCAGCCTGCAGTTGCGTGACCTCGAGGCGCTGCGCCGGGACATCGTCGCCCTGAAGACAGTCCGCGACCGGCTCGAACGCACCGTCCTGGAGCTGACCGCGCTCAGGACCTCGCTCGAATCCGACCTCGAGCAGACGCGCAGTTCAGCGTCGCTGACCGAGGACGACCTCGAGCTCGCACGCGACATGCTCGACTCGCTGGTCGCGAAGCTGGCGGCGTCACGCGCCGAGAACCGGGAGCTGATCGTCGACGGCGAGGATCGCGAGGAACGCGCGGCGGAACTCGTCGTGCTGCTCACCGACGAGCGCGACCGCACGAGCGGGCTCGAGGCCCGGCTGGCCGAGGCCGAGAACCGTACCTCGCTGGCACAGGTGGAACTCGAGAAGCGGGAAGTCCGGCTCGCCGAACTGCTGTCGGCCCATGACCTGGCCAGGGAGCAGCTCACCGAGGAGCAGCGTCTCTCCGCCGAGGCGCGCCTGCGAGTCGAGCTGCTTCGTCGCGAAATCCAGATACTCAACGAGCGCCTGCAGGAAATCCAGCTGGCACTGGAGGACAGCGAACGCAAGGCCGAGGAGCAGAAGGCCACCATCGTCAACCTCAACAGCCGGCTGAACGAAGCGTTGCTCAATCGGGTCCAGGAACTCGCCCGGTTCCGCTCGGAATTCTTCGGCGAGGTGCGCAAGATCCTGCAGGGACGCGAGGACGTCCGGGTCGTCGGCGACCGGTTCGTGTTCCAGTCAGAGGTGCTGTTCGCGTCCGGCTCCGATGAAATCGGCCGCGCCGGCAGGAGAGCGCTGCAACGGGTCGCCGAGGCGTTCGAGGATATCCACCCGCGGATTCCGCAGGAAATCGACTGGATCTTGCAGGTGGAGGGCCATACCGACGCCGTCCCGATCCAGAGCCCCGACTTTCCCTCGAACTGGCACCTGTCGGCGGCACGGGCGATTTCGGTGGTGCAGTTCCTGCACGACCACGGCCTGCCGCCGGAACGTCTCTCCGCCGCCGGTTTCGGCGAGTTCCGCCCGGAGGAACCGGGGGTGCGCGAAAGCGCACGGAACCGGCGGATCGAGATCAAGCTGACCCAGCGCTGAGGAGGGGTCTACTCTCCGGCCGCGCGCAGCAGTGGTCCGGAAGAGTCGGCACCGAACTGCAATTCGGCGAACTGGGCATACAGGCGGTTGCTGCGCAGCAGGTCGCCGTGGCTGCCGATTGCGACGATGCGCCCGCGGTTCAGCACCACGATCCGGTCGGCACTCAGCACGGTCGCGAGCCGGTGAGCGATCACCAGCGTGGTCCTGCCATGCATGATGCGCTCGAGCGCGCGCTGCACCTCGCGTTCGCCCTGGGCGTCGAGTGCGCTCGTGGCCTCGTCGAGCAGCAGGACCGCGGGGTCACGCAGGATGGCGCGGGCGATGGCAACTCTCTGGCGCTGTCCGCCGGAAAGCCGCACGCCGCGCTCACCGAGCTTGGTGGCCAGTCCATGCGGCAGCTTGTCGATGAATTCCATGGCATAGGCCGCCTCCGCGGCGGCGCGGATCTCGGTGTCCGTCGCCTCCGGCCGGCCATAGCGGATGTTCTCCGCGACATCGGCGGAGAAGATGACCGCATCCTGCGGAACCAGGCCGATGCGGGATCGAAGCTGCGCCGGATCGGCCTCGATCAGCGGCACGTCGTCCAGCGTGATCACGCCACTGCTCGGGTCGTAGAACCTGAGCAACAGGTGGAACATGGTGCTCTTGCCGGCACCCGACGGGCCGACCAGGGCCACGGTCTCGCCCGGCTTGACCTGAAGCGAGACGTCCGAGATTGCAGCGTTGTCCGGCCGGCTCGGGTAGTGGAACGAGACATCGCGAAACCCGATGTGTCCGACCGGCGGAACCGGCAACGGCCGTGGAATGGCGGGTGCCGCGACCTCGGCCTTGGTGGCAATCAGCTCCATGAGCCGGTCCATGGCGCCCGCCGCCATCTGCAGGTCCCCCATCACGTCGGACAGGGCTCCGGTCGATCCGGCAACCACCACGGCGTAGAAGACGAAGGCCGACAGTTCGCCGGCGGTAATCCGTCCTGCGAGCACGTCTCGCCCGCCGATCCACAGCACCAGGGTCACCGCGCCGAACACGAAAGCGATGACGACACCGGTGAGTGCGGCCCGGTTGCGAACCCGGCGCACCGCGGTCGCGAACGCATCCTCGACCCGGCTGCCGAACCGGACCACGTCCATCCGCTCGTGACCGAATGCCTGGACAACGCGAATTCCGCCCAGGGATTCGTCGACATGGGTGCCGAGATCGGCCACCCGGTCCTGCGAGGCGCGGCTCAGCCGCCGCACGCGTCGTCCGAGCAGGATGATCGGCGCCACCACGAGCGGGATCACCAGCAGCACCAGGCCCGAAAGCTTCGGACTGGTCACCAGCAGCATGATGAGACCGCCGGCGAACATCAGCGCATTGCGCATGGCGATCGACACCGATGCACCGACCACGGTCTGGACCAGGGTGGTGTCCGCCGAAATCCGCGAGACCAGTTCCCCGGTGTTCCTGGTCTCGAAGAAGGCGGGGCTCAGGTGGATCACGTGGCTGAACACCGCCTTTCGCAGGTCGGCAACGACCCGTTCGCCCACCCAGGCAACCAGGTAGAACCGGCTGTAGCTGGCCACGGCAAGCAGCAGCACCACCGCGAGGATAATGATCACCGCCTGGTCGAACACGAGGGGATCGGCCATGGCGAATCCCTCGTCGATCAGGACCCGCAGGCCGATACCGACGGCAAGCACGGTTGTCGCGGCGATAGTGAGCGCGACCGCGGCCCCGACAATCGGCCAGCGGTATGGAACGAGATAGGGAACCAGCGTCGTCAGCATCGACAGTTCACGCCGGCCGTCCGGCTCGTTGTCGTGTCTCAGCAATGGTCTTCCCGTCGGCAACCCCGGTTGCGTAGACCACACTATTGGCTTTCGCCTCCCGAAAGGCAATGTCGGTCATTTGTCCGACGATATTCGCCGGCATCCG
Source organism: Alphaproteobacteria bacterium bin52 (assembly GCA_002238645.1). Taxonomy (GTDB): domain Bacteria; phylum Pseudomonadota; class Alphaproteobacteria; order Thalassobaculales; family Thalassobaculaceae; genus Bin52. The sequence goes on along the minus strand of MPMT01000034.1, from coordinate 36,048 downwards.
GAGACGACTTGCACCGGTTCCCCGTCGGGAGTATACGACCGTAATCCGTGATGGAGCGTCCGACATGAAGCCCGAAATTCACCCCGATTACCATGAAATCACCGTCGTCATGACGGACGGGACCGAGTACAAGACCCGCTCGACGTTGGGCTCGGAAGGCGACGTGCTGAGGCTGGATATCGACCCCAAGACCCACCCTGCCTGGACGGGACAGCGGCGGGTCGTCGATACCGGCGGACGTGTTGCGCAGTTCAACCGGCGGTTTGCCGGTCTGGGCGCGAACAGCTGACGAAATTGCTCGTCAGAATGGCTTGACGTCCTCCTGCCAGGTTCCCATATCCCCTACAGTTCCGGATCGCTGCGTGTCAGGTTCCGGAAGTAAGCACCCGGGTTCGGCCAGTCGGCGAACCCACCGTCCACATTGCTTGTGCGAAAGGATATGGACCAATGCGCACCATCGACTTTACCCCCTTCTTCCGTTCCTCGGTCGGCTTCGACCGCATGGCGAACCTGCTTGATGCCGCCTACCGGGCGGAGGGTTCGAACCAGACCGGGTATCCGCCCTACAACATCGTGCGGACCGACAACGATCACTACAGGATCTCGATGGCGGTGGCCGGATTCTCGGAAGCGGACATCGACGTCACGGTCAAGGAAAACACGCTGGCAGTCAGCGGCAAGCTTTCCGCGCAGGATGCCGGGAAGGAGACCGCCTTCCTGCACCGCGGAATCGCGACGCGCGCCTTCGAACAGCGGTTCGACCTTGCCGATCACATCGTGGTCACCGGAGCGAGCATGGAGAATGGCCTGCTCCACATCGACCTGGTCCGCGAGGTTCCGGAGGAGAAGAAGCCGCGCAAGATCGCGATCGGCTCCCGGCCTCACACGGTGATCGACAACTCCTCTGCCGCGGCCTGACCGTCGGCGGCGGCTGCCCCCGGCACGACCGGGCGCGCACGGGACCGGGGGGGCCGGGCCCGGGGGCCTGCCGGGCGTCGTCCCGACCTGGATGTCGGAAACGGGGGGCGGGGCGGGGCCGGGCGGGGTCGCGGAGGAGTCGGCCCCGGGCGCCTGCCGGACGTCATCCGGACATGAATGCCGCAAGCGCGTCGAGGGTCTCGTCGGGCTGTTCCACCATCATCATGTGCCCGGCGCGCTCGAGCAGCACCGTGCTGCTTTCGGCAAGCGCGTCGGCCAGTGGCGCCGCTCCGCGTGCCGGCGTCATCCGGTCGTCCGACCCGAGCAGCAGCAACGCCGGACAGGTGACGGCGGCTGCCGCCTCGAGCCCGTCCTTCCAGTCATTGCACGCGGCAAGGTCGTTGGCGAGCATACCCGCCGCCCCGGCCTCGAGCAGCCGCAGGCTCGCGCCGGTGACCCAGAGCCCCGGGGCCCGGTGACCGCCGATCTGGCCACGGCGCCCGACCCCCCATCCCACGATCGATTCGTACGCCTCGTGTCGTCCGTCCCGTGCCGCCCCGAGCAGGTCGGGATGCACCGGCATGTGCGCCAGCGCTCCAAGCAGTGCCAGCCGGCTGACGGCGTCTGGATGGCGTGCCGCATATGCAAGCGCGATCAGCGCCCCGAGCGAGTGCCCGACGAGATGCACCTCCCGGGCGCCGGCCACGTCGAGCACCGCGGCAAGCCAGTCGGCATAGCCCGGTACCGAATCCGGTGCCGGCCCCTGCGAACGCCCGTGGCCCGGCAGGTCGAGACCGAGCACCGAGAAGCCGTGATGGGCGAAGTAGCGCGCCTGCATCGACCAGACGGTATGATCCATGCCGGCGCCGTGCACCAGCACCAGCGTCGCCCGGCCGGCCTCGAAGGGTGCCCCGCCGGTGGCCGCAAACACCCGCCTGCCCTGGACCTCGAGCTCCATGGTCAGCTCGCCCTGCGCACCGTGGCAGCCCTGAGCGCCTGGCGCAGGTCTGCGACCAGGTCCGCCGGATCCTCGAGACCGACCGACAACCGGACCAGGTCCTCGGACAGGCCGGCCTCGCGCATGGTTTCCGCGTCCATCTGCTGATGGGTTGTGCTTGCGGGATGGATGACCAGTGACTTGGCATCGCCCACATTGGCCAGGTGCGACCACAGGCCCAGACGCTCGATGAACCGGCGACCGGCCTCGCGCCCGCCCCTGATGCCGAAGGCGATCATCGAACCGGCGCCGGCGGGAAGCAGCCGTCGCGCGAGCTCCCTGTCGGGATGATCGTCAAGCTCGGGGTAGCTGACCCATTCCACCGCGTCGGACTCCGCCAGGAACCGGGCAACGGCGCGTGCGTTCGCAACGTGCCGATCCATGCGCATCGGCAGGGTCTCGATGCCCTGGAGGATATGGAACGCGGTTGTGGGCGCCATGCACGCTCCGAAGTCGCGCAATCCCTCGGCACGCGCCCGAATGATGAAGGCCTGGGGTCCGAATTCCTCGGTGAAGTCGAGCCCGTGGTAACCGGCATAGGGTTCGGTGAGCGTGGGAAACAGTCCCGACCCCTCCCAGTCGAAGGTGCCGCCGTCCACCAGCACGCCGCCGATCGCGACACCATGACCGCCGAGCCACTTGGTTGCGGAGTGGACGATCAGGTCGGCTCCGTGATCGAAGGGCCGGCACAGCCACGGGGTGGCAAAGGTCGAGTCCACCATCAGCGGAATGCCGGCGGCATGGGCAATCTCCGCGATTGCGGGAAGGTCCATGATCTCGAGGCCGGGATTGCCGATGGTCTCGCCGAACACCAGCCTGGTTTCCGGGCGGATCGCGGCGCGGAACCCCTCGAGATCACGCGGATGCACCTTGGTGGTCTCGATCCCGAAACGCGGCAGGGTGTGGCTGAACAGGTTGTGACTGCCGCCATAGAGCGCGCTCGAGGCAACGATGTGACCGCCCTGGCCCATCAGGGTGACGATGCCGAGTACCAGGGCGGCGTGGCCGCTCGCTGTGGCCACGGCCCCCACGCCGTTCTCGAGCGCGGCGACACGCTCCTCGAGAACCGCAACCGTCGGGTTCGAGATGCGCGAATAGATGTGACCGGCGCGCTCGAGGTTGAACAGCGAGGCGGCGTGGTCCACGTCACGGAACACGTAGGACGTGGTCTGGTAGATCGGAACAGCTCGCGCGCCCGTCGCCGGGTCCGGCTGCTGGCCGGCATGCAGTGCGAGCGTGGTCGGGTCGTAGGAGTTTCCGGACGATGTCATGTGTCGTGGTGTCCTTCCGGCCGGTCCAGGTCACCCATAGTGGCGAAATCCGTACATGCCGGCAACACGCGGTCAGGTTGACACGGCGGCCCTTCGGGTCTAGCAGCCGGGGCATTCCGCGCAGTGTCGGTCCCCGGTCCATGATGCCGTATAACCTCGTCCCGCTGCTCTTGGTGCTGGTCGCGCCGTTTGCCACCATGGCGGCCGGGCCCGGTCATTCGGGTCCGCAGGCGACGGCGGGCACGCTGGAAATCCGCGCCGTGCGCGCGCCGGCATCGCTCGGGGCGGCACGCAACGGTGTCATCTACCTTGCTGTCCGCAACACCGGTGATCAGCCGGACGCTCTGCTCGAGGCCCGGTCCGCGATTGCGAAACGGACCGAGCTTCACACCCATATCCATACCGACGGCATCATGCGGATGCGCCGGGTCGACCGGTTCGGGATCCCGGCCGGCGGCATGCTGGACCTTCGTTCCGGCGGGGACCACATCATGCTGGTGAAGCTGCACGAGCCGCTGGTAACGGGCCGGCAGTTCGACCTGACCCTGGTGTTCGAGCACGCGGGTGCCGTGGACGTCAGGGTCGAGGTCGTGCCGTTCGGGTCCCGGCGCCATCACTGACGCAGGCACCATCCGGACCGCCGTTGCGCGGGTGCTGCGCGGCTACTGCGCGCTCCAGCCACCGTCGAGCGACAAGGTGGTCCCGGTCATGTTGGCCGCCGCCCGGCTGCACAGGAACAGTACCGCTCCCGCGATCTCTTCCGCGGTGGTGAAGGCACCGGACGGCTGCTTCTCCAGCAGCAGGTCGCGGGTTGCCTGCTCGACCGCGATGCCGGCCGCCCCGGCACGGGCCTCGATCTGCGCCATCACCAGCGGCGTGTGCACCCAGCCCGGGCAGATCGCGTTGCAGGTTACGCCGCTGCCGGCGGTCTCCAGAGCAACAACCCGGGTCATTCCCACCAGTCCGTGCTTTGCCGCCACGTAGGCGACCTTGTCCACCGACGCGACCAGGCCGTGGACGGAGGCGATGTTGATGATCCTGCCCCAGCCACGCTGCTTCATTCCGGCAACAGCCGCCTTGGTGGCATGGAACGCCGCCGACAGGTTCACACCGATGATGTCGTCCCAGGCCTGGTCCGGAAACGCCTCCACCGGGGAGGTGTGCTGAATGCCGGCGTTGTTGACGAGAATGTCGACCGGCCCGAGTTCGTCACCTGCCCGCGACAGCATGGTGCGAACCTGTTCGGGCCGGCGCATGTCGGCGTCGCTGTAGAGTACCCGCACCGAGCACCGGCGCTCGAGTTCGGCTCGTTGCGCCTCGATGTCCCCCGCGTCACCGAAACCGTTCAGCATCAGGCCGGCGCCCGACTCCGCGAGGGTCCGGGCGATGGTCCGGCCGATGCCGCTGGTCGACCCGGTCACAACCGCGACCCTGCCGCGCACTGTTGACTGTTCCACGGTTCCGGTCATCCGCGGACCGCGGCCGCAATCGCGGCACCGAGATCGGCGGTCGTTGCCTGGCCACCGAGGTCCGGTGTCTTCGGTCCGCCGCCGGCGATCACGTCCTCGCAGGCCTGCACGATGGCCGCGGCGGCCTCGCCGTGGCCGTGGTGTTCAAGCAGCATGGCCCCGGACCAGATCTGGCCGATCGGGTTGGCAATACCCTTCCCCGCGATGTCCGGGGCCGAACCGTGCACCGGCTCGAACATCGACGGGAGATCCATGTCAGGGTTGATGTTGGCGGACGGCGCGATGGCGATGGAACCCGCGACCGCGGGGCCCAGGTCGGACAGGATGTCGCCGAACAGGTTCGAGCCCACCACCACATCGAACCAATCCGGGTGCAGCACGAAATGAGCCGTGAGGATATCAATGTGATACTGGTCGGTCTCGAGCTCGGGGTAGTCGGCGGCCACGGCGCGGAACCGCTCGTCCCAGTACGGCATGGTGTGGATGATCCCGTTCGACTTCGTCGCGGAGGTCACCTTCTTCAGTCCGAGGTCCCGGCAGAGTGAGAACGCGTAGTTCAGGATCCTGTCGGTGCCATGACGGGTGAAGATGCTCTCCTGCACCGCCATTTCCTGGTCCGAGTCCCGGTGCAGCCGTCCGCCGATCTCCGAGTACTCGCCCTCGTTGTTTTCCCGGACCACCCAGAAATTGATGTCCTCGGGACCCCGGCCGGCCAGCGGACACGGCATGCCCCGCAGCATCCGCACCGGACGCAGGTTGACGTACTGGCGCATCTCGCGCCGGATCGGGATCAGCAGTCCCCACAGCGAGACATGGTCCGGGACACCGGGATAGCCGCAGGCGCCGAGAAAGATCGAGTCGAACTCCTTCAGGGTCTCGATCCCCTCTTCGGGCATCAGGCGGCCGGTCTTGTGGAAGCGTTCGCAACCCCAGTCGAATTCCGTGAAGCTGTACTCGATCCCGAACCTGGCACCGGCAGCCTCGAGGACCCTGAGACCTTCCGGCACCACCTCCCAGCCGATCCCGTCGCCGGGAATGACTGCAATCCTCAGTGCTGACATGTGGCGTACTCGCTCCTGGTGGTGAGGGCCGCGTCGCGCCGGGGCCGCGGCCCTATATAGGAGAGGGTCCCGTTCGCGCGCCAGCACTGATTGACCGGGTCATGCCGGCGGGGACACTATGGATCGACGACATGACGCATGTGAGGGACGGGGAATGATCGATCTGCGCAGCGATACGGTTACGCGGCCGTCACCCGCGATGTACCGGGCGATGGCGACGGCCGAGGTGGGTGACGACGTCTTCGGTGACGACCCCACGGTCCGCGAACTGGAAGAGACGACCGCCGACATGCTGGGATTCGAGTCCGGGCTGTACGTGACCTCGGGAACCCAGTCGAACTTCACCGCGGTCCTGACCCATTGCGGCCGCGGCGAGGAGTACATCATCGGCGAGGCCTACCATGTCTACCGGGCCGAGGCGGTGGGGTCGGCCGCTCTCGGCGGCATCATCCCCCAGACGGTTCCGGTACTCGAGGACGGCTCGGTCGATCTCGATCTGGTCGAGGCACGGATCAAGCCCGAAGACCTGCATTTTCCGCGAACCCGGCTGATCTGTCTCGAGAACACCCACAACGGCAAGGCGCTGGCGCCGGAATACATGGAACGGGCGGTGGCACTGGCGCGCCGGCGTGGACTGGCAATTCATCTTGACGGCGCGCGGCTGATGAACGCTGCGCTCGCCACCGGTTGCGCGCCCCGGGATCTTGCGCGGGGGTTTGACACGGTCTCTCTCTGCCTGTCGAAGGGTCTGGGCGCGCCGGTGGGCTCGGTGCTGGTGGGTTCCCGGGACTTCATCAACGAAGCCCGCCGGGCGCGCAAGATGCTCGGCGGCGGCATGCGCCAGGCCGGTCTGATTGCCGCCTGCGGCCTGGTGGCCCTTCGCGAACAGGTCGAACGCCTGGAGGAAGATCACCGTCTTGCCGCCCGGCTCGCCTCCGGCCTCGCCCAGGTTCCGGAGGTCGGAACCGAGCCGCAGGGAGCGAACACCAACATGGTGTTCATCACCGTGCCGGACAGACACCGCCAGCCGGTGGTCGAACACATGAAGCGCCACGGCGTTCTGATCGGCGGACGTCCGCCCACCTTCCGGCTGGTCGTGCACCGGGATATCGGGGAAGACGACATCACCGCCACCGTTGACGCCTTCGCCGGGTATTTCCGAAACGCCGCATGAAGGTCGCGCTGAAGGATCTGCCGCGCCTGGTCTCCGGCCTGCCGCCGCAACTTCGCGCCATCCTGGTCTACGGTCCGGACGACGGCCACGTCAGCGAGACAGCAGAGGCACTGGCCCGAAGCGTGGTCGACGACCTGGAGGATCCGTTCCGGGTCTCGGTGCTTCACGGAGAAACCCTCACTGGCTCGCCGGGCATGCTCATGGATGCCGCGACCACGCCGGCGCTGACCGAGGGCCGGCGGCTGGTCCGGCTCCGGCATGTCCCGGACCGGGCCGCATCACTGTTTGTGGAACTTGCGGCGGCTGCGGGCGTCGACTCGGTCACGATTGCGGAGGCAGGCACGCTCAGGCCCTCCTCGCCGTTGCGCAAGCTGTTCGAGACTTCAGAGACCCTGGCGGCACTGCCCTGCTACGGCGACGACGGTGCCGGGTTGCGGCAGTTCATTCGCGAGGTCCTGGGCAGCCGGGATGTCCGGATCGAGACGGACGCGCTCGATTTCCTGGCCGGGCGGCTTGGAGCGGACCGCCGGCAGACCAGGGCGGAGCTCGAGAAACTGGCTCTCATGGCCGGGCCCGGGCAGCAACTGGGCCTCGCCGAGGTGGTGGAGGCGGTGGGAGACAGCGGGGAACTGGGCTTCGGCGACATCGCCAATGCGGTCGCACGCGGCGATGCTCCGCGGCTCGAGCGCGCCCTGGTGCGGGCCTGGGCCGCCGGCGACACTCCGGTCGGAGTCCTGCGGCTGGTGATGATGCATTTCCAGCGCCTGCACCAGGCCGCGACCGCCCTCGGCGCTGGCCGCAGCCTCGATGCGGCGCTGTCAGCCCTGCGCCCGCCCGTGATCCCGTTCACCCGCCGCCCGTTCGGCGAGCAGGTGCGCAGCTGGCCGCCGGCCCGCATCGAGACCGTCCTGCGCCGGCTGCACGAAGCCGAACGACAGTGCAAGTCGACAGGGATCCCCGACCGGGCCGTCTGCGGGCAGGTCCTGCTCGGCATCTGCCTGGTCCAGCGACAGGCCCGCGGCAGACCGGGCCGGCGGTAGCACGTTCCGGCGCGCCGCGCGGCGGACCACCGGGCGCCGGCTATGTCAAGCACAGCGGTACCTGCCTATACTCCCGGTGGCGCACGGGCTCACGCAGTGACTGCCCGTGTCCGCCTTGCAAGGGGAGGAACAGTCATGAACCAGATGCAATGGACGCGGCGCGCGTTCATGTACGCGACGTCGAGCATCGGCGCGGCCGCGGTGTTGGGTCGAATCCCGGGGGCTTCGGCCGCAGACGGCCAGGCACTCAAGATCTGGGCAAATCCCGGCGTGCACAAGGTCGGCGCGAAGGACTGGAGCGCCATGGAGTCCCAGGGCGGAATTTCCATCGCCGCAACCGCAAAGAGCGCGCGGGCCGACGAAGCGATCCAGAAAATGGTCGTGGGTGACGGCAACAAGCTCTTCGACGCGGTCACCGACAACGGGGGCGGCATGGAGGATGCGCTCGCCTCGCAGGGCGCCATCGTGCCCCTCGACACGAGCCAGGTTCCCAACTGGAAGAACATTCTTCCCGTCTACAACGAAGGGGGTCTCGCCGCCCACACAATCCGCTACGAAGGCCAGGTCTACGCAACACCGATGATCTCGAATGCGGACTCGATGGCCTACGACTACAAGGAGCTCGGTTTCCATCCGGACAGCTGGGGCATCATGTTCGACGCCCAGTTCAAGGGCCGTGTCGCGCTGCAGAACGATTTCGGGCCGACGCTGACCAACATGGCCATCTACCTGAAGGAAAGCGGCAAGATCGAGATCGACAACCCGTCCGACATGACGCCGAAAGAGGTCCAGGCGGTCTGCGAGTTCCTGATCGACTGGAAGAAGAAGGGCCAGTTCCGGACCTTCTGGGACGGATTCCAGAACGGCGTCGGCATCCTGGCCAGCGGCGAAGTGCTGATGTCGTCCTGCTGGGAACCGATCCAGATCATCGCCAACCGCAAGACCGGCGACAAGGCCGACATCCGCTACGGCACCATGAAGGAAGGCCACCAGACCTGGAACAACATGATCATGCTGACCAGGGGCGGGCGCGAGCGCGGCGCGGACGAACTGTACTACAATCTTGCCAATGTCTATCTCTCGCCATGGTTCGGCGCACGGACCCTGTCGGGGCTGGGCTTCGCACCGCAGATGCTGGGCGTGGACGAGTACATCAAGGCGCATCCGGACGATTTTGCACCCGATGTGCAGGAGATCGTGCTCGACATTCTGACGCGAAAGAACGCCCGCTTCGCGGTTACGGGCAATGCGTGGCAGAACGTCTTCCCGACCCACATTCGTGCCTACCAGGACTGGTGGGCGCGTCTGCAGGCGGCCTGACGGATCGTGACCCAGGTGACGGACAGGGGCCGGGATATCCCGGCCCCTCCTGCCCGGTGGAAGCGACTTGTCGGGGAAGACGGCATCCAGAAATGGGTGTTCTACATCCCCGTGGTCTTCTTCATCCTGTTCTTTGCGGCGCCGATGGCGCTGACCGTGGTGTGGAGTGTCTTCGAGCGCACCCAGTTCTGGATGGAACCGGGCTTCACCCTGTTTGCCTACGAGAACTTCTTCACGTCCGCGCGGGCGGAGAACTACGTCCTGTCCATGCTGCACGCGGCGGCAGCGGTCGTCATCTCGTTCGTCATCGGCTTTCCCATAGCCGTCTTCATACGCCGGCGGGTCACCCGGGCGGCCCAGCACCGGGTCATCCTGCTGTTCATCCTGCCGTTCATGATTTCGGAACTGGTACGGGTCTTCGCCATGCGCCCTGTTCTCGGGCGCAATGGCGTCGTCAATTCCGTCCTCATGGAACTGGGGATCCTGTCGGAACCGATCACCGTCATCCTGTATTCGCCACTCGGCGTGATCATCGGCGACGTCATGTCGTTCCTGCCGTTCATGATCTTTGCGGGGTTCCTGGCGCTGGAAGCGGTGCAGAACTACATCTTCGAGGTCTGTGACGACCTGGGAACCGGGCGCGTGCGCCTGTTTGCCGACATCGTCCTGCCCCTGGCCGCGCCCGGGATTTTTGCCGGCAGCGTGTTCATCTTCGTCAACTCGATGGGTGTCGCCCTGGTACCCACACTGCTCGGCGGGCCGGGTGCGGTGAATGCGGGGCTGATCGCCAATCAGGCCATCGTCGCCCTGGACTTCCCACTGGCCATGGCCATCAGCACGATCATGATCTTCACCCTCGTCCTGCTACTCTACATCGGCCACCGGCTGTTCGACCTGACCAAGATCCTCGAGCCGATCAGCTGAGCCGGCCATGTACGACGACTTCGCCAACCCGTGGACCATCCGGCTGAAGTGGGCGTACCTGCTCGCCGTCGTGTTCGCACTGCTGATGCCGGTGTTCTACACCATCGGCATTTCCTTCAACCTGCATGGCTTCGGCGCCCGGATCTACGAATTCACCTTCGACTGGTACCGCGTCGTCCTGGGCGACACGCTGCTCGTCATCTCGCTCAAGTGGACGCTGTACCTGGCGGTGGCGACGATCGCCGCGACCATTCCGATGGCGCTGCTGTCCGCGAAGTTCTACAAGCGCACGCGACGCAAGGTCGCCTTCGTCGCGCTGATGCTCTCGCCGCTGTTCGTGCCGGCCGACATCATGGGCTCAAGCCTGCTGGTCTTCTTCAAGAACCTCGCGAAGGGGTTTGCCTGGCTCGGGCAGTCGCTCGGCGTCGGCTGGTTCGACAGCTGGTTCGACCTGGGTTTCCTCACCGCGGTGATCGGGCAGATCATCTATACCCATCCCTACGCGTTCATCGTCATCCTGATCACGATGTCGCGGTACCGGGTGCAGCAGACCGAGGCCGCGAGGGCCTGCGGCGCCAATGCCTGGCAGGCCTTCTGGCACGTCGAGTTTCCGCAGATCCGCGTCGGCGTGTTCAGTTCCTGCGCGTTCGTGACGATCCTGTCCTTCAACGAGGCGGTGCGCACCGCGCTGCTGAAGGGCGGGTTCGATACCTTCTCCAACATGCTGGTCGCCCAGATGCTCAACATCGGCATGTCCGGCGAGTCCTACGCCATGGCCGGGATCATGAGCATCGTGTCGATGATAGTGATCGGGACGGTGATCGTTTACACTCTGGTTCGCGCCGAACGGCTGGAACGCAGGGCCCGGGCCATGGCCGAGCCGGTGATGTCCGGTTGACCGACACTCCATGCCAGCGACACCGGAAGCCATGACCGAACCTGCCGCCAAAGCCGTGGAAGTTGTCGAACTGGGCAAGAACTACGGGCCCGTCACGGCCCTGAAGTCGGTCAGCTTTTCCATCGAAAGCGGCAGGTACTACGCGCTGCTGGGACCGAGCGGGGGCGGGAAGACGACGCTGCTGCGCCTGATCGGCGGCTTCCTGCGGCCAAGTGCGGGGCGCATCTTCCTGCACGGGCACGACGTCAGCCACCTGCCGCCCAACCGCCGGCCGACCTCGATGGTCTTCCAGAACTACGCGCTGTTCCCCCACATGACGGTCGAGCGCAATGTTGCCTACGGGCTGAAGCTGCTCAGGGTTCCGGCAAGCGACATCCGCGACAGGGTGGACCGCATGCTCGCCATGGTCGGGCTCGTGGGCTACAACCGGCGCATGCCGCACGAGCTTTCGGGCGGCCAGCAACAGCGTGTCCAGCTTGCCCGGTCCCTGGTGCTGGAGCGCGACATCCTGTTGCTCGACGAGCCCCTCGCCTCGCTCGATGCCAAGCTACGCAAGGACATGTGCCTGGAATTGAAGCGCATCCAGGAGAAGGTCGGGATCACGTTCATCCACGTGACCCACAACCAGGAGGAAGCGCTGACCGTGGCCGACCGGATCGCCATCATCGCCGACGGGGAACTGGTCGAGGAGGGATCCGCACGGGACGTGTACGAAACACCGAACAAGCGCTTCACCGCCGAATTCATCGGTGACAACAACGTGCTGGAGGGCACGGTGTCGGATGTCTCCGCTACCGGGGCCACGCTCGACATCGGTTTCGCGAAGATCGAGGTTCCCGCGCCGGCTGCCTCCATCTCGACGGGTGAACGTGCCGCCTTCTCGATCCGCTCGGAACTGTTGCGCATTGCCGGTCGCGACGAGGACATCGGCGCTTCATGGCAGGTCGTCCCGGCGCGGTATGTCGAGGACGTCTACCTGGGTCTGACCGTCTCTCATCTCGTCCAGCTGCCCGACGGAACCGAGGTCGTCGCACGCGTCATGTCGGACAGCGGTGACAACGGCCGTTTCGAACCGGGCGACGACGTGGCCGTGGGATGGCCTGCAAACCGCGCCCGCCTGCACGTCGCCTGAACCGACGCGGCATGTGCGGCGGCGCCTACTCCTCGGGATCTGCCGAACGGCCGTAGTCCTCGCGCGCGCGCCTCCCGGTTATGTAGCCGTCCTTCAGATCCTGCGCGACACGCACCGGGTCGCGGTCACCGGGGTTACCGTAGCCTCCTCCACCGGCGGACTGCAGGTGCACCAGCGTACCGGGTGCCAGGTCCAGGTACGGGGTCTTGCTCCCCAGCACCCGTTCCCGTTCGGAGCCGGGGTCCAGCACGTAGCGTGCGACCGCGCCCGGTCGCCCGCCGCAAAGCCCGGGAGGTTGTGTCTCGTGCCTGTCGGCGCACAGGCACAGCCGGGCACCGTCCGCTTCGACCCGGAAGGCACGGACAAAGCCGTTGCCGCCTCGGAAGCGGCCCGCACCGCCTGTATCGGGCACGATCTCGTAGGCTTCGAAGAACAGCGGGTTTTCCATCTCGTCCGCTTCGATGGGAATGTGTCCCGCATTGCCCGGTCCGTAGCGGATGGCGTTCATCCCGTCGCGCACGGCGCGCGCACCGTACGCGCCTGACGAGAGTTCGAGCGTGGTGAAGGAGCCCCCGCCATCCTCCCGGGGCCGGCGCCCAGCGATGACAGCGGTACCGGTCGATCCGGAGCCGCTGGCGATGGCCCGGTCACCCACGGCGCCCGCGAGCGCCGTCATGGTCGCGTCGAGCACGCGGTAGCAGACGTCGCCGAACCCCACCATCGAGGCCGGTTTGCGGGCATCGACCAGTGTTCCCGGACGGGTCCTGACAATGACCGGCCTGTAGCTGCCGGCATTGGGCGGATTCTCCGGGTCAGAGATAGACTTGATGGCGTAGTGCACGGCCGATGCGGCAGCGGAGTGGGAGCAGTTCATGCCGCCTGCCGACTGCTCGCTGCTGCCGGTGAGATCGACCACCATGTCGCTGCCGCGGATATCGATGCGAACATCGATCCATGTCTGCCGGCTCGATTGTCCATCCCCGTCGAGGCAGTCGCGGGCGCGGTAGGTCCCGTCGGGAAACTCGGCGATGCGCGCGCGCGTCATCCATTCCGACCGGGTGATGATCTCGGTCATTGCCTCCCGCAGCGTGCCGAGGCCGTAGCGCGAGGCCAGCGCGTGCAGGCGGCGCTGGGCGGTTTCGCATGACGCGTACTGCGCGCGCAGGTCGCCCAGGCCCGTCGACCGGTTGCGGATATTGGACATGATCATCTCGAACACGCCCGGATCGGGATGCCCGGCCCTGAACAGCTTCACCGGCGGAATGAAGATGCCTTCCTGGTGGATGTCGGTGGTTGCCGGCGAGTAGCTTCCCGGCCCCATGCCGCCGATATCCGCCCAGTGCCCGCGATTGCACGCAAAGGCGTAGAGTTCGTCTTCGAGGAATACCGGCCGCGCGATCAGCACGTCGGGCAGGTGCGTGCCGCCGATGAACGGGTCGTTGGTGGCGAGCACGTCTCCCGGTCGCAGGCTGTCAAGCCCGATCGCGTCGATCGTCCCCTGCAGCTGCAGCGGCATGGTGGTGACGTGGATGGGAAAGCCGTTCGGATCCTGGGCGATGATCTCGCCATCCTCGTTCATCAGGCAGCAGGAAAGGTCTCCCTGTTCCTTCCACAGCTGGGTATAGGCCGTGCGCATGGTCATGATCTTCATGTCCCGCGCGATGGCGATGAGCGAGCCGTGGAGCACGGCGAGGGAAAAGGCGTCGACCGTCACAGGTTCCATCCCTTGCCGTCGGGACCGAGGATCAGGTTGCCGAAGCTGTCCACCCCCGCCGTCATGCCCTCGAGCACCACCGTCGTCGACGAAGCCTCTTCAACCAGCGCCGGGCCGGTGATCACGACATCGGGGACGAGCCGGGCACGCTGGTAGACCGGGACCGAGCGCATGGCAGCGTCACCCGGCATCAGCGCCGCCCGCTCTCCGACCGGTCCCGCTCCCGCTTCCGTGCTCTCCGTCACCGGCAGCGGCAGGGTTCCGACCCTGCCAACCGCATGGAGGCGCAGGTTGACGAGTTCGACTGGCTCTTCCGGAACACTGTAGCTGTACAGACGCTCATGCAGCCGGTGGAACCGCGCGGTTACGGACCGGAACCCGTCGCGCACCAGTTCGGCGCCGCCCTGAACCGGCACGGGTATCTCGGTGGTCTGACCGACATAGCGCAGGTCGAACAAGTGCGACAGTTCCCGGCTTTCCCCGGGGATTCCCTCGGCATCGAGATCGGCCACCGCACGTTGCAGCAGGGTTTCCATGACCGCGAGGACCGTGTCGGGATGCGTATCGGCAACCGGGCGCAGCACGGACTGCACGTAGACGTGGGCAAAGTCGGCCGTCGCAATGCCGCGCGCGGAGAACAGGCCTGGATGGCGCGGAACGACGATGCGCCCGATCCCGAGCTCACGGGCAACCGCAGCCGCGTGCAGGGGACCGCCGCCGCCGAATGCCACCAGGGTGTAGTCGCGCGGGTCGCTGCCTCGCTCGGTGGTTACGGTTCCTATGGCCTCGGCAATCTGGCTTGTGGCAACCCGGAACACGCCGGCCACCGCAGTGGAAATGTCCACGTCGAGCGGCGCGGCGACTTCGCGCCGGACGACCGCCTCGGCCCGGGAGCGGTCGAGCTGTACTTCGCCGCCTGCGAATCCGTCGGGATCGATCAGGCCCATCAGCAGGTTGATGTCGGTCAGGGTCGCCCGGTCCCCACCGAGGCCGTAGCAGGCAGGGCCGGGCCGGGCGCCCATGCTCTCCGGCCCGATCCTGACCCCGCCGACCTGGTCGACGCGAACGACGCTACCCCCGCCGGCACCGATGGTGTGGATGTCCAGCATCGGAACCGCGACGGGAAACATGTCGATCTCGCGCGTCGTCGCGGTCTCCGCGACTGAATCCCGAACCAGGCAGGTGTCCAGAGAGGTGCCGCCGATGTCCATCGTGATGAGGTCGCGATACCCCGCCCGGCCGCAGATTTCCGCCGCACCGACGACAGCACCGGCCGGACCCGACAACATGGTGAGCGCCGGATTGCGCATGACGATCCCGGGCGTGGCAACGCCGCCGCTCGACTGGAAGACATACAGGGGGCAGGTGATGCCGCACTCCGCCAGCCGGATGAGCAGCGCGGAGATGTAGGTTCGCAGTACCGGCGCAACATAGGCTGCGAACACCGTGGTGGAAGTTCGCGGGAACTCCCGGAACTCGCGCAGGATCTCGCTGGACAGCACGACCTCGAGCCGGGGAAGGGCGGCGCGCAGTCGTTCCCCCACCTGTTCCTCGTGCACCGGGTTGAGGAAGGAGAACAGGAAACACACCGCGACGCTTTCGACCTCCTCGTCCGCAATCACGGCAATCGCCGATTCCAGGTCCGGAGTGTCGAGATCGGCATGCACGTCGCCGCGCCGGTCGACGCGGCAGGCAACACCGAGGCGGAGACGACGCGGCACCAGCGGCCGGGGCTTGTCCTGGTGGATGCGGTAGATCAGTTCGGCCGGGCGCGCAAAGCGGCCGATTTCGAGAATGTCCCTGAAGTTCCGGTTGGTGATCAGTGCGGTCTTCGCACCCTTGCGCTCGAGCACGGCGTTGGTCGCAATCGTCGTGCCGTGGCTGATCCAGCCGACCTCGCCGGCCGCGACGTTCATGCGCTCAAGCAGGCCCCGGATGGCCTCCGCAACGGTCTCGGCGCGGTCGTCGTGACGGTTCAGCACCTTGGAGACGGACACGTCCCCAGTGGTGTTGTTGACCAGAACAACGTCGGTGAAGGTTCCGCCGACATCCACTCCGATGCGCCATCCGCGGTTCCGTTCGGAAATTCTCCGTCTCCTTTCACTTCATCGAGACGTGGTCCGGATCTGCCGCGAGCGAATTCGCACCGGATCATGACCAGCATACTGCAGGCGGGGCCGCCCGCGACGAGCGGCGGCACCCTAGCAGCACGCCGGGCAGCAGTCACCGGATGCGCGGGCGGT
Source organism: Alphaproteobacteria bacterium bin52 (assembly GCA_002238645.1). Taxonomy (GTDB): domain Bacteria; phylum Pseudomonadota; class Alphaproteobacteria; order Thalassobaculales; family Thalassobaculaceae; genus Bin52. The sequence continues at coordinate 19,887 of MPMT01000034.1, read as the reverse complement.
TACCGTGGATGCGACATCGCTCCCCGGACGCCTGTTCGCGATCCCGGGGCAAATTCCGGCTCGGCCTGCCGACGCAATGCGCGGAGCGCGCTTCAGTGGCCGTCAAGCCCCGGATAACATCCGAGACCCTGGGCAATCTGGGCGTAGCTGGTGAGCGGAAACACCGCACGGGTCCGCATCCAGTCCTCCCTGTCCACCACCTCCCGGTTGATCAGTCCGATCATGTCATCGAACCTGCGTAGCGCATCGCAGTCTGCCGCCGCGGGATCGGCGACCTGACGGTATGTCGGCCATGCCCGGTCGCGGGCGTATCGCCAGAATTCGCTGTCGTACCTGGAGCCGCAACTGTAGTGCCAGCCGACAAACAGTCTGCAACAGAGCATGGAGTTGACGAGAAACCGGTTGATCACGGGCGCATTACGTTCCCGATGCTCCGCGGGCCAATTGAAACGCGCCTGCAGGATCATCCCGACCTGCATCTAGGCAAGCATGATCGCCGTTGCCTCGAGGGGCTCGAAAAAGCTGGCGGCATTGCCAATGCGGGCCACCGCGCCATTGTAGATCCGGCGATGCACGAAGTTGGGAAACGGAATCACCGCGCGCGGCTCGAATTCCGTCACGCCGTCTTCTGAAAGCAGCGCGTCGAAGTCCCGTTCCACGTCAGCCCGTTCCGACACGTCACGGTTGACGATGTAGCCGTAGGACGTGTGTGACGTCAGCGGGATCACGAAGACCCAGCCATGGGGACGGGCAACCGCGCGGGTGTAGGTCGGCCGCAGGACCGGGCCGTCACGCCCTGCGCTGATGACCGCCGGACTGCGACGGATGATCGCGGTGTTGGTCCAGTGTGCGGACCAATCGACCGATAACGGGCATTGTCGGAGCGGTGAAGGAACAGGTGATGGCGGAGCCGCTGCCGGCCGGTTCGGCTGGTCCCGCAACCCGACAGGGTGCCAGAGGACCCCTGACTCGGACCGGGCGCGCGGTTCCTATCGCGTAAAGAAGTCAATAGGGCCGGGGCGGGGGAACGCAATCTGCGTCAAACCAATTAAGACCAACTAAGCGCTGGATACGGTGCCGCGAGGCCGTCGGCGCCGCCGCTTGCGCGCGGCGACTCGTCAGATGCCCCAGATGACGAGGTTGAGGGTGAACAGGATCAACGCGGAGCCGACGTTGCAGAGGTTGACGCGCCGCCGCTTCGTCAGGAGGCGAACCGCGGAGAAGACGAGCGCCGCCGCCACGGCCACAATCAGAGGAATGGTCAACAACTCGCGCACCACGCCCAGCAGTATCGAGTCCAGCTTGAAGACCAATGAATCGAGCGCGAGGAACCCGAAATACGCTGCCGCCAGCAGGCTGAATACAAGTACGGTCCTGTCGGTCCGCGTCACACCGTGCATTGAATGCGCCTCCGCGTCGCGGCCGCGTGACGACCCGCTACGCACGTCTCCATGATACCGCCAGCTTGCAGCCGGAAACTCAGACCCTCCATCGGCCTGGTCCGCCTGGACCGCCAGGTCGATGCGCGGACCGGCGAGGTTGGCATTCGCATGGTGCCAGTGGCGGCCGTGACGGGCAAACAATCGTCCTGAAACGGACTGCGCAACCGGGGAGTCTGAATGCGTAACCGGGGAGTTTTCCGGGATCACCGTATTGAAATAACTGGAGATTTCTCGTGCCCAAAACCAAAGTCAAAGACGACGGGTTGGGCGGTGCCCGGCGTCCGCCTGAGGCTACCGCCGGCACCGCCTTCCCGGTTGCGCAACCGGGAAACGGGCGTTGTCGGCTCCGCCAGGCGACCCCAAACACCTGCCCGAGCGCAACGCGCCCACACGGGCCGATTCCGGGCCTCTCGCAGGCGATCCTGCTGAAAACCGGTCCTGCGCTGCCAGCGTGCGGCTTCCCGGTCCTGGATGACGGCGGCGGCTTCGGCTCGGCCGTCGCCGGCCGCGGCGCGGTGGCGGTTGCGCTGCGCGCGACGTCGCAGTGCCGGGCCTGGTCGAGGCAGTAGGATCGGGGATAATTGTGGCGTATATGGCACCCGTTGTGCGTCAATTTGCGCAGATCCTGGACGACCACCTCAAGCAGATCGGCCTGACACCGATCACTGCCGCCGAGAAGTTTGGGCTGAACCGGGACGCGATCCGATCCGTGATGCGCGGCCGCACGCCGTCGATCGAGAGAGTGTATGAGATCTGTGACGCTGTCGGATTGGAGTGTTACATCGGCCCACCACGCGCGGTGTCGGACGTTGCGGTTCTGCCGCCGGATTCCGATAGCCATCGCTGGGGGCAGCGCCGCGGCGAGATCCTCACACCGTACCCGGTGCCGATGCGCGACGGGCACCAGCCCGAATGGATCGGCTTCAGCCCGAACGGCTGCGTGTCGTTTGGTCTGGAGTTTCTGCTCGAGTTCAACCTGAACCCGCTGAAGTGCGAGGTGATTGAGTTTTTCGATGACTCTATGGCGCCGGAGTTTCCGGTCGGCGCCGTTGGCCTGGTCGACCTGCGGCGCACGAGACGCCGTCACGATCACGTGTTTGTGATCGAGGCTCCTGAACTCACTGTGCGGCGGCTGCGAAAATGCGGGTCGGAATGGCAGATGGTCGCGGACAATCCGGAGTTCGAGACGGTTTCCTGGACCCCCGCCTTTCGCATCGTCGGCAAGGTGGTCTGGACGTCACGCATGGTCGGCATGCAGATTGTGCGCTGATCGGAACGAATGACCGGCTGAAACCTGGTCCTGCGCAGCTCGCGGAGACCAGCTCGGGACCCGATCTCGCCGGCGCTGGCATTGCGAGCCTGATTTTCAGCCGATCATTCATGCCGTTCTTGCAGGTATCGCAGAAACATCGGCGTACGGAAACCTCTTGGCGAATTTCTCGGGCGGGAGGAGGGCGGCGGTGTGGCAGCAACGCGCCGCCAGCGTGGCCAGGTCAGTCCGGGGCCTGCCCAGGTCGCCACTCCCGTGCCAGGCGCTGCGCTTCGGCGATCTCGGTCGGGCTCAACAGAGCGGCGACCCGATCGCGGCTGCGCACCGCTGTGTCGCGCTGGTCCTGATCCGAGGTTCCGAGTTGGGAAGCGGCGAGGTTGAGCCACTTGTGCGCTTGAACGAAATTCTGTGCCACCCCGTGGCCGAGTTCGTACATGCCCCCGAGATTGAGCTGAGCGATGGCGTCGCCCTGTTCCGCCGAGTGGCGGAGCCAGCGCGCCGCCTCGGCAAAGTCCTGGGGCACGCCCTGACCCTCGTAGTACATGGCCCCGAGATTGTTTTGAGCAATGGCGTCGCCCTGTTCCGCCGAGCGGCGGAACCAGCGCGCCGCCTCGGCATGGTCCTGGGGCATGCCCTCACCCGTGACGTACGTGATCCCGAGATTGAACTGAGCGTTGGCGTGGCCCTGCTCCGCCGAGCGGCGGTACCAGTGCGCCGCCTCGGCATGGTCCCGGGGCACGCTTTCACCCCTTTGATACATGCCCCCGAGATTGTTCTGAGCCTCGGCGTCGCCCTTCTCCGCGTGCATCCGGAACACTCGAACGATGGCGTCAGCGATGGCGGCCTCCAGTTCGGCGGCATCGAGTTCGTCCGAGGTCTGCGCCGCCGCCGGGAGCGTGGCCATTACCGCCAGCGCAAGCGCGACCGGGGCGAGGCGCCGAATCTTCTGCCTGATCGTCTTCACCGTGCACTCCCGCTACAGGTATTTCAGGGCCTCGCCGGCATTCTCGTTGCGAGTGTAGCGGGCCACCATCCGCACCGTTGACCATCGGCCTTGCCGCATGACGGCGGCGGCAGGTGCGCCGTTGCGTGTCATGCGCTTGGCCATGCCGACGCGCCCGGAATGCCCGCTGAACCCGTCGCCAAGCCCGGCCCGCTTCGCGGCGGCGGCGATCCGGCGCGCAATCTGCCGGTCCGACAGACCGAACACCGGCGCGTCGGTGCCCCAACCGGTGCCGGCCAGGCTGGCGAGCCGGTCGAGGTCGGCGACCGCCTGCGACGTGAGCGCCACAACGGCGCCGTCGCCGAGCTGATCTGTCTTCGAGCGGTGAACGGTGAGCCGGGCCGAACCGTCGCCGGCGGGTTCGAGGTCACACCACCGCAAGGCTGCTGCTTCGGAGCGCCGCAGGCCGGCCTCGGCCATGACGCTGCAAATTGCCACGGTCAGCGCGCCGGGCAGGGTGTCGGCCTCGCCGTTGTACGCGCCCCGGATCGTGGCGACGGCTTCGGCGTCGAGTGCGCGCGCCTGCCGGGCCGTCGCGCCAGCATCGGCCGCCTGTCGGGCGAGGCCCTGCATGGCCGTCTTCACGATCCGGTCCGCGCACGGGTTGGCTTCGCCGGCGAGTTCGTGCGCCTTGCCGATCGCGGCCGTCGCCATGCGCAGCGTCGCCATGCTGGCCCCGCCTTCGGCCCGGCTGGCGAGGAACGCGGCGAGGGCGTCCGGGCGTGCCGGCATGGCGTCGGTGCCGACCTGGTCGGCCCATGCGACCCATGCCGACCACGCGGCCCGGTAGGCGCGCCTGGTGGCCGGTGCGAGGCTGTCGCCGATCGCGGCTTCGAGGCGATCGCGCGTGGCCTGGTCGAGCGCCAGCGGCGCGCCGTCGGCGGTTGCGGCTGGCAGTGTGTTTCGCGGTTCTGTCATGGCCTGTGGTCCCGTTGAATGTCCGATAAGGTACACTTATCGGACATGTTACCGGCCGTGTCAACATTCTGCTGCTGCACCATCTTGCCACGCCGACGAAACCCAATGAGCGCCCCGGCCTAGCACGAGTGGTCATTCAATCCGAGGTGCCCGGCTTGCCGGGTCAGTATCGACCAGAAATGCAGCTGTGACCTGCGCCGCGATCCCGATCAGTGCTCGACCTTCCAGGCGCCCGCGACTCGCGCTGGGTTTTGGGCCGGGCCTGAGGACCTGGTCGAAACCCAATGACGGGGGATTTGATACGAAAGTCCCATTGTCATCTGTCGCCGAAGGTCATGCGGTGGATGACGTCGTGGCCGTCGATCCAGCGGTGCTTGAACGCCGCCGCGACATGGCCGGCGGCGACCGCCAGCATCCCGTAGGCGAGCCACATATGCACCTCGGCAGATAGATCCTGGAGCGATTCCCCGGTTTCGGGGAACACGCGCGGCAACTGGACCCCGAACCACTGGACGGTATGGCCGCCGAAGTTCGTCTCCATCCAGCCGACCGTGATGACCAGCGCAGGAAGCGCGTAGAGCACGGCATGGCCGAGATGCGCGGCGGTGCGCTCCAGTCCCCGGATCGAGTACGGCAGCGGCGGCGGACGATGAACTAGGCGGATCACGATACGCAGGATGAGCAGTGCGAGCAGCGTCACCCCGACCGAGATGTGCAGGTCGAACAGAAACTCCTCCAACGGGGAATCTTCCGTGACCAGCGTCGTCATCGTGTAGCCGCACGCCCACATGAAGACGAAGCCCACGGCCATGATCCAGTGCATCAGGCGCGCGGACAGGTGATACTTCTCTTCAGTCATCGACGTGTAACCTTGGCGTGGTCGCCCGATTCATTGAGCCGTCACACGTCTGGATCGGTCACAACCCGCATGGGCTGGAGGGCAGCCCGCGCCAGTTCTTCAGGGGTCGGCACGGTCCCGTCCGCCCTGCGGATCGTCACCTCGTCCTCGATCTCCGCCTTGCTCGGCTGATACCGGGTCGGCTTCACTCGAACCTCTGGCTTGCCCGTCATCGGTCTCTCCCCCGCTTGAGTAAGCGATAAGATATTAGGTTACTTTCTACTGGTGCAACGGCCCGACGCCATGTCGGGCTGCATCAAGCTCATGGAGGTACGCATGAAGGCATGGTCCCGATCAATCGCGATCCTTTTCATCCTGGCGCTGGCCCCCGCCGGCGCTGCGGCGCAATCGACAGAAGGTTTCTACGCATCCCTGGGCGGGATGTACGTCCTGCCGTCCGAGTCGAATGCTTCTGACGAGTTGGACGACTGGAAACTCACCGGCAAGGTTCCCCTTGAGAACGGGCCCGGCTTCGTCGCAGCGATCGGCTATGAAACACGATCTGGCCTGCGCGCCGAGATCGAGATCGGCTATCGCACATCTTCGTGGGACAAGTTCGAGGACCTGCACCTCACATACGATGGTGAGGAAGTGTTGTCCGACGACCTGGAGGCCGAGGCCGAGGGCGACTTGACGACCATGAGCATGATGGCGAACGGCATCTATGCCTTCGATGCGTCCTGGAGTGTCCGTCCCTACATCGGCGTCGGCGTCGGCTTTGCCAAGCATGAGGTTTCGGTGGACGATCTCATCGTGACTGTGGACGGAGCCGAGTACGAGTTCGAGGACGATTCGAGCGACGACACCGTATTCGCCTACCAGGTGATGGTGGGATTCGCCTATCCGTTCTCCGAACAGGCCGAGGCCCGTCTCGGCTATCGCTACTTCGCAACCGGCGAAGCGGACTTCGACGGCACGGAAGCCGACTACGGATCGCACAATGTCGAGGCTGGGATCCTGTTCCGCTTCTGACGAGAGCGGCCGGGGAAGGAGGTGAAGCACCTTCCCCGGCCTAGCACGATCGAAATGGGAGAATGACGATGCGCCTAAGGGTCGGTGACGCGGTGCAGCTGAAGACAGGCGGCCCGGTGATGGTGATCAACGGCTGGGATTGCAGCGGCAGGATACGCTGCTCCTGATTTGATGGAGACGAGTTCAAGGAAAGCGCTTTCGCCCATGACGCTCTGAAGCTTGCCGATGTTGAGGAGTCGCTAGAGCCCCGTCCGGGGCCGCGCTGACAAAATGCGGGTGTGACCCGCGCCGCGATCCCGATCAGTGCTCGACCTTCTAGGCGCCCGCGACCCGCACCGGGTTTTGGGCTGCGCCTGAGGACCTGGACGAAACCCGATGAGCGGCCGGCAGGCGCCCGTTCCCGTCGCCGTCATGCTCGCCCTGGCGATCGGCGGCTGTAGCCCGCTGGGAGTCGTGGCCGTGCCGGAGGCCATTACCGTGTTCACCACGATTATCCCCGATCACGGATTATTCCCGGTTCGCCGCCGGACCCGCCGATACGCGCGCCATCGATCGCAAGATGCCAGAATAATCACAAGCTGCCTTCTCCCGCTGGCTCGCTCGCCAGCGTATGCAAAGGAGAAGACAGAAGATGTCGACAACCAACTTCTTTCTCGCGGCAGGAGCGGGCTGGGATCGGCTGTATGCCGGCCCGCTCGCCAGCCATGTTGATGATTTTGCGGATTGGCTCGCGCATCAGGGCTACGCGCGGAACACCGGACGCCGGAAGCTTCGACTGGTCGGCCAGTTCAGCCACTGGCTGGGGGAGCAGGAGCTCGACCTTCCGGCGCTGGACGAGGGGCAACTCGAACAATTTCGTAGCTTCCGAGCACACCTCGGCACGTACACGGCCAACGTCATGTCCGACGGTCGGGAACTGTTGACGTGGCTGCGCGAGACCGGCCGTCTGGCACCGATCGGGGCCGAACCGTCGTGCGACGACCTGGTTGTGGGCGCCGTAGACCGGTATGAGCGCTTTCTCTTGGACGAACGCGGCGCAAGCCTGAACACGGTACAGGCTTATCTGTCGACCGTTCGAACCTTTCTCGGCGATCGTTTCGAGTCCAGGCCTGCTGAGCTTGGCTCTCTGGGTCTCCAGGACATCAACGGGTTCATTCTGCACTCGTGCCAGATCTACAGCCCGGCGACGACACGGGTCCATGTTGCGGCTTTGCGCAGTTTCACGGGGTATCTGTATCGATCCGGGATCATGGCCACGGATATCGCCGACGGAATCGCCGGTGTCAGAACCTGGCGCCTGTCGAGCTTGCCCAAGGGGCTGGAGCCGGATCAAGTCGAAGCGGTACTCGCCAGTTGCGACCGCAGCACGGTCACTGGCCGGCGCGATTACGGCGTTCTGCTGTTGCTGGCGCTCCTCGGATTGCGGGCCTGCGAGGTCGTCCGCCTGACCCTGGACGACATCGACTGGGGCAACGCCGAGATTGCCGTGGTCGGCAAGGGTAGCCGACGCGATGTTCTGCCCCTGCCCCACGAGGTAGGCGAAGCTCTCGTCGCGTATCTGCAAGCCGGTCGGCCGAGTTGTGCGACACGCCGTCTGTTTGTGGGGCGCTATGCCCCTGTTCACGGCTTTCAGTCGTCGGCAGCGGTCGGTCATATCGTTCGTCGTGCGCTTGCACAGGCTGGAATCGAACTACCGGGCAGGGGCGCGGCCCATCTGCTTCGTCATTCACTGGCAACCAGAATGCTGCGCAACGGAGCCTCGCTCGAGGAGATCGGGCAGATCCTGCGGCACCACAGTCCCGACAGCACGCGGATCTACGCCAAGGTCGATCTTGACGCCCTTCGCCCCCTGGCCCCGGCGTGGCCGGGAGGTGAGGCATGACAAACCTTCGGACCCTGTGTGAGGACTATCTCGCGTTCCGCCGCTCCCTGGGGGCCAAGCTCACGATCACGCGCGGGCTCCTGTTCCATTTCATCGCGTTTCTGGCACAGCGTGAGGCCCCGTTCATCACCGCCGCACTGGCGCTCGAGTGGGCCAGCAAGCCGGAAGGCGTCCAGCAGCATTGGCACGCGCGCCGCCTGTCTGAAGTCCGTCAGTTCGCCCGCCATGTTCACGCGGTCGATCCGCGCCACGAGGTCCCGCCTCAGCGGCTCCTGCCCTATCGGCGCCAGCGCCCCCAGCCCTACATCTGTAATTGTCGGACCGGTGAAGGAACAGGTGATGGCGGAGCCGCTGCGGTTGTCAGAAGATGGGTGGCGGAGGGCGGCGTGGCCCTGATCGAGATGGAGCGCCGGTTGAAGGCGGATGGGACGTTGGCGCGTCTGGCCGGCGGTGCCCCGGCGAGATCGGCCTGAACCGGCAGCGCATCACTGAGCCGGGCGTGCTCGACGGTCGATCCGATGGGAGGGGACAAGATGACGAAATCCGGCGTAAAGACCGACGCCTGACGGCGTGATCCGCTGGTCGTTTCACGATGGCGGCGCCGGTCCTGACGGCATCAGGCACGAAGGCCTCGACGCTCCTCTCGAGGAGCGTCTGCACCTCATCGTGCAGCAGGCCATGTCTGCCTGGGAGCGGGTCTCCGGCGTCACATTCGTCGAGGCGCCGGACGGCCCCCATTCCGATCTGCGCATCGGCTACGGCACTGCCGAGTACCACCATGCGCACGAGTTTGTCGATGTGTCTGCCGGGCGCGGCGGATGGGCACGCGTCGACGGCGAACTGGTTCGTATCGTGTCACTGAATCCAGACGCGACTGATTATTCGGTCGAGACGCTGTACGACGTGCTCCTGCACGAAATCGGCCATGCCATCGGTATCGACAACAGCGATGTGCACGGCGTCGTCATGTCCGGACCGCCCAATTCGCCCTATTGGTATCCCGACGGCGCGAATCAGCTCCAGCCCGACGACATTTCGGCCGCATAGGCACAGTGCCGGCGACGACGTCATCGCCGGTACGACGGGCGGCGACCGGCTGCTGGGCAGCTTCGGCAACGACTCGATCGTCGGGGACTCAGGCAACGACACCCTGCTGGGCAACGGGGTCTACTGGACCAACTGGAACAACCCGGACGGCGATTACTGGTCGCGGTCCTGGCAGGGTCTCAACGACCGGGACACCATCGAGGGCGGTCCCGGCGACGACTTCATCAACGGCAACGCCGGAGCCGACCTGCTGAAGGGCGGGCCAGGCAACGACACCATCTACGGCGGGCAGAACGAAGGTGTGTGGGCTGGAGGGAAAACGCGTGAGGACGCGATTTTCCTGCGCGTCGGGACCGACTGGCTCTACGGCGGTTCCGGCGACGACTTCCTCTACGGCAACATGGGCCAAGACGCGATTTTCGGGGGGACGGGGACGACCTGATCCGCGGCGGCCAGGACGGGGACATGCTGTACGGCGGGTATGGCGACGACACGCTGTTCGGCGACCTGGAGGGCGACTGGCTGAGGGGAGGCGCCGGGTCCGATCGCCTGATCCTGGGAAACAATGACCAGACCGGCGACGGAGCCGTCGACACGGTGTACTGGACGGCCTGGCACTTGGAGCCCGAATACACGAACGGCGACAGCGTCTACGGCTACGAGCCGCACGATGTCCTGATGATCAGCCGGTGGAACGCCGACGGCACACTCGCCCCGTGGGAGGAGGTCTCGCGGGAGTACATGGAGGCGCTCGGCGTCTATTTTGCACCGCTGGCGATCGCCTGACCGCACCAGCGGCAGGACTGCGTATTGTTTCGTAACCTGACAGCGCGGGGATGGGCCGACCAACTAAGACCAATTGTCCGCGCTATTTCTGAGCATTAGCGGCGCATCGCCGGTGGGAGTGCGGCCTCTCGCTCATAGGATTTCGCCGCTCGGCGGCGCCAGCGCCGGCGCGATCGGCCCCCAAGCTGGTCGCCGCGAGCTGGCCGGCCGGCGATCACTCGTGCCGAGTGGGCACTACCTGCCCTGCTCTGCCGCTCGGCCGTACCAGTGCGCCGCCTCGGCAGCGTCCTTCGGCACGCCGTTGCCCCTGTCGTACATGAGCGCGAGACGGAACTGAGCTCTGGCGTGGCCCTGCTTTGCCGCTCGGCGGTACCAGCGCACCGCCTCGGCACCGTCCTGGGGCACGCCGTAGCCGAATTCGTATAAGCGCGCGAGCTCGAACTGAGCGCTGGTGTGGCCCTGTTCCGCCGAAAGGCGCCACCAGCGCACCACTTCGGCATACTTCTTGGCAGGGTCCCGGGTCACGGGCATGCCCTTACCCTTCTGGTACATGGCCCCGAGCTCGAATTGAGCGAAGGCGAAGCCCTGCTCCGCCGAAAGGCGCCACCAGCGCGCCGCCTCGGCAAAGTCCCGGGGCACGCCCTTGCCTTTGTCGTACATGTACCCGAGAGCGTACTGAGCGGTGGCGTCGCCCTGCTCCGCCGCACGGCGGTACCAGCGCACCGCCTCGACATCGTCCTGGGGCACGCCCTTGCCCACGGAGTACATCCCTCCGAGACCGAGTTGAGCGATGGCGTCGCCCTGCTCCGCGAGTGTCCGGAACCCTCGAAGGGCCGTGGCGTAGTCACCTCGCTTGAATGCCGTGAGGGCTTCGTCGACGGTCTGCGCCGCCGCCGGGAGCGTGGCCAATACCGTCAGCGCAAGCGCGAACGGGACGAGTTGTCGAATCTTCTGCCTGATCGTCTTCACCGTGCACCTCCGCTGCAAGTATTTCAGGGCTTCGCCGGCGGCTTCGTGCCGCGTATACCGGGCCACCATCCGCACCGTTGACCATCGGCCTTGCCGCATGACGGCCGCGGCAGGTGCGCCGTTGCGTGTCATGCGCTGGGCCGTGCCGACGCGCCCGGAATGCCCGCTGAACCCGTCGCCAAGGCCGGCGCGGCGCGCGGCGGCGGCGATCCGGCGCGCAATCTGCCGGTCCGACAGTCCGAACACCGGCGCGTCGGTGCCCCAACCGGTGCCGGTCAGGCTGGCGAGCCGGTCGAGGTCGGCGACCGCCTGCGACGTGAGGGCCACAACGGCGCCGTCGCCGAGCTGGTCTGTCTTCGAGCGGTGAACGGTGAGCCGGGCCGAGCCGTTGCCGGCGGGTTCGAGGTCACACCACCGCAAGGCTGCCGCTTCGGAGCGCCGCAGGCCGGACTCGGCCATGACGCTGCAAATCGCCACGGTCAGCGCTGCCGGCAGGCGGTCGGCCTGCCCATTGAGCGCGCCGCGGATCGCGGCGACGGCCTCGGCGTCGAGTGCGCGCGCCTGTCGGGCCAGGCCCTGCATGGCCGTCTTCACGATCCGATCCGGGCACGGGTTGGCTTCGCCGGCGAGCTCGTGCGCCTTGCCGATCGAGGCCGTCGCAATGCGGAGCGTTGCCATGGTGGCCCCGCCTTCGGCACGGGCGGCGAGGAACGCGGCCTCGAGGCGATCGCGCGTGGCCTGGTCGAGCGCCAGCGCCGCACCATCGGCGGTTGCGGCTGGCAGTGTGTTTCGCGGTTCTGTCATGGCCTGTGGTCCCGTTGCATGTCCGATAACTAATCAGGGCCTCGCGCAAGCAAACGAACAAGGAATCGTTCGTCTAGCTCGACCAAGTCGGGTTCGGTGCCATTGTGCTCTTTCATACCCCTAACAACTTTCCGGGGAATCCCCATTCCCATATGTTCCAGATAGCGATAGTCGCGCATCACGTCCTTCAATAGCTGGTTTCGTGCAGACCGAGTTCCAAACCGCATTCGGTCTGGCGTTATGCCGTTGGACAGTCGGCCCGGCGATACGATTTCCAGTCGGTTGCTATAGACCGCTAACTCGACATCGGTGCTCGTGAGCAGATAGTCGCGATGGATGAGGGCATTGACGATGCCCTCGCGAAGGGCGTCCGGAGGATAGACTGGACGCTCCACGCGTCTTCCACCTCGCGTCTCGACGTCCACCCGCGTGTTGCGTTGCACAAAGTCAAGAGCCTGTTCGACAAGGCCATTTTCTACGAAATCGCCGCCTTGGCTCAGCAAGGGGGTCATGGGCCCGCGAAGTGCCGTACGTTCTTGCGCGCCGTAGTCCCGTTCCGATCCAGGATAGGAGACGGCGTCTATCCCCGCATGCGGCAGAAACCGGTTCGGTGTCGCGCCGAACAATAGCATGCCACCGACGGTTACGCCTTCATCGGTCATCACCTCGGTGTTGATGAGAAGTGACTGCCACGCGTCCTCATCTTCGGCGTCTGGCACATCCTGCTGGCGGATATCGCGGAAGTAGTTTCGCAGGCGCCTCCGGTCCAGGTTCGCGAGCGTAGCGCCCGATACGGGCCGGAGTTCAGCCCGTACGGAACCTCTTTGTTGGAACAGACGTGCGAGCTCCTCCGGGCTTGCTTCCCGACTCTGCGTGCCGACACGTATCTGATACCTGTTGGTGTTGTTGTGCCAGAGCGCATGCACGTCGTAGCCGCGGGTTACGCGGACAATGGCAACGTCGTGATTGTCATTGATGCCGCGAACCATTTCGAAGAACGGAATGATCGCTGGTCTGATCTTGTCGCGGCATACATTCATCACCCATTCTTCGAGGTCGCGGCGCATCAGACCCGTGATTGTTCCGTCGTCTTCTACGCCGAGCAGCACCATGCCACCTTGAAAGTTCGAGAACGCGACCAACTCTTTCGCGAGGTGCTGCGTGGGTAGATCGTCCCTCTTGAACTCCACCCCGGAATTTTCGCCACTCGCAATGATTTCCAGCAATTCGGTACGTGTTGTCATGCTTCAGAATCCGTACTTCGAACGGCGCATCTCGAACGCGGCCTTGCCGCCTTCGAGGATTTCTTCGACCAGTTCGCGCACGGGCCTCGAGTCGATAGAGGCCATATGCGCCGGCGCGATCCGCGCGTGGCCCTCCCTGGCCTCGCCTGTCGCAGCGAGGCCGAGGATGAGTTCGGCGTCGCCGAGAACCGGGATGTTGGCATTGTGCGTCGAGAAGACGAACTGGCGGCGGCGCTTCTCTTGCCGCATGATCGGCACCACACCCTCGGTGATGAAGCGGTTGTCGAGATCGTCTTCGGGCTGATCGACGACAAGCGGTGCTTCCGATTCAAGCAGCAGGAGCAACAGCACGGCTGTTGCCTTTTGTCCGGTCGAGAGCGCTTGCAGCGTCTGCCAATTGGCCGGCGCCCCGTCGGGAGCCGTGTTTAGCTCGATCTCCGTCGTTGCGGGCAATTCTAGCTCCTGGATGCGCATGAAGAGGTCTAGATCGGCTTGTGCGATCCGCTCGGCCGCCCCCGACGGCAGACTGTAGTGCTTCCTGAGCGCTTCCTTGCCTTCCCGGCACCGCTGCGCAAGTTCGGGCAGGGAAAGCTGGTCATGTCCGCGCAGGCGCTCCAGCGCGGCGGCAAGATTGCCGCCGACCTCTCGTAGGAGTTGTTCGAGCGGATCACGGTTTCCAGCCATCGTAACCCTGACCTGCACCCGATCGCGGAGCTTCCGGGAGACCCGCTTCGCTGCGGTCTCGATTTGCCTGTATTCGGCTGCCTTGATATCTTCCCACTCTGCCAGAAGGTTGCGACGCTCCGCCTCGTGCGCTTCCAGATCGCGCCTGAGGCGTCCCATCTTGTCGTTCAGCGGGCGCAATTCCTCGATTTGCTCGCGAAGCTGAATGAACTCGGCGCCGTCGATCTTCGACTGCTGGAGTTCGCGCAGCAGCTTTTCGTAAGTTTCCTCGATTGCGGTCTTGCGCTCGTTCCAACGCGATTTCGTCTCCGCGATGGAGTGATCGGCTTCGGCGAGAGCCTTGCCGAATTGTTCGCCGATTGTTGTCAATGTACCGTTCAGCGTTCTGAGGATTCCCTCAATCTCGGTAAGGATGTCGGCGTTCGGCTGTGCTTCAAGGGCCTTGCTGGAAACGAATGCTGTGTCGACGGGCAATCCCTCGGTGAGCTCATTGTGAAGGACACGGTACTGGTCAAGGCGTTCGTCCAGGTTGACGAACAGCCGTTCCTCACGAACGAGCAGGCTCTTTTCCTTCAGCCGTTCTTCGAGCCCGGCTTGTTGGAACCGCTTTTGCGTTTCTTCGAGTCCCGATAACGCCGCAAGCCGCTCGTCAAGGCGCAGCAGCTCACGGCGCACATACACGATCCGGCTGCGCGAACGCTCCAGTTCCAAACGCACCTGTGATTTCCGTCCGGAAAGGGTAGGGTCCCAGTCAACGAAGCGTTCCAGCAACAGCGTGAGTTTCTCGGGGCTCTTCGTGAGTTCAGATATCTCGTGCTGCCCGAAGACTTCCACGCCGGGCATCACATCACGCGGGGACAAGGTCAGCACTTCTCCCGACTCGTCCTTCACGACGGGCGGATTCGGTACGGATCTCTCGATCGTGTAGCAACGCTTAGACGGCTTGTGCGATCGCACGAGCAACGAGACCTTTGTTCCGGATTGCAGCACATACCGAATCACACCCTCATGGGCCTTCCGCGCTTCCTCGCCGAGAGGATCGAGACCAAGCGCATAGCGTATGCTTTCGATCATCGTCGATTTGCCGGTGCCCCGTCCGCCTACCAGCACGTTCAGGTTTTCATTGAAATGCACGGCGGTATCGCGAAGGAAGCCGCCTTCCCAAGTCATCGCGAGGAACTCGGCATGGGGCTCGGGCTTCAGATCGCTGTGCAGCCGGATCCGGGAAACTGGGTCGAGAAACGCCTGCCGGAACGCCTCGACCGAGACGGTGGACATCTTGATGAAGCTGGAGGCAGCGCCCTTCTTCAGGTCGTCCGGGTCGCTAACGTCCGAAGCGTTCAGGATCGCGGGGGAGCGGTCGCGCTTGTGCTGGGCGTCCCTGTTTTGGAGGATGGACCTGATCCCGTCCGGCGCGCCACTCACAGGGCCTGACAGGGCGCAGGCAAGCAGGTCGGGATGGGTCCAGACATTGACTCTGGATTGCCCCGAGAGCTTTCTCAGCAATCCGCCGTCGGAAGCTACATGGGCGGCGATGCACACTGCGCCCCAGTTCTTGGCGGTTTCAAGCAGTTCGATGGAATCCTTGCTACCCGTCGGTGACGGTTGATCGGTGTCGTGAATGCCGCACTCCCCGATGAATCGCTCCAGGACTTCGTCCTTGTTCGGATCGAACAGGCACAGGAAGTGAACACCGTCCTTCGTGACAGCTTCGAAACCGCTGAATGCGTGGAGCTTCGCATTGCGCGCTGCGCGCACGAGGCTTGCTGAATGCTTGACGCGGTAGTGATCCGTGACCGCGATTACCTCGATGCCGATTTCAAGACAGGTCTCGATGATCGCCGTGTTGTATTCGTCTTCCGAAGTGAAGGTGGTCGTCTTATTGTGCGTCTCAAGATAGGCGAACGGATTGACCTGCAAGGCGCAGCGGTAGAACCGGGCACCGTCCGGCAAATTGAGTGCGGCCTGCATGGGATTCGAGAGCGGCCGCGCCCAGGTGGTCGCCTCTGTGATCATCGGCGGTCCTCCGTCAAGCGTACTGTGTCGACACTCATTCCTGCTCCGATCGTTCTTGCTGTTCGGCGACATATCGCTCAACTGCGTCCCGCACGACCCAGGCCAAGGACACTTTCTTCTGCCTGGCGAGCTGTTCCAGGATCTCGTAGATATCTGGTGGAAAGCTGATCGATGCACGAACGGATGCCGCCCCTTCGGGTTTCATGTTTTGCCTGTCTCCCCTACATCGGTCTACTGCATTGCGACGCCAGACACGGTATTCACCACATTACACCATGGTGGTGAAGAATGGTAGGCCCTGAAAAGGTCAGCTGGCGGCCTGTCGGGTCAAGCCAGAAACTGGCTCAACGCGCGCCTTCGGCTCTTTCGGAGTCCCTTGAGCTGCTCGTCTTGTTCTGGGTGCCGACGTACTATCCCCGCAGCCACTGAGACTGGTCCCGTCCCGCGGGTATATCCACGTTTTATGTTCATCCGTCAGAAAGGCGGCAATTCTTGCCAGAGCGCGCAAAGCCAAGCTCTTTCAGCACGTTGCGGCAGTGTTCAAACTGCCGGCCCATACTTGGTCTTCAAGTCGGAAGCGGGCGACTTCAAATTTGTGGTCACAGCCAGGCCCACGATCTACAGATCGTCGTCTTCTCGTGCCGCCAGAAAGCATTTCGGGATCTCGGCGGTCGAAGTCTCGGCATACTGCCCGCGACGAGCGCGCCGGATGGTCGATGAAGCAACTTCCTCTTCGAGGACGGAAGGGTTCCCCGGCACATCGATTACGATTCGCAAAGACGATCTCACGATGATGAGGACAGGACATGGCGACTAGCGCTCGAACGGTCTGATCGGGCACGCTGGGCAAACGGAATTTGCGCCTGGTCGAGAAGGACCGCCGGTTCTACGGCCTCGTCGATGGCCAAAGATGTGTCGACGGGCCGGACCCCGACGATGTCTGGCGGCGGCTTCACGACAATGCGGGGAAGGCCGACCCGAAGTATTTTGATAGGCGAAGACGATTTTTGGGAATCTCCTAGAGTCGGTGCCACTACATATTGTGGTACGGACGAACAAGCATCCACAAGAAGCTGAACCGGCTCGCCCGATAGTTTCAGACTCGCCTTTCCGAACCTGACGCTGGAACCGCAATTTGCGTCATTGAAAATTCAGCAGCGAGCGGCTCCCGGTCAGTGTTCCACACGGCATCTCGCCTGTCCGAACGGATGTGAATCCTCCGATACCGGAAATCGGCGTCCGTGCCTCCATGACGGGCCAGCACCTCACCAGAAATAGGCGCCGGGTGCAGCCCGATCAAGCAGGATCGCCTCTCATCGCTTGCCAGGTTTCTTCAGGAACCACCGTTGACCGGCGCGATGCTTTGCGGGTAACAGCGCTGCCATGAGCAACACCGATCCCGACCTTGACCGGCTTCATGAGCTTCTGAACGCTATTCCGGCCGAGCGGGACGCCATGTCCATCGCGGAGCTGGACGGCTATGTCGCTGCCCTGATCGTCTGCCCCGAAATGATCATGCCCTCGGAATGGCTGCCGGGGATCTGGGACGAGGATCACGCGTTCGCCGATACCGCCGAGGCCAAGACGACGATCGGGGCGGTGATGGGGCATTACAACCGGGTCGCCCTGGAACTGGCGGAAGCCCCGGAAGACTACGCGCCGGTCCTGGAGATCGACCCCAACGGCGGCGATACGCTGTGGGAACCGTGGATCGACGGTTTCGAGCAAGCCATGCAGCTGCGCCCGGATGCGTGGGAGGCGATCGTGCTGAGCGACGACGAGGAAGCCTCGGCATCGATCAGCATGATCGTCGCGCTCAATGATTTCTACTACGGCAGGTCGGAGCTTACGGAAGAAGCCGAAGACGAGCTCGACCGGATGGTGCCGAGCCTGATCCCGGAGTTCGTGCGCAACCTCAACGCCTGGACCAAGTCCCGGCACATGGAAAAACGCGCCGCAGGCGGCCTGATCGACGCCGGGTACGGGAACGGGGAGCCACGGCCATTCGGGCGGAAGGTGGGTCGCAACGAGCCCTGTCCCTGCGGTTCGGGCCGCAAGTACAAACGCTGCTGCGGCGCCTACTGACGCACGACCGGGAACAGCGGGATCGTGCGGTTCGGCGGACCGAGCCGTGACCCGTCGAGGCCAGCCCTGCTCAGATCGGCTCTATCTCCGTCGCCTGAAGGCCGCGCGGTATGCTTTCGGCTCGGAAGAAGACGCGCTGTCCGGGCAGCAGGTCACCCATGCCGGAGCGCAGCAGAACGCTCGTATGGACGAATATCTCGGGGCCGCCGCGGTCCGGCACGACGAAGCCTAAACCCCTCGCCGGGTTGTATAACTTGATCGCGCCCGGCAACTCCAGGCGGGCGGCGGGCATCGGACCGCGGACCGGCGTAACGTGTGTCGAGGGAACGGGGGTGCGCCGCCGGACGGGCTTCGACGGGCGTGCCGCGCGTGAGCAGGATGACGGTCGCTACCACCGTCATCGCGACGACGCCGAGCAACCCGAGCTGCACCATCCAGCGCAGCCAATGCGGGTCAGACATGGTGGCCGTTCCCGCAATTGACGATGACCACGTTCACGGTAGCGCCCGCCACACACACGGCCTTCGTTTGTCCGCTCAGGACGCGCTACCGCCCCACCCTGTCCTGTCCAGCATCCCAACGTCATGACCTCCAGCTCTCGACCCCCGCCGGTACGCGGCCGCGAATCTGCCGACAACAATGGCGAGCCGGTCCGTCACGATCGCCGCAGAGTTTGCCTAGCAAACATTCCAGCGGGCTTCGGGGGCGCGAGGGCAAGCTCATCCCTCATCCTGTCATCGAAACAACTTGATTAATTTATTATTTACAATGGATTACCGACGTCTACGCACTGCGGCGCGCAGCACAACACTCACCCGCGAAAGAAATCGTCGAGTCCCGGAGAACCGGAAACTCTGCCCGCCCTGCCGCCGAATGCGCGCCTATATCTTCGTGCCATCGCGGCCGAACCGCTCCTGCCCGTCGAGAAACACAAGGAGGTGCTCGGATATGCACAAATGGACATTGCTGATCGTGCGGTCGCACCGACACAATTGGGTCCCGGACCTCCCCCGTTGCTTGCACTGCAAGCGTGCGGTAGTTTGGACATGTCCCGACAGATAGGGAGGAACCGCCAGTGGCCAGCATCACCATCCGCAATCTCGATGACTACGTGAGAACGCGCCTGCGCGTCCGCGCCGCCGAGAACAGCCGCTCAATGGAAGAGGAGGTGCGTATCATCCTTCGCGAGGCCGTGAGCGACAGCCAGTCCGCCCCCCGAAACCTGGCGGAGTTCACCCGGGAGTGTTTCGCACCCCTTGGCGGGGTCGAACTTGATCTGCCCCCGCGCGGCCCGATGCGCGAGCCTCCGGACCTCTCCTGAGGCGCATCGGATGCTGGTGCTTGACACGAACGTGGCTTCCGAACTCATGCGCCCGGAACCGGCCCCTGCCGTGGCTGCCTGGATCGCGGATCGGGATGCAATGGACATGTACCTGACTGCGGTCAGCGAAGCGGAGCTTCTTTATGGCATCGCGATCATGCCGACAGGCAGCCGCCGGGACAGGCTAGCGGCTGCCATGACCCGGTGGCTCGACCTCGGCTTCTTGGAGCGCATCCTGCCGTTCGACAGCGCCGCCGCCCGCGCCTATGCCGGCATCGCTGCAGACCGCCGCCTCGCAGGTCGCCCGATCGGCGAAGCCGACTGCCAGATCGCCGCCATAGCCAGTTCGAAGGGCGCCGTCCTAGTCACGCGCAACGTGCGGGATTTCGAGGGCATTGGCGTGGATGTAATCAACCCCTGGTCGGTTGCGTGCAGAATCCAGCCCACTTGACCGTGAATCCTGCGTGACTTGACGGGCGAACCGTCCCAGACGGGGTCGATTTCACACGGGGTCCACGCGCGCAGCGCGCACCGTCCTTGCCACTG
>MPMT01000033.1 GCA_002238645.1 Alphaproteobacteria bacterium bin52 | reverse complement strand
CCCAGCAGCGCTCCTGGACCCCGCAGCCGCCCGTCACCGCAGCGGAAACGAACGCGTGATCACACCCAACGAGCTGCAGTCAATTGATCGAACCAGTCGAAGACACGCCGGGAGTGCGTGGCGCCCGGAAGCGATCGAGGGCAACCACCCTGTGGATAACCTTGTGGAAAAACTGTGGATAAGTCGCAAACCCGCCAACCACGCCCCCTTGACGCGAAACATGGATGCTCGCACCTGTAGTCAGCCAGGCACCGGTGCACGCGGTTCTCCGCCGTGCTTTCGGCCGTGACGGTCTTGCGCGCCACCGGGCGTGATCCTGTCGCCGAGATGATTGCCGACGGATGCACGGTCTTGCTTCACACGCTTCCATGGCATCGCTCACGTTTCGCGCGCCGGTCGGGTATGGTACCTGCGCTTCGTTCCGGTCGGCCCGACTGTCGGCCCGTCCACCACTCTACCTGCACATGTTGCGCGTGACCCCGGGGAAAACGCGTGTGCGGCTTCTCCCCATGGAACCGGTGACAGTCTCGCACAGGCGGCAGGGGCGGCACCGGCAGGAACAGGATGGTAACGGACCAGTCACGAGGAACCGTGAAACCGTGGGGAGCATGCCGTTGACTGACGCGACTTCATCGGCCGGCGCCCGTCCGGGCCGGCGGGACGGGTCTTTCGCCGATCTTCGAAACGGCAGTGTGCGACGCATGCCGTGCGGAATGGCCGGCGTAGCGCGAGACGGGGGGTCGGGGACCGGCAGACCCGCTCGGCGAGGGATGGCGGCTACGCCGCCAACCTGCAAAAAGGGTGCCGTCGGGGCTGAAACGCGCTGCGTTTCGGTTGCCGGCCTAGGTTGCGGACCACGATGAGAGCCCGGCGGCTGACATTCCTGCTGCTGGTGCTGGCCACCATGGCGGGGCTGACCACGTGGCTTGCCATGGTGTTCACGCCGCGCGGGCTGACCGTGGCGGAACTGATTCTGGTCCTCCTGTTTGCGCTCAACACCCCATGGCTCGCGATCGGACTGTGGAACGCGGTAATCGGGGTGGTACTGACGCGCCTCGGGCCCGACTGGCTGCACCGGGTACTGCCGATCAGCGGGTTGAACCGGGACGGCACGTGCGTCGATGACGGCCCGCTCACCACCCGGACCGCGGTGGTGATGCCGGTTCGCAACGAGAACCCGGATGCCGTGTTCGCCCGTCTCGGGGCTGTCGCCGCTTCGCTCGAGGCGACGGGCCACGCCGAGGGGTTTGTGCTGTTCCTTCTCAGTGACAGCAGCCGGCCCGACATAGCCGCCGAGGAGGAGCGCCTGTGCGCCGGGTGGCGCGCCCGGCCCGGCCTGCCGCTCCACTACCACCGTCGCCCGGTCAACCATCGCTACAAGGCGGGCAACATCGAGGAGTTCTGTGACCGGGCCGGAGACGGTTTCGACCACATGGTGCTGCTCGATGCGGACAGCCTGATGTCGGGGGCCGCGATCGTGCGCCTCGTGCGCCTGATGCAGGCGAACCCGCAGCTCGGCATCCTGCAGTCCCTGGTCACTGGCCTGCCGTCGCTCAGCCCGTTCTGCCGCCTCTTCCAGTTCGGCATGCGTCACGGCATGCGCGCCTACACGACGGGAAGCGCGTGGTGGCAGGGAGACCAGGGTCCGTACTGGGGCCACAACGCCATCGTTCGGATGGAACCGTTCCGCCGCGCCTGCCGGTTGCCGCGTCTGTCGGGTTCACCGCCGCTTGGCGGCGAGATCCTCAGCCATGACCAGGTGGAGGCGGTCCTGATGCGCCGGGCCGGCTACGAGGTCAGGGTCCTGCCGATCGAGGACGGCAGTTTCGAGGAGAACCCGCCCACCCTGCGCGAATTCATCCGCCGGGACCTGCGCTGGTGCCAGGGCAACCTGCAGTACCTGCGGCTGCTGTCCATGCCCGGAATCCGCCTGTTGGGCAGAATCCAGCTCGTGCTCGCCATCCTTATGTATACGGCGGCACCGGTCTGGTACTGCTTCATGGCGGTCGGCATCACCGACTCGGCGTTGACGGCAGCGGCCGGCGCCGACATCGCGGTTCGCAGGCAAATGGTGGTTGGGCTGTTCGTAACCGTCGTGCTGATGAATTTCGCACCGAAGATCCTGGGTGTGACCGACGTGCTGCTGCGACCGGGTGAGAGGGCACGCTATGGTGGGACCGCCGTCCTGTTGTGGGGCGCGGTGCTGGAACTGGTGTTCTCGGTCCTGCTGACGCCCGCGCTCGCGCTTGCGCAGACCATCTTCATGGCCGGCCTGTGCACGGGGCGCCGGATCACATGGGAGGCGCAGGGCCGAAGTCAGCGGGAACTTTCGACGGGCGAGGCTGCCCGGGCCCTGTGGCCGCACCCGCTCGCCGGCCTCGGCCTTGCCGGTGCCCTTGCCGGCTTTGCGCCCGATTTCCTGTTGTGGGGCGCACCGGTGTTTACCGGCCTGCTGCTGGCGGTACCGATTGCCGTCGTGACGTCGTGGCGCCGGCCTGGCCGGTTCTTGGCGCGGTCCGGCTGGTGCGCGGTCCCCGAGGAGATCGACCCGCCCGATGCGGTCGAATGGGCAGGGTTCCGGATTCTCGCTGCCGCTCCCCCGATACCGGGCAGGGAGGCGGTGTAGGTGAGGGGCGGCGACGCCGGCGGGCCGCAGGTCTGCATCTGACCTGGGGAGTGCGCTCAGTGCCGCTTGTTGATGCGCTGCCGGTCCTGCTGGCATTGGTGGCAGCGTTCCTGTTCGCCCTTGGCGCCCAGTTCCAGAGTGTCGGGCTGCTGAGCATCGAGCCGCGCAGCGGTGCGGTGATCACCATCACCACCTCGGCGGTCCTGTTCCTGCTGGCTGCGCCGTTCTTGCTCGACCCGGCCCACCTGCTGCACCCGGCGGTGCTGACCTTCGTGCTGGTCGGGCTGTTCCGGCCCGCTCTCTCGGCCAACCTGGCACTCGCCGGCATGAAGTACCTCGGGCCCACCCTTGCCATCACGCTTACCTCCACCTCGCCGCTGTTCGGCGCGGCGCTCGGCATACTGTGGCTGGGCGAGGTGCTGACCTGGCAGACCGGGGTCGGTACCCTGGCTATCGTGGCGGCGGTGATGGTCCTGTCCGGCAGGCGGGGAGGGGCTGCGGTCAGCTGGCCGGTCTGGGCGCTGCTTCTTCCCATCGGGGCGGCGCTGGTCAGGTCGGCGGGTCACGTCCTGTCGAAATACGGAATGGAGTGGATTCCCGATCCCTACATCGCGAGCATGGTCGGGTTCGTGGTCTCCGCCGTGGTCACCCAGACCGCCCACCGTGTCCGCCGGTCGGCCCCGGCGATCCCTTGGCGCAGCCGTCCGGCACTGTGGTTCATGGGTGCGAGCGTCTGTTTCGGAGTGGCAATCATGGCGCTGAACACGGCCCTGCTGATCGGGACCGTGGTCCAGGTCGTGCCGGTGGTGGCGGCCTCGCCTGTCTTCACCCTGTTCATGAGCGTCATCGCCTTCCGGCAGGAACGGATCACGCCGCGCATCCTGCTCGCCGTCGCGATGGTTACCCCGGCGGTGATCCTGATCGGGCTCGCAGACTGATCAGCCCGGGGCCCGGGCTTCGCGGATCAGGGCCTGCAGCTGCCCGGCGTCGACAGCCCCTTCAATCACCTCGCCGCCGATGATGAACGCGGGGGTTCCACCAATGCCAAGGCGGTCCGCAAGCGCGCGAACCTTGCCGAAGACCCGGGCGACTTCCGGATCGGCCATGTCCGCCTCGAGCCGGTCGACATCGAGCCCGAGTTCCCTGGCGGTCTGGAGCACCGCCTGCTCGGTCAGCCTGCCGCGCAGGTTCATCAGCGCGATGTGCATGTCCTCGTACCGTCCCTGCCGGCGCGCGGCGAGCGCGGCGCGCGCGGCGACTACCGATACCGGTCCGAGAATCGGAAACTCCTTCATGACCAGGCGCACCCTGCCGTCGGCGCGCGCGGTTTCAAACAGGGGGCCGGTCACCCGCTTGCAGAACCCGCACTGGTAGTCGAAGAATTCGACCAGGGTCACGTCCCCCTCGGCATTGCCGAGCACCGGGTCATCGGGGTCCTGTTCGATCTCCGCAACCAGGTCCCGCACCAGCCCGCGCCGCAGTTCGACCCTTTCTGCCTCCTCGTGGCGCCGTTCGAGTTCCATCCGTGCCTGCAGTTCGCGCAACGACTGCAGCACGATCTCCGGGTTGGCCAGGATGTAGGAGCGGATCCGCTCGTCGATCACCTCGAGTTCGCGTTCGGTAAACCCTGCGTCCTGTGCGGCCGGGGTTCCGGTGGCGCAGACCAGGAAGGCGAGGGCAACGATGCATGTCCGCGCACGGCTACCTGGTGTCATCATCCCTGTTTCCTTCTTCGTTTCCCGGCCGTCATTCACGCCGGCCCGCTGCGTGCAGGATGTCCTCTGCCCTGACCCAGCCCGGTGATCCCACGGGAAGTGCGTGCTGTGCCCGTTCGGCAAAACGCACCGCCTCGTTGCGGCGGTTGCCGAGCAGTGCCTCTTCCGCCAGCGAGAGAGCGGCGAGTCCGCGCTCGCCCGTTCGACCCTGCGCGATGGCAAGCTGGCGCCATGCGACTGCCGATTCGGGTCTGTGACGCGCGACGCGTTCGAGCCGCCGGCGGGCGGAGCGGTTGGTCTCGGCCGTATCGAGCGCGAGTTCGACACGCGCCATCTCGAGCGAGGTCGCCGGTATCGGTCCCGCTCCCTCGAGCAGCCGGAGCGCATCGAGGTAGGCGGCGTGGGCTTCGCGCGGTCGACCGGACTCGAAAAGCAGCTGGCCCTTCAGTTCCCGGAAGTACCCGTCGTCGGGATACGCGGCGATCAGACTGTCGACCAGTGCAAGCGCCGGTGCGAGTCCCGATTTCCTGAAGGCAGCGATTGCGCGCGCGTAGCGGGCTGCGACGGAGTCGTCGCTCGCGGGATAGATCCTGTGCGTCTGCTCGGGCGGCAGCAGGAAGCCCCGCAACTTGGCAACCATCCGCGCGTGCCGGCGGACCTGTTCGGCAGGAACCGGGGCATCGGCGTGGGGCGAGCTCGCCACGTGCTGCTCGGCGAACGCGATCCGGTCGGGAGTAAGCGGGTGCGTGGTCGCGAAGGCCGGCCGACCGGCCACGGCCGAGAACTCCGTATCGAGGATGCGCAGGAATTCGGCGTAGCCGCGAGAGGACTGTCCGGTCGAATCAAGCAGGCGGACGGCGGCCTGGTCCGCCGCCGATTCCTGGGTACGGGTGTAGGCGAACAGGTTGGCGCGTAGCACGCTCGAGGTTCCCTGCAGCACCGCGGCGGCGGCGTCCGCGCGCCCGCTGACCACCGCCGCGGTGGTTCCGAGCACAAGGCCGAGTATCGCGGCCACCGATGCGTCCTCCACCGCGACGGACGTGCGCGCCAGGTGGCCGCTCGCGATGTGACCGATCTCGTGGGCTAGCACGCCGCTCAGCTGTCCCGGTGTCTCCGTGCGCATGATCAGGCCGGTGAACAGGAACAGGTTCTGGCCACCGGCCACGAACGCGTTCAGGTCATCGGATCCGATCACCAGGATGCGGACCGCTCCAGGGTCGAGACCGGCGGCTTCGAGCAGGGGACGGGCAAGGTCCGCGACCGTCGCCTCGATTTCGGTGTCGGAGATGAGTGTGCGTCCCGACGCGACGGGAACCAGCGCGCCGGACACGAGAAGAAGCGCCGCCATGCAGGCCTTGACCAGTCGGCCTGGGTCGATCATGTGCTGGAGCATCCCGGTTTTCGAGTGGCGAAGACAGAACTCCCGGGACTTATAGCGAATAATCGACGCTGCATCACGCCGCCATTTCCCGACCGGTTGCACTGCTCGCCGCCGGTGCGAGCGCCCCTGCGCCGCGCCGGAACCATGCGCCGGCGCGTCTGGCAAGCGACATGGTTTCCGAACTTTCCGTTGCGGTCAGCCCGACTGTCGGCCTACACGTCACGACCGTGGCGAGGCAGGCGATTGATGCCGGACGGGCAGGAAGAGGTGATCGTGGTGTTGAAGGTTTCCCGGCGCGGCAAGGTCCCGCCGTTCATCGTGATGGATGTCATGCAGGCGGCGGCCGATCGCGAGGCTGCCGGCGCCGACGTGCTGCACCTCGAAGTGGGACAGCCGGCGACGGCCGCGCCGCGCGGGGTGATCGAGGCCGCAAGGCGGGCACTGGAGCGAGATCGCCTGGGATACACGCTCGCCTTCGGCATTCCCGCACTGCGCGAGCGGATCGCCGGGCACTACCGCGACTGGTACGGTGTCGACGTCGGCATCGAGCGCATTGCGGTCACCAAGGGATCCTCCGCGGCCTTCCTGCTTGCATTCCTGGCAGCCTTCGACGCGGGCGATCGCGTTGCGATGGTCACGCCCGGCTACCCGGCGTACCGGAACATCCTGACGGCACTCGGCATCACGCCGATCATGATCCCGTCCGCCGCCGAGCACCGGTACCAGCCGACGCCGGCCCTGCTCGAGACCCTCGACAATCCGCTGGACGGGCTGGTGATCGCCAGTCCGTCAAACCCGGCGGGAACCATGCTCGATCCTGACCGGATGCGGACCCTGCTCGGATACTGCCGGAGCCATGGCATCAGGGTGGTCTCCGACGAGATCTACCACGGGATCACCTACGATGTGACGCAGGCAAGCGCCCTCGGGTTCGACGACGAGGCAATCGTGGTGAACAGTTTCTCGAAGTACTTCTCGATGACCGGGTGGCGGCTTGGCTGGATGATCGTGCCGCCGGAACTGGTGCGGGCGGTGGAGTGCCTGTCGCAGAACCTGTTCATCTCCTCGCCGAGCCTGTCTCAGCATGCCGCGGTGGCAGCCTTCGACTGCCACGAGGAACTGGAGGCGAACGTCGCACGCTACAGGCGCAATCGCGAAGTCCTGCTGAACGACCTCCCCGCAGCCGGCATCGGCGACCTCGCACCCGCCGACGGAGCCTTCTACATCTATGCCAATGTCTCGCGGTTTACCAACGACAGCGTCGAGTTCTGCAGCCGGATGCTGTCGGACATCGGCGTGGCCTGCACTCCGGGAGTCGATTTCGATGCCGATCGGGGCATGGCGATGGTGCGCCTGTCCTTTGCAGGTTCGACCCAGGAGATGGTCGAGGCCTGTGCACGTCTGCGGACCTGGCTGGCCTGACCGGGTCAGCCCTCCGGCCGGTTCCACCAGCCTCGCCGTGGCGGCTGTCCGGTCTCGGGCACGGGCATCGGGGCTGCCGGAGTCTCCTCCGGCGGTGCGTCGCCCTCGAGCTGGACCACGCCTCCATCAGACATGATCTCGACCACAAGTCCGGGCGCGGCAGGCTGGTCATCATCCTCCGGCGGTACCGCCTCCTCCACGGTCCCGGAAACCGGTTCGTCCGCGGAGTCCGGTACGGTCGCGTCATCCGCCGCGACTTCGCTGTCCGGTGCAGCGTCACCGTTCGCCGGCGACTGCATGTCCGGCATCGAGTGACCGTCTGCCGGGCCTTCCGCGCCGAACACGGGTACGGTCTCCGCCGTGGCGGGCGCGTCCCCGGCATGCAACGTTCCGGCCGGTCCGGTTGCGGGCGTTCCGGACGCGGCGACGGGCTCGTTCCCGTGCTCCGTGGCCGCTCCGTTACCCTGTGCCGTTCCGACAACGGTTTCCTCGACCGGGGTGTCATCCGTTCCCGGGTCCATCTCGCTGGTCTCGATGGCTTCTTTCGTGGCGGAACCGTCGACCGGGATGGCGTCACTGGTCGCGACGGGGTCCTGAACTGCCTCGGCAGAGGTCCGCGACGACGAACGCCCGCGTGACCTGCGTCTGCGTGAAGGCGGAGGAGCGACCGCCACCGGCTCCACGTCCCCGTCCGCAGGCTGCTCACCGTCGCCGGCAGGCTGTCCGGCCGGCGCGTCCGCAGCCTGGAGTTCCTCCTGGCCGGACTCGACCTCGGCCTCGCTCCGGCGTCCGCGACGTCGTCCACCGCGCTTGCCGCGCCGCCGCCGCTTCCGTCCGGCGTCGCCGTCCTCCGTGTTGTCGTCTGCCGCCGCTTCCGGCTGGGCAGATGCCTGCTCGACCTGGCCCTCGGCATCGCTCCTCTTGCGGTCCGACCGCCTGCGTCGACGGTTGCCACTCCGTGGCTCCTCGCTTGCGGCGGCCTGTTCCGGCGGCGAAGCAAACTGTGCCAGGCGATCGCCGGCGGCCTTTGCCTCGAGCACCTCGATCCGGCACTCGGCCGAGAGCAGGGTGTCGTCCGGCTCCAGCACGGCCTCGAAGCCGTAGCGTTGCTCGATGTCGATCAGCGCCATGCGCTTGCTGTTGAGGATGTAGAAGCCGGTGGTCGACGACAGCCAAACGGCAATCCGCGACGCCCGTTGCTTCACCCCCTCCTCCTCGATTGCCCGCAACGCCTGCAGGGCGGAGGATTCGGTGGAGCGGACCCGCCCGCTTCCCTGGCAGTGCGGACAGACAACGGTGCTGGTCTCGAACACGCTGGGGCGAAGCCGTTGTCGCGAGAGTTCCATCAGGCCGAACTGGCTGATCCGCCCGAGCTGGATGCGTGCGCGGTCGAGCTTGACCGCCTCCTTCATGCGTCGTTCCACAGCCGTCTGGTTGCGGGATTCGGCCATGTCGATGAAGTCGATCACGATGAGACCGGCGAGGTCGCGAAGGCGCAGCTGCCGCGCGACCTCACTGGCGGCTTCCATGTTGGTGCGCAACGCTGTGTCCTCGACGCTGCGGGCCCGGGTGGCCCGCCCGGAGTTCACGTCGATGGCAACCAGGGCCTCCGTCTGGTCGATGACCAGGTAGCCGCCGGACTGAAGCGGAACCGTTGCCTCGTGGATGGCGGTGAGCTGGTTCTCGACCTGGTAGTGATGCAGCAGGGGGGCGCCGTCCTCCCGGAACGGCTGGACCCGGCGGGCATGGCTCGGGATGAGCATCTTCATAAAGGACTTGGCCGTCCGGTAGCCCTCGTCGCCCTGGACAAGCACTTCCTCGATGTCACGGGTATAGAGGTCCCGGATCGAGCGGCGGATGAGGTTCGCCTCCTCGTGCACGAGACAGGGAGCGGACGACACCAGGGTTTGCTCGCGAATCCGGTCCCACAGCCTGAGAAGGTACTCGCAGTCGCGCTTGATCTCCGACTTGGTCCGCTCGCGCCCGGCCGTCCGCACGATGATCGCCATGCCTTCCGGGACGTCAAGTTCCTCGACGATCTTCTTCAGCCGGTTGCGGTCGGCAGCGTTGGTGATCTTGCGACTCACCCCGCCACCGCGCGGGTTGTTCGGCATCAGTACACAGTAGCGGCCGGCCAGTGACAGGTAGGTGGTGAGCGAGGCTCCCTTGTTTCCACGCTGCTCCTTGACCACCTGGACCAGCAGGATCTGGCGACGGCTGATGACCTCCTGGATCCGGTAGCGCCGCGCCGCGCCCTGCCGGCGCGCCCGGCCGCGCCCGACGCTTTCGGCGGGGTCGGTTTCCTCGGGTGGCGCGGTTTCGGCAGGCTCGGCCTCGTCGTCACCGACCTGCTCATCGCCATCGACCTCGTCGTCGGGGTCGCGCAATGCGGGCCCCTCCTGGGACTCGATCAGGGCCTGACGGTCCTCGACGGGGATCCGGTAGTAGTCCGGGTGGATCTCGCCGAAGGCCAGGAACCCGTGCCGCTCGCCGCCGTATTCGATGAAGGCAGCCTGGAGTGAAGGTTCGACGCGGGTGACCTTGGCGAGGTAGATGTTGCCTTTCAGCTGGCGCTGGTTCGAGGCCTCGAAATCGAAGTCATCGAGACGTATCCCATCGACTAAAACCACCCGGGTTTCCTCGGGCTGGGTCGCGTCGATCAGCATGCGTTTGGTCATGGAAGTTTGGCTCCGGGATGCCCCGGGACACTGATCGGTGAACTGGCCGCGCGAGCCTGACCGGGGACGGTCGTTCGTCTGCGTGCCACAACGTCAACCAGTGCCCGCAAGCACCGTGTGAGTGGTCGGATCGAGTGCGCGTCGCGAAGACGCCGGCATGCGCGGTTCGGCCGTCGAGTGCAGCCCCATCGGGGATCTGCATGCAGCCGCCGCGCGAAAGGACCTTATGCCGTCCGGGCCGTGTCGGGTGAACCGGATACCCGGTCACGGTGTCGAGCGCGCGCAACATGTGCTTGAACCCTGCTCCGCGCGGGCACGCAATCAATTGGCTGGCGCGACCGGTACGGATCATTCGCTGTGTTGAAGGGAACCGTTCGGAATCCCCGGAGATGCAGGGCGGAACCCGCCGCCCGCAGGCGATCGATTCCGGTGCGCGCGGACTGTATCCGAACGACCGAACATTTTCAATGCCGTACCTGCAGGACGACGATACCTGACCGTTTCGTCCCGCTCCCCGTCGTTCAGGCGCAGACGTGTCGCGGTCGGCACGGTGCGAATCGCGGTTCCACGTGAAGGCCCGTCTGGTTTCGGCTGTCGACCGGCCGCCATGTTCCGTCGGACACTTGTCCGTAAGGCCGACATGCGGCATGGCTGGCGGGTGCGAACGGGGAGGGCGCGGGCCCTGCACGTGAGGTGCCCGCATCGCCAGGCAGGAGCACCGGAGTTCGCCCGCTGCCACGCTGTCCCTCGTTGACCGCATGGAACAGGCCCGGGGCTGATATGGTCCCGGTTTCGTCGCAGGAAAGGGTCGTTCGTGAAACGTGCCGGCCCCGGCACCAGGAACGTCGCGAGGCCGTTTACCCGGTCATGGCCTCCGCGGGGCAACCGGTCTGCACATGCACCGAGATGCTTCAGCTTGCCATCCCCTGCATCGTGGCTGACACTTCCTCGCCCTGATCTTCCGCACGAGAGCGCCGGAGCCTCGAGAAGTGTATGATCGGCGAGGCTCCGGGAACGAGTCGGGCGCAGGGGTATTCCGGAGGACCGGAACCGCGCGCCTGCCCGGTCCCGGGATACCCGACTGGATGCAGGAGACAATGAGGTGAGGTGGATTGTCGGTACGGCGGCGGTCTGTCTTGTCATTGCGCTTGCCGGCGCCGCCGGCGCGCTTTGGGTGCTGCGCGCCTACGGCCAGGGGCTGCCCGACTATCGCCAGCTCGCTGACTACCGGCCGGCCGTGCTGACCCGGGTTCACGCCTCCGACGGCCGCCTCGTGATCGAGTACGCAACAGAGCAACGGATCTTCGTTCCGATTTCGGCGGTGCCCGGGCTGGTGATTGGAGCAGTGCTGGCGGCGGAGGACAAGGATTTCTACAGTCATCCGGGTGTCGACTTCGTCAGTCTGGCCGCGGCGATGGTGCAAAACCTGCGCAACTATGCGACCGGGCGCCGGCTGCGCGGGGCATCGACGATCACCCAGCAGGTCGCCAAGAACTTCCTGCTCACCAGCGAGGTTACCGTCGAACGCAAGATCAAGGAGGCGATCCTCGCCTTCCGCATCGAGCGGGTGCTCGGAAAGGACCAGATTCTCGAACTGTACCTGAACCAGATCTACTTTGGCCGTGGCTCCCACGGCATCGCCGCGGCGGCACTCAACTACTTCAACAAGGCGCTTTCGGAGCTGGACGTGGAGGAGGCGGCCTACCTGGCTGCACTGCCCAAGGCGCCCAACAATTACCACCCTGAGCGTCAGCACGAAAAGGCGGTGTGGCGCCGCAACTGGGTGCTGGAACGCATGGCCGAGGACGGGGTGATCACGGATGCCCTCGCGGCCGAGGCGCGCGAGAGACCGCTGGTGGTCCGCCACCGTGAGGCGACCGAGACAGCCGTCGCAACCTACTTTGCAGAAGAGGTGCGGCGTCAGCTGCTGACGCGCTACGGCGAGGATGATCTCTACCGCGGCGGACTGTCGGTGAGGACCAGCCTGGACTGGCGCCTGCAGCGCATCGCCGACGCCGCGCTCAGGGAGGGGCTCGAGCTCTATGACAGGCGTCACGGCTGGCGCGGAGCCCTGGGCAGGATCGAGACCGGTCCGGATTGGCGCGAAAGGTTGCTCGAGTTCGGACCACAGCCCGGCATGCGCACGACCTGGCAGGTCGCCGTGGTTCTCGCCGCCAATGCCGATGCCGCGCGGATCGGCCTGCCGGACGGAGAGACAGGCCTCCTGGCTCTTGAGGAGCTGCGCTGGGCGCGGCGGACGCGGAAGGGGCAGAGACTGGGCCCGAGGGTGGAGTCAGTCGACCACGTGCTCTCGACCGGTGACGTGATCCTGGTCGAGGTACTCGCAGAGCTGGTCGAACCGGACGGATTCGAGGATGTCCCGCCGATCCTGTCCTACGGATTGCGCCAGGTTCCCGACGTCAACGGGGCTCTCGTGGCCCTTGATCCCCACACTGGCCGGGTGCTGGCCATGAGCGGTGGCTGGGACTTCTCGGTCTCGAACTTCAACCGGGCGACCCAGGCCTGGCGTCAGCCCGGATCGGCGTTCAAGCCCTTCGTCTACCTCGCGGCACTCGAACAGGGCTACACACCGACGACTGTCATCCTCGACGCGCCGTTCGTCCTCGACCTGGGACCGGGACGCCGCAAGTGGAAGCCGGCCAACTACTCGCGCAAGTTCTACGGCCCGAGCGCCATGCGTCTGGGCATCGAGAAGTCCCGCAACCTGATGACGGTGCGCCTTGCCCAGGCAATCGGGATGGAGCGGGTGGCCGAGGCCGCGCATCGGTTCGGCATCGTCGACGACATGCCCGAACATCTCGCGATGGCGCTCGGGTCGGGGGAGACCACGCTGCTGAGACTCACAGCTGCCTACGGGACGCTGGTCAACGGCGGCTACCGGGTGACGCCGACACTGATCGACCGGATCCAGGATCGGAACGGACGCAACGTGTACCGCAGTGACACCCGGGTTTGTCCGGGATGCATGGGCACCGACGCCGGCCCGGTGCCCCGGGTGCCGGAACGCGCCGAGCGTGTGGTTGATTCCGCATCGGTCTACCAGATGGTTCGCATGCTGGAGGGAGTTGTCCAGCGCGGCACCGGGCGGCGGATCTCCGAACTGGGCCGGCCGCTGGCCGGGAAGACCGGGACGTCGAATGAAAATGTCGACGCCTGGTTCATCGGGTTCTCGCCCGATCTCGTGGTCGGCACATTCGTCGGCTTCGATACTCCCCGAACCCTCGGCCCGAGCGATACCGGGTCACGGGTTGCCGTTCCCATCTTCAAGGAGTTCATGGCCGAGGCGCTCACCGGCACGCTGCCGGTCCCGTTCCGCGCACCCTCGGGCATCCTGCACGTCCGCATCAATCCCGAGACCGGCGAACTGGCGCAGGCCGGCGACCGAAGCGTGATCATCGAGGCCTTCAAGCCCGGTCAGCAGCCGGTGCCCGGGCAGGCCAACGGCGAGATCGTGAGCGGACCGGTTGATGGATCCGACCACGGCCTCTATTAGTCGACCTGGACTCGAAAGGGGAACCGTCATGAATGCTGAAGCTGCGGCAATTGCCGAGGAAGTCTACCGGTCCGTTGAGCTCATGCGGAGGCATCTTTGACTGGGATACGGCGACGGTACGGCTGGACGAACTGAATACCCTTGCCGGTGATCCGGATCTGTGGCTGGACAACGAGCGAGCGCAGGCGGTCCTGAAGGAACGGACCGCGCTTGAACGCTCGATCTCCGCGGTGCGTGACATCGAGCGGCACCTTGAAGAGACAATCGATCTCATGGAACTTGGCGAGGCCGAGGGCGAGACAGAGATCGTTGCCGAGGCAACCGGGGTTCTGCGGACGCTGCGCGAGGCCTGTCGGACCAGGCAGCTCGAGGCATTGCTCTCCGGTGAGGCCGACGCCAACGACTGCTACCTCGAGATCCATGCCGGAGCGGGTGGTACCGAGGCCCAGGACTGGGCCGAGATGCTCTTGCGCATGTACCAGCGCTGGTGCCGGGTACGCGGCTACGAAGTCGATATCCTGGAGCAGAGTGACGGCGAGGAGGCCGGCATCAAGTCGGCCACGCTGCAGGTCAGGGGCCACAACGCATATGGCTGGCTCAAGACGGAGAGCGGCGTGCACAGGCTGGTTCGGATCTCTCCGTTCGACTCTGCGGCGCGCCGGCACACCAGCTTCTCCTCGGCCTGGGTCTACCCGGTGATCGACGAAACCATCGAGATCACGATCGAGGAAAAGGACCTGCGCATCGACACCTACCGCTCGTCCGGTGCCGGCGGCCAGCATGTCAACAAGACCGACTCGGCTGTCCGCATCACCCACGAGCCGACCGGAATCGTTGTCCAGTGCCAGAACGACCGGTCGCAGCACCGCAATCGCGCCACCGCGATGGAGATGCTGCGCGCGCGGCTTTACGAGCTGGAGATCCGGCGCCGCGAGGAAGCGGCAGAAGCGGTCGAGGCCGGCAAGTCCGACATTGGCTGGGGACACCAGATCCGTTCCTATGTCCTGCAGCCCTACCAGATGGTGAAGGACCTGCGGACCGGGATCGAGACCTCTGATATACAATCGGTTCTCGACGGATCGCTTGACCGGTTCCTGGAAGCGGCGCTGTCGCGCCGGCTGGGCAGTGACGCGGCGGAGACATAGCGGGAGCCGCCGCCTGGATGGTGGAGGGACGAGTGGGACAGTACGAGGACATCTACCGCCGATCACATGAGGATCCCGATGCATTCTGGGCCGCCGCCGCTGCCGACGTGGTCTGGCAGAAGCGGTGGGATCGGGTGCTCGACAACGACAGGCCGCCGTTTACCCGCTGGTTTGCAGGCGGTCGTCTCAACACCTGTGACAATGCGCTCGACCGGCACCTGCGCGAGGGTCGGGCCGACCAGGCGGCACTGATCTACGACAGCCCGGTCACCGGAACCGTCCGCGAGTTCAGCTATCGGGAACTGCGAGATGCGGTTGCGCTGTTCGCCGGGGTCCTGCGTCGGCAGGGGGTGGCGTACGGCGACCGGGTGATCATCTACATGCCCATGGTCCCGGAGACAGTGATCGCAATGCTAGCGTGCACGCGGATCGGCGCCGTGCATTCGGTGGTATTCGGCGGTTTTGCTGCCAACGAGCTGGCAAAGCGGATCGACGATGCCAAGCCGGTACTGGTGGTGGCGGCATCCTGCGGTATCGAGCCCGGTCGCATCGTCGAGTACAAGCCGTTGCTTGATGGCGCTCTCGACCTGGCGGAACACAAGCCGCGAACCTGCATCGTCGTGCAGCGGCCGATGTGCGAGGCCGCGATGCAGGAAGGGCGGGACATCGAGTGGCACGCTGCGCACGAGGGGGTGGAGCCCGAGGACTGCGTGGAGGTCGAGGCGACCGACCCTGCCTACATTCTCTACACGTCCGGAACCACCGGAGTGCCAAAGGGTGTGGTCAGGCCGACCGGCGGGCACGCAGTGGCTCTCAAGTGGTCGATGCGCAACATCTACGGGGTTGAGCCCGGCGAGGTCTACTGGGCCGCCTCGGACGTTGGCTGGGTTGTGGGCCACAGCTACATCGTCTACGCGCCGCTGTTTCATGGCTGCACAACGGTGCTTTACGAGGGCAAGCCGGTCGGGACACCCGATGCCGGCGCGTTCTGGCGGGTGATGGCGCAGCACCGGGTGTCGTGCATGTTCACTGCGCCCACGGCGATGCGTGCCATTCGCAAGGAGGATCCCGACGCCCTGCTCCTGCGCCAGTACGACCTTTCCGCGCTCAAGTCGCAGTTCCTCGCCGGCGAGCGGTGCGATCCCGACACGCTCAGGTGGACCGAGGAGGTGCTTGGTGTACCGGTCATCGATCACTGGTGGCAGACGGAGACCGGCTGGCCGATCGCGGCGAACTGTCTCGGCATCGAGCGGCTGCCCGTCAAGCCCGGGTCACCCACCGCGCCGGTCCCGGGCTGGCGGATCGAGGTGCTGGCACCCGACTGCACCCCGGTTGCGCCCGGAGAAATCGGCGCCATCTCGATCAGGATCCCGCTGCCGCCCGGAGCCCTGCCGACCCTGTGGCAGAACGACGAGCGGTTCATCGAGAGCTACTTCAGCGCCTACCCGGGCTACTACCAGACCGGGGACGCCGGAATCATCGACGAGGACGGCTACCTGCACATCATGTCGCGCACCGATGACATCATCAACGTCGCGGGGCACCGCCTGTCCACCGGTGGCATGGAACAGGTGCTGGCGTCTCATCCGGACGTGGCGGAATGTGCGGTCATCGGCGCGGCCGACGCGCTGAAGGGACAGGTGCCGATGGGGTTCCTGGTGCTGAAGGACGGGGTCAACCGGCCGCATTCGCAGGTCGTGACCGAGGTTGTTCGCATGGTGCGCGATGAAATCGGCCCTGTGGCGTCCTTCCGCCAGGCAATCGTGGTCGGACGACTGCCGAAGACCCGGTCGGGCAAGATCCTTCGCGGTACCATGCAGTGCATCGCGGATGACCGGGACTATCCGATGCCGGCGACCATCGACGATCCGGATATCCTGGACGAGATTGCGACGGCGTTGCGCGACGCTGGCTATCTGTCGGGCTGAACCGGTCCCGGGGCTTCTGCGGGTCCCGACGCGATCACCGCGTCTGCATCGAGCAGCCGGCGCACATCCCGGCGGACCTCCTGCCAGCGAAACCGGACCGAATTCACCACGATGTCGCGATCGAGTTCCTTGAGGCCTTCGACGATCGGCGCCCAGGTGACCAGAGCTTCCGGACTGCAGGTAAAATGCGATTCGCCGTCTTCCACCGCCTTCCAGTCGACCGAATCGATTCGAGTGCGAACCGCGGCGGCGTTCTCCGGGAAGGCCGCTCCCGCCTCCTGCGGCTCTCCCGCCTCGGCCAGTGCGGTCCCGAC
Organism: Alphaproteobacteria bacterium bin52; assembly: GCA_002238645.1. Lineage (GTDB taxonomy): Bacteria > Pseudomonadota > Alphaproteobacteria > Thalassobaculales > Thalassobaculaceae > Bin52. The sequence goes on along the minus strand of MPMT01000033.1, from coordinate 34,342 downwards.
GGCGTACGCCACGATGGCGTGGACCCGGTTCTGCTCCGTGGCGGGGCTGCGCCGTGCCAGCATGCCACCGCAGTAGACCGAGAGATCGGAAAGACAGGCAAGCCACACTTGCCACTTGGCAATATTGATCGAAACCATGAAATCGTCGTTTGAGAATAGTTCAGGATACATGGTTCCAGCCCTGGTACGCAGGTAACCGTAGAGTGAAGTCTGGGCCACGTGGCTCGATCTTGCCGCGATGAACGTGGCGAGGCCGTCGCAGTCGCGTATCGAACGTTGGCGTCCGGTTCCGACCAGATAGTCGCGAAGCGCGCGAATGAGTGCCCCGGGGCTTTCGGTGCCAAACCCGATCCTGAACTGTTGCAGAAGCATCCCATTTCCATTCGTAATGCCACCGCACGGTTGTCGTCGTGACACTAAACGGTCACAGTAGACTGGAGTCTGGTGCGCGGAATGCCGCACGTGGCCGCATTCCGAGGTCGGAAACAGTGGCGTGCACCCCTCCGCGCGGGCGTGCCGCCATCATGGGGGAAAAACCATGCCTGACAATGCTTCCCAGAGGGAAGAGCATTGGAGGCGGACCAGGCAGCTCATGATCATACATTTGCTGATCTGGTTCGTCTTCGCCTATCTCATCCACTGGTTCGCACCTACCCTGAACCAGACCAGTTTCATGCACTTCCCGCTGGGCTTCTACATGGCGGCGCAGGGATCACTGGTCGTGTTCGTGGTGCAACTCTTCATCTTTATCCGCCAGCAGCATGCGATCGACGTGCAGTGCGGCATGGCCGAAGACGAATAGGGGGGGTGTCATGAGCTTATTGAGAGGGACGGGCGATTTTGTAGACAATCTCCCGAGAATCTACGGTTTCTACACCGGCGGATTCATCATCTTCATCCTCCTGATGGCCGTACTGGAGCAGATGGGGGTCGCGGCCGACACCCTCGGCATCCTGTTCGTTGCGTTCACGGTGGCGATCTATGCCGGCATCGGCTGGATGTCCCGGACCATGCAGGTCGATGCCTACTACGTTGCCGGCCGACAGGTTCCGCCGGTGTTCAACGGCATGGCGACCGCGGCCGACTGGATGTCGGGCGCGTCCTTCGTGGCCATGGCCGGCGGCATCTACATGGGCGGTCACGGCTACCTGGCCTTCGTCGTTGGCTGGACCGGTGGCTATGTGCTGGTCGCGGTGCTGATGGCGCCGTACCTGCGCAAGTTCGGGTGCTACACCGTTCCGGACTTCATCGGCACCCGCTACGGCGGCAATACCGCACGGCTGTTTGCCGTCATCGTTCTCGTGGTCGCTTCGTTTACCTACGTGACCGCGCAGATCAACGCGACCGGGACCATCGCGGCACGTGCCCTGGAGATCCCGTTCGAGGTCGGCGTCTGGTTCGGACTGGCCGGTATCCTGCTCTGCTCGATGCTGGGAGGCATGCGGGCGGTGACCTGGACCCAGGTGGCCCAGTACATCGTGCTGATCATCGCCTACCTGGTGCCGGTGTTCTGGATGTCCAACAAGCAGGGTTTCGGGGTGTTCCCGCAGCTGGTCTACGGTGACGCCGTGGCACGGCTGGTCGAACTCGAGGCCATGCACCAGGTCGGCACACTGATGCCGGCGGAGGCGGTCGCCGGGCTCAAGGCCCTGACGGTGCCGCACTCCACGGCCGGTGAAGGCGGTCTGGCGGCCTGGAAGTTCGTGACCCTGGTCGCCTGCATGATGATGGGCACCGCCTCGCTTCCGCACATCCTGATGCGCTATTTCACCACACCTTCGGTGAAGGCGGCGCGGACCTCGGTGGCCTGGTCGCTGTTCTTCATCTTCCTGCTGTACTTCACGGCTCCGGCCCTGGCGACCTTCACCAAGCTGCAGGTGCTCGATCCGAACCTGGCGACAAGCATCATCGGCAAGGCGATTGCCGACGTGAATGCGCTGGAGTGGATCCAGAAATGGAGTTCGGTGGGATTCGTCAAGCTGGTCGACAGTAATGGCGACGGCATACTGCAGATCAACGAGTTCTTCATGCGCGGCGACATCGTCGTCCTCGCGACACCGGAAATCGCCGGTCTGCCGTACGTGATCTCCGGCCTGGTCGCCGCCGGTGGCATGGCGGCCGCCATGTCGACGGCCGACGGACTGCTGCTGGCAATCGCCAACGCGCTCAGCCATGACCTGTACTACAAGATCATCGATCCGAAGGCCGAAACCGCCAAGCGGCTGGTCGTGGCCCGGGTATTGCTGATCGCGATGGGTGCGGCCGGTGCGGCCGTGGCGAGCCTGAAGCTCACCAGCATCCTCGGAGCCGTTGCCTGGGCGTTCGATTTCGCCATGTCCGGACTGTTCTTCCCGCTGGTGCTGGGCATCTGGTGGAAACGGGCAAACCGGCAGGGTGCGATCGCCGGCATGGGGCTCGGCTTCCTGGCGGGGTCCTGGTACCTGTACATGGTTCGCTTTGCGGACATGGAGCCGTGGATCGGCATCGATCACCTGCGGTTCGGCGTTGTCGGTGCCGTCGTAAGCCTGGTGGCAATGGTGGTGGTGTCGCTCGCGACTGCCGAGCCCGACGAGGAGACCCAGAGGATGGTCGACGAGGTGCGGATACCCAAGGGAGATCCGATCCTGAGTTCGGACCACTAGAACAGGGGTTGGTACCACATGTGACGGGGGCGAAGACCCGGTCTTCGCCCCCGTTCGCATGATGCGCAGGACCGTGCAGGAAGGGATCCTCGAATCATGGCAGGATTTCCGCTCTGGATCGTGGTCATCGACTATCTGCTCGGCGTGATCATGTGGACGCTGATCGGCCGGTTCGGCATGGGGATCTTCCTGCCGCAGAACAGCCAGTTCTTCTTCATGCGTTTCTTCGTCAGGGCCACCGACCCGCTGCTCAGGCTGTTCGACCCGGTCACGCCGGGCTTCCTGATCGCGCCGATGGTGCCGCTCTATGTTGCCTGGTTCTTCTTCATAATCCGGTTCTATGTCATGCCGTGGCTGCTCGGGTACTCGGTCATGGGCATGTTGTCGTTTCCGCTCGAGAGCGAGGTCGCGCTTGGCGTGGCGCAGTTGGTAGGGTTCTTCCTGAACTGACCTGCCATCCGGAGGCACGTGATGGACGGGACCCGCTCGCCGTCAGGCCTTGTTCCGCTGTCGGCCCTGCCGCTTGCCAGCCTCGACCTGGAAACCACCGGCCTTGACGTTGCCCGTGACAGGGTGATCCAGGTCGGGGTTGCGCTGCTGGACGGTCCGGTCCTGCTCGATACCCCGCGCATGGACTGCCTGGTCAGGCCGGACATTGCGGTACCGGCAACGGCGGCGCGAATCACCGGTCTCGATGATGCGGCGCTGGCCGACGCGCCCGGGCTTGAGCAGGTGCTGCCCCGGCTTGCGGATCTCCTTGCCGGCCGAATTGTCATCGGGGTGCACATCGCGTTCGATCTCGCGATCCTGCGCGCCGAGGCTGAACGGCGCGCAATGGCGTGGACCGAGCCGCCATCGCTCGATATCGGCATGGTGCTGGCGGCGCTGGAGCCGACCCTGCCCCATTCGGGCATGGAGGCGGTCACCGGCATGCTCGGCGTGTCGGTTTCCCGGCGGCACGACGCGCTCGCAGACGCGATTGCGGTAGCGGAGTGCTACCAGAGACTGCTGCCGCGGCTTTCCCGGGCCGGGGTGCGGACTCTTGCCGAGGCACGCGCGCTGCTTGAACGCCGTCGTGACCTGGTCCAGCGGGAGGTCGCCTCCGGCTGGCACGCCGATGCCGGGCCGGCGGCGACGGAACCGGCACGCCTTGACGGAACGGTGTTCGCACGCACGCTTCGCGACGTTATGAATGCGCCACCGGTGTGGATTGCGCCGGGTACCGGTCTGGCCGATGCAGCCCGGATCATGATCGAGCGCCGCATTGGCTCGCTGCTGGTTGGTCCGGGCCACGGCGTTCCGTCGGGCATCATCACCGAACGCGACCTGCTGGGCGGACTGGTGAACAGGTCTCCCGAGGCCGGCATCGAAGAGTTAATGAGCGCACCCGTGGTCAGTCTCGGGCAGGATGAACTGCTCTACCGTGCGCTCGCGCGCATGGACCGGCTCGGGATCCGGCACCTCGCGGTGACCGATGGCGAGGGGCTTGCCTGCGGCATGGTTTCGCACCGCGACCTGCTTCACCACCGGGCGCGCGAGCAGCTCTCGGTCAGGGACGCAACCGCGACGGCGACAACCGAGCAGGAACTGGCAACGGCCTACGCAAGGGTCCCCGAGGTCGCGGAAGGATTGCTGGCGGACGGGCTCGACGGCCGTGCGATCGCACGGGTCATCGGGCGCGAACTGCAGGCAGTCACCGCACGCATGTCGGAACTCGCGTGCGAGCGCATGGCCGCCCGGGGCCGCCGCGGGCCACCGGCAGGATACGCCGTGCTGGTCCTCGGGTCGGGAGGACGGGCCGAGAGCCTGCTCGGTGCGGACCAGGACAACGCGCTGGTGCACGAGGGTGAGCCCGCGGACGATGACTGGTTCGCCGAGTTCGGCTCGATCCTGACCGAGGGGCTGGCGGAGGCCGGAATACGGCTGTGCGATGGCGGCGTGATGGCGTCGAACCCGGTATGGCGCGGCACCGTGGATGAGTGGCGGGACCGGGTTGCGCACTGGCTGTCACGGGCGCGTCCGGAGGACCTGCTCAGCGTGGACATCTTCTTCGATCTTGCACCGGTTGCGGGCGAGCGGTCGCTCGGTCACCGGCTGAGGCAGGACGCCGTGGCTGCGGCCGCCGCAACCCGGCCGTTCCTCGGCCTTCTGGCGCAGTCGGTGACCGACACGGCGCCGCGCCTCGGTTTCCTCGGCCGTCTTCCGGTCGAACGCGGCCGGGTCGATCTGAAACGTCACGGCCTGCTGCCGCTGGTCAGCCTGGTCCGCGCCCTGGCACTGCGCTCGGGACTTGATGCCGCGTCTACCGCCGCGAGGCTCGATGCGATCGAACAGGCCGGGCGGCTGGGTGCGGCCGACTGCGCTGCCCTGCTCGAGTTCCAGAACACCTGCATGACCCTGGTGCTGCGCCAGCAGGTCGAGGACATGAAGAACGGTGCGAAACCCTCGAACCGCGTCGATCTGGGCGGGACCCCGGCCCAGGTGCAGCGGGCCCTGAAGTCGGGAATGAGCCGTGTGGCCACCATCATCTCCGACCTTCCGGCGCTGATGGGCCGGTAGGTGCGCCGGCCTTGGCGCGATTGTCCGGCGCAGGGTGTTCCCGTAGCATGCCGCGCATCGATCGACGTAGATTTCGGAGGCAGTCAATGGCGCGGATATCCTATGCCGGTCGGGATGCGGTTCCCGAGCAGCACCGTCACCTGTTTGACGACATGGCGACCTACGGGCCGTTTTCGAGCCTGGTCGGCGCCATGGCCCATCGGACTCCGATCTTCGCGCATGTGTTCGGCATGCTGACCGAGCTCGGCCAGGAGTCCCTGGTCGAGAAGCGTTACCTCGAACTTGCCCTGGTCGCGGTCTCGCAACTGAACAGCTGCGCGTACTGTGTCGCCCATCACGGGCCGCGGCTTGCCGTCCAGGGCATCTCGCCCCAGGGCGTCGATCGGCTGCTCGACCATGACGATCACCCGGAACTCGACGAGGTCGACCGGCTGGTGGTCGAGTACGCAATCGCGGTGACACGGGACTTCAATGGCGTGCGCGATGAGATGTTCCTGCGGCTGCGCCGGCATTTTTCCGAGCCGCAGATCGTCGAACTCACCTGGCGGATTGCGCTGTGCGGTGCGTTCAACCGGTTCAACGATGTCCTTCAGCTCGACATCGAGGAAGAGGCGTTCGCACGCAGCGCCTGACGGTCACGACAGGCGCTTCCAGCTGGTTCCGTCCGCCCCGTCCTCGAGCGCGATGCCGTCCGCCCGCAGCTGGTCACGGATCCGGTCGGCGGTGGCGAAGTCACGTGCGGCCCGCGCCTCGTTGCGAGCATGGATGAGGCGCCGGATCCCGGCCTCGTCGGGACCGGTTGTCGCACCCGCCTGGAACCAGGCCTCGGGATCCGACTGCAGCAGGCCGAGCAGCAGGCCAGATGCCCGGAGTTCACCGGCAATCTCACGCCGTTCGGCATCGGTGTCTGCCCGGTTGAGTGCGCTGGCCTGCCGGTGCAGGCCGGCGAGTGCGAGCGGTGTGTTGAGGTCGTCGCCAAGCGCCTCGAGCACCGGCTCCGACGGGGTTGTCGGTTCGACCGTCCCGGTCGGACGCAGTGCCTGATACAGCCGGTCGAGTGCGGAACGGGCCTCGGCCAGGCCACGTCTGCCATAGTCGAGCGGAGCGCGGTACTGCGCGGCGAGCAGGGCGTACCGGATCGCTTCGCCGGGCCAGTCGGCCAACAGGTCGTGCACGGTGTAGAAGTTGCCCAGCGACTTGGACATCTTCTCGCCCTCGACGGTGACAAAGCCGTTGTGCATCCACACCGAGGCCATGGCATGCGTGCCGAAGGCGCATCGTGTCTGCGCGATTTCGTTCTCGTGGTGCGGAAACACCAGGTCGATGCCGCCCGCATGGATGTCGAAGGTCTTGCCCAGGTAGGCGTGGCTCATGGCCGAGCATTCGATATGCCAGCCCGGGCGCCCGAAACCCCATGGACTGTCCCAACCAGGCGTGCCCGCCGCAGACGGTTTCCACAGCACGAAGTCGGCCGGGTCCCGCTTGTAGGGCGCGACATCGACCCTCGCGCCGTCGATGAGCTGCTCCCGGTCGAGGCGCGACAGCGCGCCATACTCCGGCATCGACTGCACGGAGAACAGGACATGCCCATCGGCGGCGTAGGCATGTTCCCGCGCAAGCAGGGCTTCGATCATCGAGATCATCTCGACCACGTGCTCGGTCGCCCTCGGTTCCCGATCAGGCGGCAGGGAGCCGATCGCGGCCATGTCCCGCTGGAAGTCCCGGGCCGTCGTCTCGGTCAGTTCGCGGATATCCTGTCCCGACTCGGCCGCCCGCGCGTTGATCTTGTCGTCGATGTCGGTGATGTTGCGCACGTAGGTCACGCGCGGATAGTGGTGCCTGAGCAGGCGGTAGAGCACGTCAAAGACAACGACAGGACGGGCGTTGCCGATATGGGCGTGATCATAGACCGTCGGACCACACGCATAGAGCCGCACATGCGCCGGATCGAGCGGAACAAACGGCACCTTGCGGCGCGTCAGCGTGTCGTGGAAGAACAGGGTCATCTGATGTCAACCGGCTACTGGGCGGCGGCGACCTGCCTGACCGGATCGGGCCGTCGGTCCCGCATGGTCACGAACTCCTCGGCCGCGGTCGGATGCACACCGACGGTGGCGTCGAAATCCGCCTTGGTCGCCTTCATCCTGACCGCGATGGCGATACCCTGGATGATTTCGGCAGCGTCCACCCCCACCATGTGGGCACCGACGACCCGCTGGCTCGCCCGGTCGACAATCAGTTTCTGCATGCCGCGTTCCTGGTTCCGGGTAAGCGTGTACTTCATCGGCCGGAAACCTGCGACATAGACATCCACTTCGCCGTAGCGCTCGCGTGCGTCGTGCTCGGCAAGTCCGACCGACGCAACCGGCGGCTGGCTGAACACCGCGCTGGGAACGTCTTCATGGTCCGCGGTCATCGGGTTGGAGTTGTAGACGGTCTCGGCAAAGGCGCGTCCCTCGGCGATCGCCACCGGGGTGAGATTGAGGCGGTCGGTCACGTCTCCGATCGCATGGATGGAGGGCACGCTCGACCGGCTCCACCCGTCGACCTGCACGGCGCCTTTTGTCGTGAGCGCGACCCCGGCCTCGGAAAGTCCGAGACCACGGGTGTTCGGCAACCGGCCCGTGGCATACATGATGGCGTCGGCATGGAGTGTCTGGCCAGAGGTGAGCCTCGTCCGGACGCCTGACCCGTCCTGTCCGATCTCGGCGGGCAGGAGGCCGGGGTGCAGCCGAATCCCCTTCTTCGCGAGTTCGTCACCCAGCATGACGCGGACATCCTCGTCGAAGCCACGCAACGGCCGCTCGGCCCGGAACACGAGGTCAACCTCCGACCCGAAGCCGCGAAAGATGCTGGCGAACTCGACCGCGATGTAGCCGGAACCGACGATCACGATACGTTCGGGACGTACCGGCAGCTCCAGCGCCTCGTTGGATGTCAGTGCAAGCTCGATGCCGGGAACCCGGGGCAGGCTCGGCCAGCCGCCGACGGCGATCAGGATGCGCTCGCCCGTCAGTACCCGGTCTCCGACCTCGACCGTGTGGGCATCACGCACCACGCCGCGGCCCCGGTAGCGGTGCACTCCGGCATTCTCGAGCAGCGAAACGTAGATGCCGTGCAGACGGTCGAGCTCCCGGTTCTTGGCCGCGATCATGGCGGCCCAGTCATGGGTCGCCGGACCGATCGTCCATCCGTAGCCCTCGGCATCGGCGAGTTCCTCGCCGACATGGCTGCCATAGACCAGCAGCTTCTTGGGAACGCACCCCCGCAGCACGCAGGTACCGCCTTCGCGGATTTCCTCGATCACGGCGACCCTGGCGCCGTAGGACCCGGCGAGCCGCGAGGCGCGGACCCCGCCGGAGCCGGCGCCGATGGTGATCAGGTCGTAGTCATATCGGGGCATGCCGACCCTTTCCTGCGTCAGGCCCGGGGAGTGACCGGGCTGTCAAGTCCGCCCATGAGGATGTACTTGAGCTCGGTGTACTCATCCATTCCGTATTTGGAGCCCTCGCGTCCGAGTCCGGATTCCTTGATGCCGCCGAACGGCGCGACCTCGGTCGACAGGATACCCTCGTTGACTGCCACCATGCCGTACTCCAGCGCCTCCGCGACCCGCCAGACCCGACCGAGGTCGCGCGCGTAGAAGTAGGACGCGAGGCCGAACTCGGTATCGTTGGCGAGGTCGATGACCTCGGCCTCGTCGCGGAACCGGAACAGCGGAGCGACCGGCCCGAAGGTTTCCTCGCGGAAGATCGCCATATCGCGGGTGGCATCGGTCAGCACTGTCGGCGTGTAGAACAGTTCGCCGAGCGGGCTGCGGGTACCGCCGCTCGCCACGCTCGCGCCCAGGGCAATGGCATCGCGGATGTGTTCCTCGGTCTTTTCCACCGCCGCGGTCTCGATCATGGGACCGATCACCACCCCGTCCTCGAATCCGTTCCCCATCTTCATGGCCGCGGTCGCCTCGGCGAAGCGGCGGGCGAACTCGTCGTAGATTCCGTCCTGGACGAAGATGCGATTGGCGCAGACGCAGGTCTGCCCGGCGTTGCGGAACTTGCAGGCGATGGCGCCGGAAACCGCCTGTTCGAGATCGGCGTCGTCGAACACGATCAGCGGAGCGTTGCCGCCGAGTTCGAGCGAGATCTTCTTCACGGTACTGGCCGACTGCTGCATCAGGATCTTGCCGATACCGGTCGAGCCGGTGAAGGTCACCTTGCGGACCAGCGGGCTCGTGGTCATCTCGCTGCCGATTTCGCCGGAGCGTGCGCCGGTGACCACGTTGAACACCCCGGCCGGAATGCCGGCACGGGTGGCGAGTTCGCCCATGGCGAGGGCCGAAAACGGCGTCATCTTCGCCGGCTTGATCACGATCGGACAGCCGGCGGCAAGGGCCGGCGCCGCCTTGCGGGTGATCATCGCGTTGGGGAAGTTCCAGGGCGTGATGGCGGCGACGACACCGACCGGCTGACGGATGACGACGATCCGCTTTCCGTCCTGGTGGTGCGGGATCACGTCACCATAGATCCGCTTGGCCTCCTCGGAGAACCACTCGATGAACGAGGCGCCATAGGCGATCTCACCGCGGGCTTCCGCAACTGGCTTGCCCTGTTCGGCAGTCATGATTGCGGCCAGGTCGTCGGCGTTTTCGGTCATGAGGTCGAACCAGCGCCGCAGAATCGCGGCCCGCTGCTTGCCTGTCAGGCTGCGCCAGGCCGGCCACGCGGCATTTGCCGCCTCGATCGCGGTCCTGGTATCGGGTGCGCCCATGTCGGGCACGGTTCCGATCACCGCTCCGGTGGCAGGATCGCTCACCGGGATCACGCCGCCACCTTCGGCGTCAGTCCAGGCGCCGTTGACGTAGGCCTGCTGGCGAAACAGTGACGGGTCTGCCAGTCTGTCGGCAAGGTTCATGACGATCTCCGCGGACGGGGTTGTCGGGGTCGCGGCGCGACACCCGGGAGCCGGTATCTTCGCGTCCCGGTTGCCGGTCAATCTGCTGGGTTCGATGCAGCAGCGCACGGACATGACGCCGACGCCTCTTGCAGTGCAGCAATCCTACCCGACCGCGCCGATCGGCGACAAGCACAACCTGCCGGGATGCAGCGTCCGGGTCGGCTGGTGCTGCACTGCCCCAAGTCGGAATATCGACGGCCGCAGGGTGGTGCGTGCGCTCATGCGCGGCCGGTGCTCGTGCCGTCACCACGATTCCGCAATGGCGTTCGGCGGCCCTGCGCAGTGCGCTGCTGTTCTCCGCACGACCGTCGAGCGAACCGGATACAGGAACGGAGCGGTCCGTCCGCTGCTGCGGACCGGTTCCCCACAACCCAGCCAGCAGCCACAGCTTCAACGCCGAGCCGGACGGAACGGGACAAAGACCGGAGTGGGGGATTTTCGATCGGCAGGAACGAAAGGGTTGGGGCTTGTATCGAAAGGTTGACAGAGCCGTATCCGATGCTCATCTTGTTCCATTATTGTTCTATGGAACAAGAACAAGAATGCAACAACGTCAGCCGGCTGGCCGGCTCGATCATACCGCTGAAAAGCCGGCGACGGACACACCGGACGGCCTGGAACATCGACAGATCGTCTACCGTGTGCTGTTCGACCGTCCGGCGACCGCCAGGCGCCTGGCGGCGGTCGCCGGCGCCTGCCGGTTCGTCTGGAACGAGATGCTGGACCAGCAGGCGCAGCTGGTCGACGTCGCGCGGATGTGCGGCGCGCGACCGCCGGCCCCGACGTTCTTCACGCCGGGCAAGGCGTTCACGCAGCTCCGCCGGGTGACGCCCTGGCTGCAGGCCATGCCGTATGTTCCGGTGCGCTACACCCTGAAACACCAGGCCGACGCCTGGCAGCGGTTCGGTTCTTCCGGGGCGAGGCCGGGCGCCCCCGGTTCAAGCGCCGCGGCCGCGACAGCGTGACGATCCCGCAGGACGTCCGCATCCGGGGCGACCGGCTGTATTTTCCGAAGCTGGGCTGGCTCAGGCTGCGCCGGCGCGGCGGCAACCCGTACCCGGACGCGGAACCCGTGCAGGCCACGCTCAAGCGCGTCAATGGCAAATGGATGGCGGTGGTCTGCTACGCCATCGCCGCCGCAGACCGCCCGGACGACGGGACCGTGACCGGTGTCGACATGAACGTCGGTCAGGTCGCCGTCAGCGACGGCCGCCACGCCCGCATCCTGCATGCCCCCGACCCGCGGCGTCTCGAGGCGAAGATCCGGCGCCAGCAGCGTCGGCTGGCCCGGCAGCGCCGGGGCTCGAGGCGGCGCGAGCGCACGCGCCAACGGCTCGCCCGCACGCAACGTCGCCTCGCCATGCGGCGGCGCAACTGGCATCACCACGTCTCGCGCGGGCTGGCCCGCGGCACCGTCGCGGTCGAGGCGCTGCAGACGCGCGCCATGACCGCATCGGCGAAGGGCACGGTGGACGCGCCCGGTCAGAATGTGCGGCAGAAAGCCGGCCTGAACCGCGTCATCCTGGCGACCGGTTGGAGCGGACTTCGCGCCATGTTCGAGTACAAGGCGCCGCGGCTGATCGTCGTCGATCCCCGGCACACCAGCCAGACCTGCGCCGCGTGCGGCCAGACGCATGCGGCCTCACGCCGCAGCCCGGCGAGTTTCGAGTGCGTGGCCTGCGGCCACGCGGACCATGCGGACCTGAACGCGGCCCGCAACATCCGGCGTCGGGGACTGGCGCAGCTGCACGGCAAGGGGCGTTCGCACTCAGCGACCCCGACGACCCGTGAAATGGATCGGAGGCCGGCAGCGTGAGCTGTCAAGTATTCGGGATCAGTCCCAAAGGGTTTTAGTCGGAACTGAGGCCGGGTCCGGACGGCGAGAGGCCAGCACTCGGCTGGAAACCGGTGCTGGGACACGGCGCCGGCGGCAGACTTCCGGTTTGCTCCATGTGACCAGTGCGGGTATTCGATAGGCCCGCAACAGGGATGTGTGGCCGCCGGGATCATGGTGCGCGAGCAGGAACGGGCAGGAATGACGCACCTCGATCACCTCGAGTCCGAGAGCATTCACGTCTTTCGGGAGGTGGCGGCGGAGTTTCGCAGGCCGGTCATGCTGTATTCGATCGGCAAGGATTCGAGCGTCATGCTGCACCTGGCGCTCAAGGCCTTTGCGCCGGGCAGGCTCCCGTTCCCGCTGCTGCACGTCGACACCACATGGAAGTTCCGGGAGATGATCCGGTTTCGCGACGAAACGGCAGCCCGTCTCGGCCTCGACCTGATCGTCCACATCAACCGGGAGGGCGTGGATCGCGGAATCAACCCGATCACCCATGGTCCGGGCCTGCACACCGACGTGATGAAGACCGAGGCGCTGAAACAGGCGCTCGACCGGCACGGTTTCGATGCGGCTTTCGGTGGCGCCCGGCGCGACGAGGAGAAGTCGCGCGCCAAGGAGCGGATCTTCTCCTTCCGGGACCGGTCGCATCGCTGGGATCCCAGGAACCAGCGACCGGAACCGTGGTCGCTCTACAATACCCGCATCTCGCCCGGCGAAAGCGTGCGAGTCTTCCCGCTGTCGAACTGGACCGAACTCGACGTGTGGCAATACATCCACCGCGAGGCCATTCCCGTCGTGCCGTTGTATTTCGCAGCAAGGCGCCCGATCGTGGAACGCGACGGCCAGCTGATCATGGTTGACGACGAACGGTTGCCCCTCCACCCCGGGGAGGAACCGGAAGACCGCCTGGTCCGCTTCCGTACTCTCGGCTGCTTTCCGCTGACCGGGGCGGTGGACTCCGGCGCGGCCACGGTACGGGAAGTCGTGCTCGAACTGTCCCGGAGCGCGATCTCCGAACGTCAGGGCAGGGCGATCGATCACGACCGGCTCGGATCGATGGAGAGAAAGAAGATGGAGGGGTATTTCTGATGTCGCCCGATGCAGACACGGCATACCCGTCGGCAGACATCGACGCCTTCTTCGCAGCCCAGGAACGCAAGGACCAGTTGCGATTCGTCATCTGCGGGTCGGTGGATGACGGCAAGTCCACCCTGCTGGGCCGGCTGCTCCACGACTCGAACACGGTTTTCGCGGACCAGGTCTCCGCTGCCAGGGCCGAAAGCCGGACCTACGGTACCCAGGGCGACGCCGTCGATCTTGCCCTGCTCGTCGATGGCCTGCAGGCAGAACGCGAACAGGGCATCACCATTGATGTCGCGTACCGCTATTTCGAGCGTGACCGGCGCAAGTTCATCGCCATCGATGCTCCGGGTCACGAGCAGTACACGCGAAACATGGCCACGGGCGCCTCGAATTCCGATATCGCGCTGGTGCTGGTCGATGCCCGCAAGGGGATCCTGACCCAAACGCGGCGACACGCCTACATCGTCCGGCTTTTCGGCATCCACAAGGTGATCCTCGCCGTCAACAAGATGGATCTGGTCGGTTACGACCAGGATGTCTTCCGGTCGATTGTCCGGGACTTCGGGGCACTCGCCGGCGCTCTTGATCTCACGGGTGTGACGGCTGTCCCGCTGTCCGCGCTCAAGGGCGACAACGTCCTTGTCCGCGCAGCCTCCACGCCGTGGTACGAGGGCCCGACGCTGATGGAAGTGCTGGAAACCGTTCCGGTCGGCGACGGGGAGCGGGCAGGCGCGTTCCGGCTGCCCGTCCAGTGGGTCAATCGTCCCAATCCGGACTTCCGCGGCTTCAGCGGCAGCGTGGCATCGGGTTCGGTCCGACGGGGAGAAGCGGTGGTCGTCAGCCCGTCGGGCAGGCAGACGGCGGTCGAGCGCATCCTGGGCCCGTCCGGTGATCTGGAGGAGGCCGTGGCTGGCCAGGCGGTCACCCTGGTGCTCACCGACGAAGTCGACGTGAGCCGCGGGGACATGCTTGCAACGGTCGACCGGCCGCCGGAACTTTCCGATCAGCTCGCTGCCCACGTGATCTGGATGGATACGCACCCCATGCTGCCGGGGCGGCCCTATCTGGTTCGGTTCGCGTCCGCTTCTGCTGTCGCCCAGGTCACCGACCTGACCCACAGGATCGACGTCGACACGCTGGGACGGCTTGCCGCCAAGTCGTTGCACCTGAACGAGGTCGGGTACTGCAAGCTGTCGCTGGACCGTCCCGTCCCGTTCGACGCCTATTCGGTCAACAGGAAGACGGGCGCCTTCGTCCTGATCGACCGGTTCACCAACGCGACCGTCGGCGCCGGCATCGCGGCGTTCGCCCTGCGGCGTGCCAGCAACATCGTCTGGCAGGACATGAAGATCGACAAGGCGACGCGCGCGCGTGCGATCGGTCAACGTCCCAGCGTGATCTGGATGACCGGGCTGTCTGGTGCCGGCAAGTCGACCATTGCGGACCGGGTGGAACAGAAGTTGCACCGGCTGGGTATGCACACCTACCTGCTGGACGGCGACAACGTCAGGCATGGGCTGAACAGGGACCTCGGCTTTACGGATCAGGATCGGGTCGAGAACATCCGCCGGGTGGCCGAGGTGGCGAAGTTGATGGTCGATGCCGGCCTGGTCGTGATCGTTTCCTTCATTTCCCCGTTCCGGTCGGAACGCGAAATGGCACGCGACCTGCTGGAGACGGGCGAGTTCCACGAGGTCTTCGTCGACACGCCGCTCGAGGTCTGCGAGGAGCGCGACCCGAAGGGTCTGTATGCGAGGGCCCGCAAGGGGGAACTCGTCCGCTTTACCGGCATCGACTCGCCCTACGAACCGCCGCTCGCGCCGGCATTGCGGGTCGATACGACGGCGATGACCGTCGACCAGGCTGCCGATGAGGTCATCCGGTTGCTGGGCGCGGATCTGTCCGGGGTCGCCGGAAAGACGGGTGCAGGCTGACCGCCGGGGATCCGCTGCTGCCTTGCCTGGCTGCCTTGATTCATGCACCGATGCGATCGTGCACGGGCCGCGGACAACCCGTTACTCGACGGTAACGGTCTTGGCGAGGTTCTTGGGACGGTCGACGTCGGTGCCGAGCGTTACCGCTGTCCGGTAGGCGAGCATCTGGACATGCGCCGTGGCGAGAATCGGGGCGGTGAGCGCATGTGAGTCCGGCAGGGGAAGGGTCCAGGTCGCGGCTCCTGCCAGTTTCTCGATGCCGGTGCGATCCGAAATCAGCGCGATGCGGGCGCCGCGCGACCGTGCTTCCGCGACATTCGACGCCGTCTTGTCGAACCACTTGTCGTGTGGAGCCACCACGACAACCGGGGTTCCCGGTTCGATCAGCGCGATCGGGCCGTGCTTCATCTCGCCCGCACCGAACCCCTCGGCGTGGATGTAGGTGATTTCCTTCAGTTTCAACGCACCTTCGAGCGCTATGGGATAGTTGCTCCCGCGACCGAGATAGATGATGTCGCGCGCCCGGGCGAGTTGGCCCACGCATTCGTCCCAGCACCCCGTGTCGGCCAGGATCCCTGCCAGACCGGCGCGCACCCGGGCGAGTGCGTCAAGGGCAACCGAAGCCTCTGCCGCCTCGAGAGTGCCCCGCTGCAGGCCCCAGGAAACGGCCAGACAGGCCAGGACAACCAGCTGGGTGGTAAAGGCCTTGGTCGAGGCGACGCTGTACTCGGGCCCGGCGGCGGTGTGGAGTGTCACGTCGCTCTCACGCTCGATCGTGCTTTCGGCCATGTTGACCAGGCTCAGGACATGCTGACCCCCGGCCCGGGCCTCCCTGAGTGCCATCAGCGTGTCGATGCTCTCTCCGGATTGCGAGATCGCCAGCACGGCGCCACCGGGGGCGAGCACCGGATCGCGGTACCGGAACTCCGATGCGATGTCGACGTCGATCGACAGCCGGGCCAGACGTTCAAACCAGTACCGCGCCACCATGCCGGCGTAGTAGCTCGTGCCGGCGGCGACGATCGACATCCGTGGCACGTCGCGAGCGTCGAATGGAAACTCCGGGAACTTCAGCTCTCCTCCAGCGGGTTCAACGTAGCGGTGTAGCGTGTAGGTGACCGCCTCGGGTTGCTCGTGGATTTCCTTGGCCATGAAGTGGGGGAACTCGCCGGGGTCGGGTTTTTCGTCCTGGACTTCGCTGTGCCGGACGGCGCGTTCGACTGGCCGGTGGGAAGCGTCGTGCAACTCGATCGATTCCCGGCGCACCACCGCCCAGTCGCCGTCCTCCAGGTAGACGAGGCGCCTGGTCAGGTGAACCAGGGCACGGGCATCCGAACCGACGAACATCTCGTCCTCACCGAACCCGGCAACAAGCGGCGAGCTGCGACGCGCCACCATGAGCATGTCCGGCTGGTCGGCATTCATGATCACCAGGGAGAAGGCGCCCTGGAGCCGTTCCAGGACCGAGCGCATCGCCCGTTCCGGATCGGGGTCGTCAAGGAGTTCGAGGTACAGAAGGTGTGCAACGATCTCGGAGTCGGTCTGACTCCGGTACCTGAGGTTGCGCGGTTCGAGCGTGCGACGGAGCTCCTCGAAATTCTCGATTATGCCGTTGTGGACCACGGCGATCTGTCCGACGACGTGGGGGTGGGTGTTGCACAGGGTCACCTTGCCGTGGGTTGCCCACCGGGTGTGACCGATGCCCAGCTGGCCGGACAGTGGCGATCCTGCAACCAGCCGCTTCAGTGTTTCGACCCGACCCGCCGTGCGGCGAAGGCCGATGCCGTCGCCGGATACCGTTGCCATTCCCGCCGAATCGTAGCCGCGGTACTCGAGGCGCTCGAGCCCTTCCAGTATCCGGGGCGCGACCGGCCGGGAGCCGACAATACCGATGATGCCACACATGGACGACGTGCTCCCGGGCTACGAGTTCCTTGCGGCACGCCGTGCCCTGAAGCGGCGTGCCGCACCCGGCGAGACCCTGGTTTCGCCTCGTACCACGACAACCGCGTCCTTTTCGACCGTGTTCGTGACCGTGCTGCCGGCACCGATGATCGCGCCCGCACCGACACGGACCGGAGCAACCAGGGCGCTGTTGGAGCCGATGAATGCCCCGGCACCGATCTCGGTCCTGTGCTTGTCGAATCCGTCGTAGTTGCAGGTGATGGTTCCGGCTCCGATATTGGCCTCCTCGCCGACGCTGGCGTCACCGATGTAGGCGAGGTGGCTGGCCTTCGCGCCGGAATCAAGCCTCGCCGCCTTGATCTCGACGAAGTTCCCGACCCGGGCTTCAGGGCCGATATCGGCGCCCGGGCGCAGGTGGGCGTGTGGTCCGATCCGCGCTCCCGGTCCGATCCGGGCGCCCTCGAGGTGACAGAAGCTGCGAATTTCCGCCCCTTCGCAGATGGTGGTTCCCGGGCCGATGGTGACATAGGGGTGGATGACGGTATCCGGCCCGACCACGGTATCCCAGGACAGGAACACGGTCTGCGGCGCGAGAAGGGAGGCTCCGGCCTCCATGGCGGCGGTGCGCAGGCGCTGCTGCGCGAGCGCTTCGGCCCGGGCCAGGGCGGGGCGGGTGTCAACGCCCATAATCTCGTCACGGTCGACTTCCTCGACCGTGACCCGGACCCCGTCCTCACGGGCGAGTGCGACGACGTCGGTGAGATACAGCTCACCCTTGGCGTTGTCCGGACGCAACCTGGACAACCAGTACGCCAGCCGTGAACCGTCAAGCGCCATGAGCCCGCCGTTGTACAGGCGAACCGGCCGGTCGATGTCGTCGCGTTCCCCGAACTCGACAATCCGTTCGACCGAGCCGTCCGATGACTGTACCAGGCTGCCGTAGCGGGCTGGATCCGGGGCCTCGAATCCCGCGAGCACCACCCCGGGCGGATTGTCCCGCGTTCGTGCCGCCACCAGCCGGGCAAGCGTTTCCGACGTGACCAGCGGAGTGTCACCGAAGGCCACGAGCACGGTACCCTCAAACCCGCCGAGTGCCTCGAGGGCCGTTCGGGTCGCGTCCCCGGTCCCGCGTGCCCGGCTCTGAACCGCGACGCGGACCGGCGCGACGGCATTGGGCACGGCATTGTCGTCTGCAGCCGCGACCACGACGACATCGTCACAGTCGAGAGGGGAGACGGCGGCAAGAACGTGGGCAATCATCTCGCGCCCGGCAACCGGGTGCAGCACCTTCGGTAGCGCAGAGTTCATCCGGGTCCCCTTGCCGGCGGCGAGGATGACTGCGGCCAGGGGAGTTCTGGAGGGCATGACCTGGCCTCTTTAGCGCGGGAAACGGATGGCGGGACCATGCCACGCAGCCGGGTGTCCCCATAATCAACATTTGCTACCAATGGTGTCATACGCGTGCAACAGGGCCACGCGTGGCGGTCTCTTCCCGGACCGCGCGCGGGACCACGGAGAAGGGCGGGCAATGGGGTCGTGAAGTTCGTCGTATTCGATCTGGACGGAACCCTCGTCGACAGCGCACCTGACATGTGCGCCGCGGTCAATCGGGTGCTGCAGGCAGCGGGACTTGGCCGGATTGATACCGTCCAGGCGCGTGGCTTCATCGGTGACGGGATCGACGCATTCGTCGAGCGCGCATGGGCGGCGGCCGGCGGCCGCGCCAATCGTTCCGGGCTCCGGGAGGCGGTCGATGCCTTCGTCGACGACTATGCTCGTGACCCGGCCACCCTGTCCCGGGTCTATCCGGGGGTGAGCGGGACCCTGGAGGCGCTCGGGGCCCGGGGTTGCGTTCTTGCCGTGTGCACCAACAAGCATCAGGCGATTGCCGAACGGATCCTGTCGCGGCTCGGGCTGATATCCCGGTTCCGCTGCGTGCTCGGGGGTGACCGGGTCGCCGAACGCAAACCCGCTCCTGCCCACCTGCAACAGGTACTCGATGAAATCGGAGCCGACCGTTCGGACGCGCTGATGGTCGGTGACAGTGCCCATGACGCGGAAATGGCCCGGACGGCCGGTGTCCGCTGCGTCCTCGTTACCTATGGCTACGGTGATCCCGAGGCCGTTCCGGACGTCCCCCGGATTACGCGGATGTCCGATCTGCCCGCGTTCGTCAGTCGCTCCTGACCACGGGGATCACCTCCTCGGCCATCAGCTGCATGCAGTCGCGCGCAACCGAGGGCTCCATGCCGGCCCACTCCATCGACAGGATCAGGTGGTTCACGCCGAGTCGCCGGTTGATGTCGAGCATGGCGGCCGCGACCTCGTCGGGTGTTCCGATCAGGAACCGGTCACCGACCAGATCGTCGAAGTCGCCGGCAAGCGTCTCGCTGTCGGGCAGCTCGTCGCTCTGGCCGGTCGCGTGGTAGCTCGCGTACTTGCGGGCGACGAACGGACCGGCCAGGCGGACCGCCTCGGCGCGGGTCCGGGCCACGAAGGCCTCGCGCCGCATGGGAAGCTCTTCCGGAAACGGCTTGCCGGCGTCGTCCAGCATCCGCCGGTAGAGGTCGACCTGGCGTACCAGGGTGGAGATGGTGTTGTGCGGGTTGATGTACCAGCAGGTTCCGAGCGCCACCGCCCGGCGCAACGCGACATCGGCATTGGCGCCGACCCAGATCGGCGGATGCGGCCGCTGCAACGGCTTCGGATTGCACACCGCGTCTTCCAGCGAGAAGTGGCTGCCCTTCATGGTGACGCGGTCTTCCGTCCACAGGCGGCGAATCGCGACCAGGTTCTCGTCCGTACGTCGGCCGCGATACCGCCGCTCCGTTCCGAAGGCATGGAACTCCACGTCCCTGTAGCCGATCCCGACTCCGAAGATCAGCCGACCGTGCGAGAGGATGTCGATGGTCGCCAGCTGCTCTGCGATATCGAGTGGCTTGTGCAGGGGCAACAGGACGATGCCGGCATTGAGCCGGGCCCGCGTGACTTCGCCCGACAGTCGCGCCAGCAGCGGTAGCTGCTGAAGTGCCTGGTAGCCGTCGGTCGAGTAGTGCGACCCCTTGGTGATCGAGGCGTAGCCCAACCGGTCGGCGAACCGCGCCTGGGCGATGAGTTCATCCGACCCGGCCGCCATGTCGGCGCCATTGGGATACTGTCCGCGCAGCATGATGCCGATCTGCATGCTCATCCGGGGTGCTCCGTGGGAGTGACGGTCAGGCGATCATGGCGCCGGGTCGTCGCCGGCAAGCAGGGCGGCAACAATCCGGTCACGTGTCAGCGGCATGTCGAGGATGCGCACGCCCAGAGCGTCGGCCGCGGCGTTGCACAGCGCCGCTGCCGTCGGGCCGACCGTGCACTCTCCGACCCCGAGCGCCGGCTGGTCCCGCGGTCCGGTCAGCCAGGCGTCGATCTCCGGTATTTCGTCGAACCGCAGGATCGGGTAGCTGTCCCAATCGAGGCTGGCGACACCGTGCGCATCGAAACGGACCTCCTCGTGCAGGGTCCAACTCATCGCCTGGACGATACCGCCCTCCAACTGGTTGAGGGCGCCGTCGGGATTGATGACGAGACCCGCATCGGCCGCACACCAGATCTTCTCGACCCTCACCGCTTCGTCGACAGTCACCGTCGCTGCGACAGCGGCGTACGCAGCCATGTTCTTGTAGCGCGCAAACCCGAAACCCAGGCCTTGACCCGGCTCCCGTCGGGCACGGTCACGGACTTCGCGGAGGACCCGGCGCGCCCGTTCGTCCTCGAGCAGCGCGAGCCGGTATTCCACGGGATCGAGTGAGGCCGCGGCGGCAAGCTTGTCGAGAAAAGCCTCGATCGCAACCACGTTGGGAACCGCGCCAAGTCCGCGCAGGGCCGAGGTGCGCACTGGCGTTCGGGCAACAAGATGCCAGCAGATGCGGTGTGCACCGACGTTGTAGAGCGGGATCGCGTTACGGGTGGCGCCGCCGCCGCGCGACAACGGCGGGTCAGTCGGAACCGGTTGCGGGGGCGGGTCGGGAAGTGCTTCCCGGGCCAGCAAGTGTCCCGAGGTGGTTCCCGGCCGGTTGACATGCGGTCCGCTCCAGATCCGGGTCGTCCAGTCGACCGGTCGTCCGGCGGAATCTACCGCGGCAGAGACCCGCACCACCATCGCCGTTCCGAGCGGTTCGTATCCGAACTCGTCCTCCCGGCTCCAGGCCACGCGCACCCGGCGGCCCGGCCGGGCCATGGCAACCAGTGCCGCGTCAAGTGCCGCGTCGTCCGCACCGTTGTGCCCGTAGCATCCGGCGCCGTCGACGTGAATGGTCGAGATGGCTTCCGGGGCAAGATCGAGTGCGCGGGCAAGCGAGTGCCGCAGCGGATGCATGCCCTGGCCATGGGACCAGACGGTGAGATGTCCGTCGCGGTACTGCGCAAGCGCACAGGACGGCCCCAGAGAGGCGTGGGCGATGTAGGGCCGGGACACGGTGAGCTCGTTGTCGTGGGCGGTGTCGGCGAAGTCGGCGCCGATGTGGTGATCCCGTGAGGGCAGGTCGAGCAACTGGTAGGCATCAACCCGCGTCGGGTCGAGTTCGCGTTCCCCGGTCCAGCGGACGCGCGCGCGCTTCGCCGCCTGCTCGGCCGCATGCGGGTTGTCGCCAAGGACCGCAAGGAAGTTGCCGATGCGCACGTGATCCCCGATCCCGTCAATGCCGGCCAGTCTTGCCGAGTACCCCGGCTGGCGCAGGATGCGGGCATGCAGCATTCCCGGCTCGTCCAGGTCGTGAATGAAGCCGCCGCCGGCGAGCTTGACCGGCAGGTCGCGGCGGGGCACGGGGCGGCCGACGATGCGGTAGGACGCGTGCGGCTTGACCGGTGCGGTCCCGTCTGCCTCGCGTTCGAGGTCGCCGGGCTCGGTCACGGTCCAGTAGCTCTGGCCGGTGCTCTCGCCGGCGATGTGAAAGTGACCCCGTTCGATCCCGAGATCGTCCGGTGCGCAGTTCAGCCGTCTCGCCGCCCGTTCGACCAGCAGGGCCCGCATCTCCGCCGTGACCTGGCGGATGGCTGAACCGGAGTCCATGATCGACAGGCTCGACGTAGTGTAGAGTTCATCCGGACCGTTGTCTGAGGAACCGGACAGCATCACGACCTGGTCCGGATCAAGGTCGAGTTCCTCGGCCGCGATCTGGGCAAGTGCCGTCACGATGCCCTGACCGAGTTCCACCTTTCCGGTCGCGATCCGGACGCGGTCATGTTCGAGAAACCGGATCCACTGTCCAAGCTGCGGATTGCGGGCGAGGCTCTGGCTCACGCCGCCGCCTTCGCCACCGCGCGCAGGATCCGCGCATGGACACCGCACCTGCACAGGTGCGGTGCGAGAGCTGCGGCAATTGTCGCCCGGTCCGGGTTCGGGGTGCGATCGAGCAGGGCCTTGACCGAGACCAGGATGCCGGAGAGGCAATAGCCGCACTGGCCGGCCTGTTCCCCGAGAAAGGCAGCAAGGAGCCCGGGTGCGTCGAGCCCCTCGACGGTTGTCACGCGGTGACCTGCGGTCGAGTCCAGGCGCCGGGTACAGGCATGAACCGGGTCCCCGTCGACGAGCACCATGCAGGCGCCGCATTGTTCGAGCCCGCAGCCGTAGCGCGCGCCCTTGAGACCGAGGTGATCGCGAAGCACGTGCAACAGGGGTTCGGACCCCTCGGCCTGGATCACATGGGCCTGGCCGTTGACCTCGAGGTCCCAGGTACCGGCCATGACCGGGCTGCTACTGCGTGGTCCGTGCGTCGAGACTTTCCAGGAGTTCGGTTGCCCGGGCCCGTTTGTCGGGATTTGCGTCGCGCTGGACGATCCGCAGCAGCGCGTCCCGCGCGGTCAGCTCGCCGCGTTCCGCCATGTCGAAGGCCATGCGGTCCCGGCGCTCGTAGTGGCTGGTGTCGTAGGGTATCACCACCGGATCGAGGTCGCGCCAGTACCAGGCCTGGTCCGTGTTTTCCCAGCCGGCGTAGACCTCCTCCCAGCTGCCATTGCCGGGATAGGGGTCCATGTTGGGTTTCGCGATCGGCCAGGAAGCTGGCTGGTAGCGCGCATCGAATGACTGGCGCAATTCGCGGGTGCGGTTTGGCAGCGCCTGGTGAACGGTGGTGTCGGAGAAGACCAGCGCGTCGCCGGCGCGAAAGTCGCCGGTTACCCACGTCCCGGGGACGGGAACACTGATGTCCATGCCGCCCGCCCCGGACCCGACCCGCGTCTCGAGCACTCCGGCCCGATGCGATCCCGCGGCGACGGCGAGCGCCCCCTTCTCGCGGGGACAGTCTCCAATGGGCACCCAGAGCGCCTGGTTGGTGGCGCCGCCGATGTGCACCTTGTCCTGGTGCATGCCGGTGGTAAAGTCGAAGTCGTGGCGCTGGGGAAAGATGTTGCGCTGCACGAACATCGGGTGCGCGAGCGGTGCCTCCCCGAAGATGCGCGCGAACAGGCCGATCACGTTCGGATGGGTGCGCAACCGGTGCAGTTCCTCGTCGGCCCACAACCCGCGGAACACCCGCATGTAGCGTTCCTCCGGATCCTTGCAGGCGGCGGAAGGAAGCGCGATGGCGTCATCGACATCGTGGTCGGGATCAAGCCAGCCGCCCGCGGCAGCCTTCTGCAGCAACCGGCGGCGAACCCCCAGAATTTCCCCGGCCGGGAACAGACCGCGCAGGAACAGGTACCCGTCTTCCTCGAGCCGGGCCCTCAGGGCCTGGCCGTTGGACACGAGTGCGGTTGAATCGCGAAAGGTCTGCATCTCGATCATGGCTCCGTTCCGCTTCGGTTCCCGGTGAGGTGACAGCCTGCGCTCCCGGCCGCAGTCGCGTCAAGACGGCCGGCGCCGCGACACGGTAATGCCGAGCCTCGTCGCTGACCGGTATCCGCGTCCACATGCGGACCGGGCCGCGGCAGTGCTGCGCAAGATGCATTCAACCAGGTCGGTTTGCCTGCCATGCCGGCCGCAGACATTCCGGGCGCCTCCGGACACCGGGTGTCAATACCGCCCCCGGGAGCGGTGGGTGGTCGGAGGACCGGTCACGGTCATGACGGCGTCGGGCGGGGTTTCCGGCCCGGGTGCGTTTCGCGGCAGCGGAGCCAGCGATGGTGGGCGCGGCTGGGATTGAACCAGCGACCCCTCGCGTGTGAGGCGAGTGCTCTCCCGCTGAGCTACGCGCCCACGCTGGAGCACGGCACGTACCGGAACCGTCGCCGTCCTGTCAACCGTGCGGGTTGCCGGGAACGGCGCCGACAGGTCATCATGGCAACGGTCAGACGGGGAGCATGGCGGTGTCACGAGATCCCGAGATCACACGACTTCTCGAAGCGCACCGTGTCGCCTGCGCGTCCGCGACCGGAGCGGTCAGGGGACTGTTTGATCGCAGCCATGACGCGCTTGCGACGCCGGGCCGGCCCAACCGGTCGCTTGAACCCGAAACCATCCCGGTCTGCCGCCACCTTGACAAGGCGCTCGGCGCTGCGGCTCCGGGAGCCGTACAGGAACTGGCGGACTGCCTGGCCGGGCTGGCGCCACGGCTGGCCTGGAAGCGGCGCGAGGGTATCGCGTACAGCGACCCGGGGTTTCCGGACGGCCACGCCAATGCCGTGCTTGTCGGTGCCGGGGGTCTCGAGGAACACCGCGACGTCCGGCTGGGGGTCAGCCTGGTTGCGCCCCGGGTGACCTACCCGGACCACCGCCATCCGCCGGAGGAGGGCTATCTGGTGCTGAGCGCCGGTTGCTGGCGGCAGCACCATGGCGAGTGGTTCGAACGTGCCTCCGGCGAGACCGTCCACAATGTGGCGAACATCTGGCACGCCATGCGGGCCGGACCGGTGCCGCTGCTCGCCATGTGGATGCTGTGGACCGGCGCGTGAGGCTACTGCACCGGGAAGTAGTCCTCCCGCTCGCCGTCGCGCCTGACGTCGGCGGTGCAGCAGTGCAGGCCGCCGCCGAAGGCGTAGGCATCACGCAACTCGACCTCGACCACCTCCATGCCGAGCCGGTCGAGCTGTTCCGCCTGGTAGACTTCGGACTTCTCGACGCACACCGTTTTCGGATCGAGCACCAGCACGTTCATTGACAGCCACACCGACGAGTAGCACAGCGGCGGCGGTTCGTTGTGGGCCGGCTGGGCAGCGTCGACGATTTCCCAGTCGTTGCGCTCGAACATCCGGCGCTGTTCCTCGGGCAGACGGCGCTGCGGGTTGTTCAGGATCAGTCCGGGCCGGATCGGCGTGAAGGTGGCATCGATGTGGATCGGGTACGGGTCGCCCGGAAAGTTCACGGCGTGAACCCTGTGATCCGGGAAGTGCCGCTGCAGCCAGTCAATTCCCTTCATGTTGGTGGTGAACCCGTGCTGGACCACGAGATCCCTGCCGAATCGCAGGACGTCGGCGGCGTCGAACAGCGGTTCCACCTCCGTGGTCACGAAGTGTCGTGCCGCGGTCCATTCCAGCCGCCTGGCGATGCCGATGTCGCCGGAAAGATAATCGGGCCTGTAGTCCGCGTCGGTCAGTCGGGGTTTCGGAGCCGCTTCGTGCCGCATCCCCGGGTCCTCAAGGTAGTAGCGCTGGAGCAGCGGCCGGTAGCACAGGTATTCGAACCACCGGCACCGGTAGGACATGGTTGCCTCGAGGATCTCCTTGCCCACGGTCAACAGCACGTCGCGCGGCGGCATGCAGCCAAACATGGTCCCGGTTTCCCAGTCCGGGGTTGCGACCGGCTGGTTGAAGTCGATCGGTGTCGGTCGGTCGACCACGATGCCGCGGGCGTGCAGCTGGTCACAGAACCGGTCCAGCAGTTCGTTGGCTCGCGCGACGGTGTCGGCGGGCCGTGGTCCGTGCAGCCCGCGCATGTCACTGTCTTCCGGTACCTTGGCATCAAGGGCCGGTTCGGCGGGCGGGATGCAGCTTCCGTCGGCCCGGCCCACGATGACATGGCGCAACCGGTCCCACTCGTTCCAGCTGCTGACGACGGTTTTCTGTTCCGGCGTTGCCATGGTGCGTGCCTCCGGGCGGCTGTGCAGGCTTCGGGGCGGCCCGGCCAGGTGCCCGCAGATCAGGCTGGCGCGAGCATCACCTTGATCTGGTCGCTCGGCCGCTTCAGTGCCTCGAAGGCGCCGGGGAATTCGTCGAACCCGACCGAACCGGTTACCAGGCCGGCGGCGTCGATCCGTCCCCGCGCCAGCATGTCCACGACCATCTCGAAGTCCGCGCGCTCGTAGACGAAACAGAAGACGATGTCGACCTCCTTGATCAGCGCGTCCGATGGCATGAAGCGGTCCTCGACCATGCACAGGCCGACCACGATCACCCGTCCGCCGACCGCTGCGAGGTCAACCGCGACCTGCAGCGATCCCGGTACTCCGACGGCATCGAACACGACATCAGGCGTACAGCCTGCTGCGTCGGCGAACTGTCCGGCAACATTGCCTGCCGCGGCATCAAGCGCGACGGTGGCGCCGAACCCGAGCGCGGCTTGCGCACGCGCATGAACGAGATCGCTCACCGCGACGGTACGGGCGCCGAAGAAACGGCTCCAGAGCGCAATGCACAGTCCGACCGGACCGCCACCGACGACGAGCACCGAGTCACCGGGTTGCAGGCGCGCGCGCTTGACCGCGTGCAGTCCGACCGCGAGCGGCTCGACAAGCGCGCCTTCCTCGAAACTCACCCGGTCGGGAAGGTGCAGGGTTTCGCGAGCTCCGACCCGGGTGTATTCCGCATAGGCGCCCGTGACTTCCCTCGATGCCCGTATCCGCCCGTCCGGACACCGGTGGGGCTTGCCGGCGAGACACGCCGGGCACCGCCCGCAGCCAAGTTGCGGCATGGCGCAGACCCGGTCACCAACCGTCCACGGACCGGACACGTCGCGGCCGATCTCGACGATCTCGCCGGCGAACTCGTGGCCCATCACGGCGCCGGGGTGGATGTTGCGCCAGCCGGATTGCTCGTTGTTGACTTCCGACCAGTGCAGGTCGGTCCCGCAGATGCCGCAGGCGCAAACGCGGATCACCATGCCGTCGGGACTGCATTCGGGGTCCGCGACATTCTCGATCGACAGCGGCAGGCCCGAGCGATGAAATACGGCAGCTTTCATGATCAAGCTCCGAGACGGTCCGTGTGCCTGGCTGTATCCTGTAGAGTTGGGCGCGCGCAGACAATGGGCATCCTTTGCAAAGGATATCACTTGCGGTCCCGGAGGTTCCGGTTAGCCTTGGCGCGATTGCAAGGAGGATGCTGCCCATGGATACCCGGACCGACCTGACCCACGCCGTCCAGGCGCTCAATCTCGCCGCCAATTCGGAGAACCGGATCCACGATGATGCGGTCGCCCGACGCTTCGGCTTCAAGGGCGGACTGGTGCCGGGTGTCGAGGTGTATGCCTACATGACCAACCCGGTGCTGCGGCACTTCGGTGTCGACTGGCTGCGGTCCGGCATGGTCGAGTGCAGGCTCATGAAGCCGGTCTACGACGGGCGCGAGGCGGTAGCCTCCGCCCGCCCCGACGGGGAGGGCGGGCTGGACCTGGCCGTGTGGTCCGAGGGGATCGCCTGTGCGAGCGGGAGGGCGTCGCTGCCGCAGGCGCCGGCGGGCACGCGCACGGAAATCCCGCATGCGCCGATAACCGGTGAACGCCCGCCGGCCTCGCCGGAGTCCCTTCCTGTTGGAGCGGTGCTCGGCACCTTCGTCGAGGAGATGACGCCCGGGTTGATGGAGGAGTACCTCGAGGGCGCCCGGGAAACCCTCGAGCTCTATCGGGACGCCCGGCTGGTCCATCCCGGGTGGATCCTCCGGCTCGCCAACCGGGCGTTGACGGAAAACGTGACGCTGGGACCCTGGATGCATGTCGGCAGCACGGTGCGGAACCTCGACAGCGTTTCCTGGGGCGAACAGCTGCAGGCGCGCTCGCGGGTGACCCGGAACCACGAGCACAGGGGCCACCTGTTCGTCGAGCTTGACGTCGAGGTGCTCCGCGACGACGGAACGGCGGTTGCGCGGATCGACCATGTCTCGATCTACCGGCCGCGCCAGGTCAGCGACGCTGCCTGAACCGGCCGGCGAGGCCTCGAAACCACAACGGGAGCAAGAGAATGCCCGAGTATCACCGGGTCGAGCGCGACGGACATGTCATGGTGGTCACGCTCGACCGGCCCGAACGGATGAATGCGTTGCACTCGCCGGCCCATTTCGAGCTGGATCGGACCTTCAACGAGTTCGAATCCGACCCGTCGCTCTGGGTCGCAATCCTCACCGGGGCCGGCGAGCGTGCATTCAGTGCCGGTAACGATCTCAAGTTTCAGGCCGAGGGCGGAACCCGCGAGCGCCCGCCAGGCGGTTTCGGAGGCCTTACCGAGCGATTCGACCGGGGCAAGCCGGTGATTGCCGCCGTCAACGGAGTGGCCATGGGCGGCGGGTTCGAGCTCGCACTCGCGTGCGATGTCGTCATCGCTGCGGAAAACGCACGGTTTGCCCTCCCTGAGCCGCGCGTCGGCCTGGCGGCACTCGCCGGCGGCCTGCACCGCCTCCCCCGGATGATTCCGCCGAAGCACGCGATGGGCATGATCCTCACCGGCCGCCACGTCCCGGCGGCAGAAGGTCATGATCTCGGATTCGTGACCCGGGTGGTTCCGGAAGGCGAGGCACTTTCCGCCGCACGCGAGTTTGCCGGACAGATCCTCGAGTGTTCGCCGGTCTCGATCAGGACCAGCATGGACGTGGTTCGCCGGGGCCTTGAATACGCCGACCTGCGCACCGCCATGCGGATGCAGTACGACAGCGTGACCACGCTGCGCAACAGCGAGGATATCGTCGAGGGACCGCGGGCGTTTGCACAGAAGCGCCGGCCCAACTGGACCGGTCGCTGAACGAACGGTCACCCATCCGGACGCGAAGCTGCCCGCTCGAGGGCACGCGGCAGGATCCAGTCAACGCGCACACCGCTGCCGGGTTCGAGTTCCGACCACCGGTCCGTCCCGAAGCGAAGCACCGCAACCGCCCCGGTCGGGTACCGGAACGCGAAGGGCGGGTCCGACGAGCCGTCCAGAACAAGGGCGAGGTGGCGGATTCCGGGCTCGTGGGCAACCAGCATCACGGTTTCGTGAGTACCGCCGAAGACGCCGAGGACGGCGAACATCTGCCCGGGTGCGGCGAGGTAGAGTTCCCGTGTCTCAACCACCGGCGGTGGCGGGGTCCAGTATGCCGCGATCCGGTTTGCCGTATCGAGCGCCCGGGTCGCGGTCGAGCAAATGATGACGCCGGGAGCGGCTCCTGGCGCGAGGGCACTTCCGATCAGTCCGGTCGCCCGGATCCCGCGTGGCGCCAGCGGCCGGTCATGGTCATCGAGTGCCGGGTCCGACCAGTCCGACTTCGCGTGCCGGACCAGAAGCAACGTCTTCATCGACCGGCCTTTCGCGGTGTTGCCGGGTCAGATCATCCTGGCCGGCATCCAGCGCTGGCGCCGGCGGCCGCGCCGGAGTTCGGGGGTCTCTCCATCGTAGTTGATCGGAACCGGGTCCGATACGCGTTCGGGCGCCACATCGAGTGCGTTGACGATGCAGGTGGCGAGCAGGCCACCTTCGTCCTCGTCCTCCATGACGGCGGCAACGTAGACGCCGCACTCGCGGCAAACCAGGTAGTCGGTGATGCCGTGCCCCATCCGGTAGGCCGACAGGCTGTCGCGGTTACGGACTGCAATGTCCAGGCGACCGCCGGGATCGGCGGTCGCGCGGACATTGTGCTTGCGGCAGAACGAACACTGGCAGGCCCGGATCGGGAGATCCTCGAAGCGCCCTGCGGCATGGAACTCCAGCCGCAGGTTGCCGCAATGACAACCGCCTAGCAGTCGTTCTGCCATCGGACTTCCGCCTCCACGATCAGCCCTCGTCCCCGGACTGCTGGCTCTGCTCCCGCTGCCTGAGTGCCGCACCGAGGATGTCGCCGAGGCTCGCACCGCTGTCGGACGAACCGTAGTTCTCCATTGCGTGGCGTTCCTCCTGGATCTCGCGGGCCTTGATCGACAGTGTCAGCCGGCGGCTCTTCTGATCGATCTGCGTGATCCTTGCGTCGACCTTCTCGCCGACCGCAAACCGGTCCGGACGCTGCTCCGAACGGTCCCGGGAAAGTTCGGAGCGGTGTATGAACCCCGAAAGCCCGTCGGCGACGGTGACATTGATGCCGGCGTCCAGGAGCTCGTTGACGGTGCAGGTCACGATGGCGTTCTTGCGGACCGCAGCGGCGCTGGTCTTGAACGGGTCCGGCGAAAGCTGCTTGATGCCCAGCGAGATCCGTTCCTTTTCCGGGTTGATGTTGAGCACCTTGGCGCGGACCATCTCACCGCGCTTGTACTGCTTGATCGCCTCGTCGCCCGGCACCTCCCAGTCGAGGTCGGACAGGTGCACCATTCCGTCGATGTCGCCGTTCAGTTCGACGAACAGGCCGAACTCGGTGATGCTCCTGATCTCGCCCTCGATCTCGGTACCGACCGGCCACTGCGCCATGAACTCTTCCCACAGGTTGGGGGTGCACTGCTTGAGACCCAGCGAGATGCGCCGCTTGACCGGATCGACGTCGAGCACCATGACCTCGACTTCCTGGCTGGTCGACACGATCTTGCCCGGGTGGACGTTCTTCTTGGTCCAGCTCATCTCCGAGACATGGACCAGTCCCTCGATGCCGGGCTCCAGTTCGACGAAGGCACCGTAATCGGTGATGTTGGTCACCCGACCGATGAACTTCGTGCTGACCGGGTACTTCGCCTGGGCTCCCTCCCACGGATCGGCCTGGAGCTGCTTCATGCCGAGAGAGATGCGCTGGGTTTCCGGGTTGAACCGGATGACCTGGACGTCAACGGTCTGGCCGATCTGCACCGCCTCGCTCGGGTGGTTGATCCGGCGCCACGCGATGTCGGTGACATGCAGCAGGCCGTCCACACCGCCGAGATCGACAAAGGCGCCGTAGTCGGTGATGTTCTTGACCACGCCCTGCAGCACCTGGCCTTCCTTCAGGTTGGCGATCAGTTCGGCGCGCGCCTCGGCCCGGCTTTCCTCGAGCACCGCGCGACGTGAGACCACGATGTTGCCGCGCCTGCGATCCATCTTGAGGATCTGGAACGGCTGCGGAGTTCCGAGCAGCGGCCCGATGTCGCGAACCGGTCGAATGTCGACCTGGCTGCCGGGAAGGAAGGCAGTGGCTCCTGACAGGTCGACGGTGAACCCGCCCTTCACCCGGCCGAAGATGGTACCGGTGACGCGGTTCTGATCGGCAAACGCCGTTTCCAGCGCCGCCCAGGCTTCCTCGCGACGGGCCTTGTCCCGACTGAGCATCGCCTCGCCGTTACGGTCTTCCATCCGCTCGACGTACACCTCGACCTCGTCACCGGGGTTGAGGCCATGATCCCGGCCTGGCGGGGCGAATTCCTTGAGCGCGACCCGGCCTTCCGACTTGAGGCCGACATCGATAAGGGCGAAATCACCCTCGAGGGAAACGATGGTCCCCTTGACCACGCTTCCCTCGATGCTGATGTGATCACCGAGGGCTTCTGCGAGGAGGGCGTCGAAATTCTCTGTATCGGCGCTGCCAACAGCGGTCTCTGCCATGAAAACTCCCTGTCCGTGGACTTGATCGCCCGCATCGGTGTGCGGACGACGGTTGCGGTGGACCGACCGGAGCGGCGAACGCGATGCGCGACACCCCCGTTACCGGGGTGCCGCGCATCGCTGTCCGCAACCGGCTGCCACCTGGTTGTGCCCGTTACCGCCCCGACACGGTGGAGCGGCAGCGGTTTGAGTGGAACATCAGGCCGGGTGGTACTGACACCCGGTCGCTCCTGTTCCACCGGCGTCTACAACTCCCGATCCGTCTCTCCCGGGCGGAAGCGGCTACTGTGCGGACTCGACGAAGGCGCATGCACGCCGAAACGCCTCGTCTGCAGTTATGAAACTGGTGTCCAGCACCATCGCATCCCGGGACCGGCGCAGGGGCGCATCGACCCGGTTTGCGTCGCGTGCATCGCGTTCCCGCAAGTCCGCAAGCACGCTTGAATATATAGAGTGCTCACCGCGGCCAAGCAACTCCAGGTGCCTTCGCCTGGCGCGAACCTCCGGTGTGGCGGTCACGAAGATCTTGCGATCGGCGCCGGGGCAGATGACCGTGCCGATGTCGCGACCGTCGAGCACGGCGCCGGGCCTCCCGTCCGGCGGCCGCCGGGCAAAGTTGCGCTGAAGGTCGAGAAGCGTGGCTCTCACCCGGGGTATTGCGGCCACGACCGAGGCGGCGAGCCCGACCTCAGGGGTGCGGATTCCGGGGTCGGCGGTGTCGGGAAGATGCAGATTTCTCGCGGTCCGCGCCGCTGCCTCAGGATCCGCGGGATCGGCGCCGGCGCGGAGGAGCGAGAGGGCAACCGCGCGATACAGCGCTCCCGTATCGAGATAGGCATACCCGAACCGGTCGGCCAGCCTGCGCGCGATGGTCCCCTTGCCGGCTGCCGCGGGACCGTCGACGGCGACGATCATTCCGCGTGCCCGGTGATATCGGCTCCAAGCGTTCGCAATGTCTCGGCAAAGTCGGGGAAACTCGTCGCGATCGTCGCCGCGTCATCGATGGCGATGCCGTCGCGCGATGCGAGGCCCAGCACAAGGAACGCCATTGCTATGCGGTGATCCAGTCCTGACCGGATCACCGTACCCCCGTCAACCGCTCCGGGGTTGCCGTGGACCACGAGCCGGTCCTCTCCTTCCTCGACCACGACCCCGCAGGCGGCCAGGCCGCCGGCAACGGCCGCGAGCCGGTCGCTTTCCTTCACCCGCAGTTCGGCAAGGCCGTTCATCACCGTGGTACCCCTTGCGCAAGCGGCGGCAACGGCCAGCACCGGGTACTCGTCGATCATCCTGGGTGCGATCTCGGGCGGCACGGTAACGCCGTGCAGTTCCGACGAGCGCACCAGAAGGTCGGCGACCGGTTCGCCCGGACCCTGCCGGGAACGGATCTCGATGTCGGCGCCCATTTCTGCGAGTACCTCATAGAGCCCGAAGCGGAGCGGATTGGTTCCGACCCCGGGCAGCCGTACCTCCGACCCGGGAGTGAGGAGTGCTGCGACGGCCAGGAATGCTGCCGAGGATGGGTCGACCGGGACCCGGATCGGCTGGGCCGCGAGTTCAGGCTCACCGGTTACCGACACCCGCCGCCCTCCGTCCGCCTGCTCCTCGATCTCCACGGAGGCGCCGAACTGGTCAAGCAGGGTTTCGGTGTGATCGCGTGTCGGGTGGGGTTCGATGACGGTGGTGATCCCCGGAGCCGCAATGCCCGCGAGCAAAATCGCCGACTTCACCTGGGCCGATGCGACCGGCAGGGTGTAGTCGAGCGGCAGGAGCACCTGCGGACCGGTACATGCGAGTGGCAGCCGCCCGCCTTCGCGGGCCAGGACCTGTACGCCCATTTCCGTGAGCGGCCGGATGACCCGCTCCATCGGGCGCCTCCGCAACGAGGCGTCGCCGGTGAAGAACGTGGTGGCCGGCAGGCCGGCGACGGCTCCCATGAGCAGTCGCACCCCGGTACCGGAATTGCCGAGATCGAGCACCGTTTCGGGTTCGTCGAACCCGCCGACGCCCCGGCCATGCACCCGCCAGGTCCCGTCCCCGTCGCGCGTGACCACCGCGCCGAGCCGTCTGAGTGCCGCCGCGGTCCGCATCACGTCGTCGCCTTCAAGCAGGCCATTGATGCGGGTCTCCCCCACCGCGAGCGCTCCCATGATCAGGGCGCGGTGCGAGATCGACTTGTCTCCGGGCAGCCGGACTTCTCCGTGCAACCGGGATGATGCGCGAGCAATGAGTCCGGTCACCGGACATCTCTCCGTTCGCGTGGGAGAACCGGGACCCCGGGGAGGGATCGGTTCGGGCCGGGTTGCCCGGGACACCGGCGCCGCCCGGCGACGGAGCGACCTGCGACCCTCACGCACGTTCCACCGTGTCGTCCAGGCCGCAGGGGTAACAGGACCTGCCGCGGGGCGCAAGCGGACGACGGCCCTCCTGTCGAAGCTGCCCGGCGCACCGGTTCTGCTGTCGCCGTCGAGATGACAGGCGGCAGCTCCTTTCACCGGGAACAGTGGCGGCCGTGACCGTCCGGAACTGGTCACCGAAGAGGAGGCCGGGCTCCGCGTTCAGCATCGGTCGGTGAACGGCGAACACGACGCGACGCTTGAGAGAATGTGCGACGTGAGGTCGGAAGCGCCGTCTGCCATGACTACAGAGCGGTGCAAACCGGTGAGCGGTGATCGGGCGGGAAACGGAGTATACCGCCGCAAGTCCTTTCAATTACCCACATCTTGACGTTGAGATGAGCGCGCGACGCAATTTCTTGCGTTGTTGGAATCGTCTGTGATTCCTTGTCTGGCACCGAATCGGCGGCGAGAGGGTGCAGGGCGTGGAAGGTCA
>MPMT01000032.1 GCA_002238645.1 Alphaproteobacteria bacterium bin52 | reverse complement strand
AGCCCGGCCTTTGCCCTCACGTTGCGTCCTGGCCTTTCGGCCGTTCCCCTCGCGCTCCGCGTCATGCGGGACGTCTCCAGGTCCTCGATGACGATGGTGCCGGCCCCGTTCGCAGGCTGCCGGCTCGCGTGGTGTTGCCAGTTCCGGCGCACCATGGCGATCCGCCGCGCGGTCCTCGCCATTCGCCGCCGGGGGCGCGCTCACGCCGGCGCGGGCCGCGCTTGTGCCGCGCCAGCCGCCGCTGGTGGCGCCGTTTCCGCGCCTCGAGCCGGCGGGTATCCGGCGTCGGCAGCAGGCGGGCCTGCTGCCCGTCGCTGACGGCGACCTGGCCGGTGTTCATGTCGATGCCGATCGCGCGGTCGTTGTCCTTGCACACCAGGGCTACGATCTCGTGGCAGACCGGGGCCATCCACTTTTCGCCCTCGCGCCGGAGCACCACCTTCTTCGCCACCCCGTCGGGAGACCCGCCACGCCGACGCGAGCCGTGAGCCAGCCCAGCCTCGGGAAGTGCAGGCGGTCGTCCCGGATGCGCACATCCTGCGGGATCGTGACGGAATCGGTCCCGCGCCGCCTGAAGCGCGGGTGCCCGGCCTTGCCCTCGAGGAACCGCTGCCAGACGTTGGCCTGGTACCTGAGGGTATAGCGGACGGGATGGAACGGCATCTCCCGCAGCCAGGGCCAGTCCCGGCGCAGCCGGGTGAACTCGCGGCCCGGTGCGAAGAATGTGGGTGCCGGCGGCGGCGCGCCGTCCAGGCGCGCCTTATCGGCCAGCTGTTGCTGGCGGTCCGGCATCCGGTTCCAGACGAACCGGCACGCACCGGCAACCGCGGCCAGGCGCCGGGCTGTCGAACAGAACCCGGTACGTGACCCGGCGGTGTTCGACCTCCG
This sequence comes from Alphaproteobacteria bacterium bin52, assembly GCA_002238645.1. Lineage (GTDB taxonomy): Bacteria > Pseudomonadota > Alphaproteobacteria > Thalassobaculales > Thalassobaculaceae > Bin52. The sequence goes on along the minus strand of MPMT01000032.1, from coordinate 50,292 downwards.
GTTTCGTTCCGTGCGACATGCGCCATCCTTTGAACAAAATCGGTCTTATACATGAATATAAGGCGAACAAGCAGGATGAAAATGTCTGTCAATCGATTGACATAATCCCCACTATACCCCACGAATGACCGTACCTGACCACTGTCCTCCCTCCCGGAACCGTACGGCTGGATCCCGCCATGACCGCAGCCACCCTGCCGCTTGCCGGCACCCGTGTCCTGGACCTGACCCAGATCTACAACGGGCCGTACTGCACCTTCCTGATGGCAATGGCCGGTGCCGACGTCATCAAGGTCGAGCCGCCGGGCGGCGAGCACCTGCGCCGGCGCAATGCGCGGGGCAACGCGGTCTATCCGTTCCTGATGCTGAACCCGGACAAGCGCAGCATCATGCTGGACCTGAAACAGGAACAGGACCGGGCGACGTTCCTCGAGCTGGCGGCTACCGTTGACCTGGTGGTGGAGAACTTCGCACCAGGCGTCGTCGACCGGCTCGGCGTCGGTTACGAGGCCGTGCGTGCGGTGAGGCCCGACATCATCTATGCCTCGGGCAGCGGGTATGGTCAGGACGGCCCCTATCGCGGCTACCAGGCCATGGACATAGCCGTTCAGGCGATGGCCGGGGTAATGAGTGTCACCGGCTTCCCCGAGAATCCCCCGGTCAAGGCGGGGGTCGCGCTGTGCGACTTCCTTGCCGGCATCCATCTCTACGCCGGCGCAATGACTGCGCTGGTTCGCCGCCATCGCACCGGGGAAGGCGGATATATCGACGTGTCGATGCAGGAATCGGTCTTCCCGACCTTCGCCTCGAACCTCGGGCTGTTCTTCGATGACGATTCCGGCTCGCTTCCGGGCCGAACCGGCAACCTGCACGGCGGGCTTTCCATTGCCCCCTACGGCGTCTATCCAGCGCGAGACGGGCACGTCTCGATCATGTGCAACAACGACACGCACTGGCACCGGCTGCTCGGTATTCTGGGCCGGGACGACCTGACCAGCGACGACCGGTTCCGGACCATGGCCGACCGGGTGCGTCACCTCCCCGCGGTGACGGAACTGATCTCGCAGTGGTCAATGCAGCGCGACCGGGCCGAGATCATGGCCCTGCTCAACACCGGGCGGGTTCCGTGCGGCGAGGTCAGGCACCTCGCGGAGGTTGTGCAGGACCCGAACCTGATCGCGCGCGGCATGATCCGCTGGATGGACGACGGGCACGGCGGACGCATGCTTTCGGTCGCAAGCCCGCTTCACATCGACGGCCTGGCCTCGGCCCCGTCGCGCAAGGCGCCCGACCTCGATGCCGACCGGGCGGACATTCTCGAGGAACTGAAGGAACTACGGAGCGAAAGATGACAGATGATCTTGCAGGCAAGGTGGCAATCGTGACCGGTGGCGGACGAGGCCTCGGGCGTGAATACGCGGAGAAGCTGGCGCTGGCCGGCGCCTCGGTCGTGGCGGCGGACATCATCGACTGCGCCGAAACCGTCTCGACCATCGAGGCCCGGGGCGGGACCGCGATCGCGTGTCACCTTGACGTGCGTTCCTACGAGAGTTGCGAGGAGGTCGCCGAGGCGACGCGCGCGCGGTTCGGGAATATCGACATCCTGGTCAACAACGCAGCACTCTACGGATCGCTTCGCGGCGGCCGGTTCGAGACGCTGCCCGAAGCCGACTGGAACGACTGCATGGATGTCAATGTCGGCGGCATCTGGCGGTGCTGCAAGGCGGTGGTCCCGGAGATGAAGGCGCGCGAGGGCGGGTCGATCATCAACATCTCCTCGCTGGCCGCGGTAGCCGGGCTGCCGTACGGACTGCACTACGCCACGTCGAAGGCCGCGGTGATCGGACTGACCCGCTCGCTGGCCCGCGAACTCGGTCGCAACTGGATCCGTGTCAACGCCATTGCGCCCTCGGCGGTGATGACCGAAGGGACCGCCGAGTTCTTCGGTGACAAGCTCGACCGCGCCACCACCGTCATCGCTGACGGCCAGACGCTGAAGCGTTCGCTCCAAATCGAGGATCTGGCCGGAACCGTGCTGTGGCTGGCAAGCGATGCCTCGCGCTTCGTGACCGGCCAGACCATCATGGTCGACGGCGGCACGGTCTTCCTGTGATCGCGGACCGGCCGGGAGTGGAAATCGCGGGACACATCGGCTACACCTCGCGGGTATCGATCGACCCGCGGCCCCGCATCCGGAACGGAGTTTGACCATGCAACACGGCACCCAGGTTTCGCTTGCCCGGCGCTTGTTCGATCATATCGACGCCCGGACCACCGACATGGCGCCCGATGTCGCCTACAACAGCGTCGACGCCTTTACCTGCCCGGACCGGCTGGAACGGGAATGGCGAACGCTGTTCCTCGATCACCCGCAGTACCTGGGTCTGTCCTGCCAGATCCGCGATCCCGGTGACTACTTCACCAACGACGATCTCGGGGTTCCGATCCTGGTGACCCGGGACCGGGAGGGGACGGCACGCGCGTTCCTCAACGTCTGCCGGCACCGCGGCGCCCGGCTCGTCGAGGGCTGCGGCCGCGGCAAGCGGGCCTTCGTCTGCCCCTACCATGCCTGGAGCTACGACACGGCGGGGCGGCTGGTGTCGGTGCCGCAGCGCGGGAGTTTCGGAGAAATCGATACCGCGTCGCGCGGGTTGCGCGAACTGCCGTGCGAAGAGCGCCACGGCATGATCTGGGTGCGCGCCCGGCCCGACGGCGCGATTGACCTGGACAGGTGTCTCGACGGCCTGGATGACGAGTTCGCAAGCTACGACTTCGCCAGCTACCACCACTACGAAACCCGGGTGAGATCCTGGAAGATGAACTGGAAGGTGGCGGTCGACACCTTCCTCGAGCCCTATCACTTTCCGGCCCTGCACCGGGATACGGTCGCTCCGATCTTCCTGCCGAACCTGTGCCTGGTCGACGTCTTCGGCCGCAACCTGCGCGAGGTTCTGGCGCGCCGGTCCATCGTGGACATGCGCGACCAGCCCGAGTCCCGGTGGGACCTGATCCGGGAAACGGCGATCGTCTATGTCCTGGTCCCCAACGTGGTCGTGATCTCGCAGATCGACCACCTCGAGATCTTCCGGCTGTACCCGGCTGGCGGCAGGGTCGACGAGACGCTGGTGTACTTCGAGTTCTACATCCCCGAACCGGCGACCACCGAGAAGGCGGTCGAGCACTGGCGGCGCAATCTCGACCTGACGATCCGGACCATCGAGCAGGAGGATTTCCCCACCGGCGAGGGTATCCAGGCCGGCATGACGTCCGGTGCCCAGCGCGAGATCGTCTACGGACGCAACGAGCCGGCGCTGCAGCATTTCGAACGGACCATCACCGAGTTGGTGGAGATGTCTGCGGCGGCGTGAGCAGGCCGCCCAGGACGGAGGAACGACATGACCGTCACACATGACTTCTCCGGCCGCGGCGCCGTGGTAACCGGGGGTGCGCGGGGCATCGGTCTCGCCATCGCGCTGCGACTGGCAACGGGAGGCGCCCGGGTCTCGTTGTGGGACCTCGACGGCGAGCGCATGGCCGAGGTCGCCGGCCGGTTTCCCGACGGTGTCGACTGCCGCACCGTCGACATCACCGACCCCGCATCGGTCACCGCCGCAGCCGAGACAACCCAGGCCGCAATCGGGGCGGTTGACATCCTGGTCAACAGCGCCGGGATCGCCGGTCCCAACCACACAACCTGGGAGTATCCGGTCGAGGAATGGCAACGGGTCATCGACATCGACCTGAACGGCACCTTCCTGTGCTGCCGCGCCGTTGTTCCGGGAATGCGGGAACGCAACTACGGCCGGATCGTCAACATCGCCTCGATTGCGGGCAAGGAAGGCAATCCGAACGCGTCGGCCTACAGCGCGGCGAAGGCCGGAGTGATCGGCCTGACCAAGTCGCTGGGCAAGGAGCTGGCGTCGACCCCGATCACGGTCAACTGCATCACGCCGGCCGCGGTCCGCACCGAGATCTTCGACCAGGTCAGCCAGTTCCACATCGACTACATGCTCTCGAAGATCCCGATCGGCCGGTTTGGCCTGGTCGAGGAGATGGCGAGCCTGGTGGCCTGGCTGGCGTCGGAGGAGTGCTCCTTCAGCACCGGTGCCGTGTTTGACATTTCGGGCGGGCGGGCAACCTACTGACCAGGCCGCCGCCTGCCCCCGGAGAACCCCGATGACCGCCGACAACAGTCTCATACCGCGGACTGCGACCGAAATCGTCGCCCTGCTGCGGTCCGAAGAGATCAGCCCGCTTGACCTGCTCGACACGCTCGAGGCGCGCATCGCCGAGGTGGACGGCGCGGTCAATGCCATGGTCACGCTCTGCTTCGACCGTGCGCGACGAGACGCCGGGCGCATCATGGCGCGTCCTGTCGGCGAACGCGGCCGGCTCGCGGGCATGCCGGTGGCCATCAAGGATCTCAATCCGGTTGCCGGTGTTCGCACCACCTGGGGTTCCCCGATCTACGCCGATTTCGTTCCGGCCCGGTCCGACTGCCTGGTGGAGATCCTCGAGGCCGAGGGCGCCGTCATCTACGCGAAGACCAACACGCCGGAATTCGGCGCTGGCGCGAACACCTTCAACGAAGTCTTCGGAGCAACGGTGAACCCGTGGGACACCTCGCGCAGCTGCGCAGGGTCATCCGGCGGATCGGCGGTCGCGCTCGCGACGGGACAGGCCTGGCTCGCCAGCGGGTCGGATCTCGGCGGATCGCTGCGCAACCCGGCGAGTTTCTGTTCGGTGATCGGCTTCCGGCCAAGCCCGGGCCGGGTGGCGGCGGGACCCGCGGGGCCAGGAGCCGCACCCGACGATCTGTTCGGAATCCCGGGCCAGCCGGTCGGCGTCGCCCGCCCCAAGGCCCCGGGCGGCCGGGGACCGGCCCCCGACGATCTGTTCGGAATCCCGGGCCAGCCGTTCGGCGTCGCCGGCCCGATGGCCCGGACCGTGCCCGACGTCGCGCTGATGCTCGACGCCATGACCGGGTTCCATCCGGCCGACCCGATCTCGCTGCCGCGTGAGGCGGGACGCTACGTCGACGCGGTCGCCGCCCGGACCCTGCCGCGCCGGGTTGCGTTCTCGCGCGACCTCGGCGTCACGCCGGTCGATCCCGAGGTCGCGGAGATCTGCGAAGCCGCCTGCCGGAGGTTCTCCGCCCTTGGCTGCACCGTCGAGGAGGCGCACCCGGACTTTTCCGACATCCAGGATATCTTCCAGACTTGGCGCGCGCTGCTGTTCTACACCGGCAAGCGAACGCTGCTGGAGACCCGCCGCTCCGAGCTCAAGCCGGAAGTGATCTGGAACATCGAGCGGGCCTCTGACATCTCGGTCGACGACTTCGCCCGGGTCGAGCTCGCCCGCGGCCGCTACATCGAAAGGGCCCGGGCCTTCTTCGAGACCTATGACCTGCTGGTGTGCCCGGCAACCGTCGTGCCGCCGTACCCGGTGGAGCAGCGCTACGTGGAACGTCTCGGAGACCACGAGTTCTCGAACTACGTCGAGTGGCTGACCATCGCCTACGCAATCACCATGACCGGCCACCCGGCGATGAGCGTGCCGGCCGGCTTCACCGCCTCCGGCCTGCCAGTCGGGCTGCAGCTGGTCGGTGGACCGCGCGGCGAGGCGGCGCTGCTGTCGGCCGCAGCACTCTACGAGGAGGAGGCGGGACTGTCGGGGAAGGTTCCCATCGTTCCGCGTTCTCCGGCCGGCTGACAGGGAGCGCATCATGGCTGACAGGTTGACGGGGCAGGAACGCGAGGAAGCACTTGCCGGACTGCCCGGCTGGTCGGCGACCGAAGGGCGCGAGGCCATCGAGAGCAACTTCAGGTTCGCCGACTTCGGCGAGGCCTTTGCCTTCATGACCCGGGTGGCGCTGCGCGCGGAGCAGATGGACCATCACCCGGAATGGTTCAACGTCTACAACCGGGTCGAGGTCACGCTGGCGACCCACGATGCGGGCGGTGTCACCGGACTGGACATCACCCTCGCCCGGTTCATGAACACCTGCGCCGGTCGCTGAGGCCGGCCAGGAATTCGAGAATCAGCCGCGAGGTTTCCTCCGGCTGTTCCTGCTGCACCCAGTGGCCGGCGCCCTCGACCAGCACGAGTCCGCGCATGTCGGTGCAGATCTTCCCGTTCATGCGCTCGGCGGCACCCGGTTTCTGGAACACACCCCAGTCACTCACGCCGGATATGAACAGGGACGGCTGGTCGATGGTCCGCCCGGCAAAGGTCCGCAGCTCGTCGCGGTCGAATTCGCCGGTGGCCCGCCGGTACAGGTTGAGCCCGCCCTGGAAGCCGTTTCTCGCGTACTCGCCGGTGTAGACTGCGAGTTCGGCATCGGTCAGCCAGGTTGCACGTGCGATTTCATCCGCGCCCGGCATCGCCCCGGCCACGGCGGCCGGCATGGTATCGGCCAGGTCCATGATGTAGTAGGTGGGCATCAGCGCCAGCTGGTCGGCCCGCCAGGCCTCGAGCCGGTGCGGGCGGTTTCCGGACCAGTCGGCGCTCTTCATGTGATAGTAGGCTCGCAGGAACGCGTGCAGCCCTCCCGGCGGATCGACCATGTGCGAGTTGGCGGCCCGGGTCGAGTAGTACCAGTTGTAGTGCTTGCGCGGTCGCTCGAGTGCTGCCAGTTCGGCGTGGATGTCGGGCCTTGCCGGGGGCGGTGCCGCCAGCGGTGGCGGGCCGTCGAACGGTGCGCTCATCAGGATGCAGGACGCGAAGACATCCGGGCGGGTCAGCGCCGACCAGGCTGCGACCGCAGAGCCATAGTCGTGACCAATCACCGCCGTCGCGCGGTCGTGCCCGCAAGCTGCCAGCAGACCGACGGCGTCGCGTACGGTGTTAAGCAGCCTGAACTGGTCAAGCGGGGCATCCCAGTCCACCGGGCCCCAGCCCAGTGTGCGTCCGTAACCCCGCAGATCGGGAGCGAGAACGTGGTACCCGGCCCCGGCAAGCGCAGGCATCACCTTGCGCCAGCTGTAGGCCAGTTCCGGGAACCCGTGCAGAAGCAACAGCGCCGGGCGGCCTGGGTCTCCGGCCTCGAGCAGGTGCATGACCAGCCCGTTGCGATTGTCCAGGTGGCGCGAGGTCACGCCGTCGGGAAGCAGTTCAGGCTCGTAGGCCTGGTGCAGTGTCATGCCGATTCGCCTCTGCTGGCAGTGCCGTGCGGGCCCGCACCCTGCCACTCCGCGTGGGGCGGGTTCAAGCCGTTGGCACCCGGGGGTTGGCGGCCGTCGCCCGGGATGGTGTGATCACCGCGATCCATCGACCCTGGAGTACAGAGCAGTGACCCAACATGACAGCAACCAGGTTCCGGGACTGTACCGGTGCCGGATCGGTGATGTTCTCGTAACCGCGATCTCCGACGGCTATCTCGACGCCACCTTCGAGGTGCTGCGCGGCATCGACGCCGCCGGGGCCGAAACGGTGCTGCGCGAGAACTTCCGGCCGGCTCCGCCACGAATCTCGGTCAACTGCTACCTGCTGCAAAGCGGGACCCGTACCGCCCTGGTCGACACCGGTTCGGGCGACAGCATGGGGCCGACGCTGGGCAGGCTCCATGGTCTTCTTGCCCGTCTCGGCATTGCTGCCGGCGATGTCGACACCATTCTTCTTACCCACATGCATCCCGACCATTCCAACGGCCTTGCCGATGCCGACGGCACGAGGCTGTTTCCCGAGGCACAACTGGTCGTCGACGAGAAGGAACTGGCGCACTGGCACGACGACACCGCGCGCTCGCGTGCCGACGAGACCGCCCGGGCGCGCTACTTCGACGCGGCACGGACCCAGGCCGCTCCGTACCGGGACCGCCTGGCATCACCGGGCGGCGAGCCGTTTCCGAACGTCACCGCGGTGCCGCTTGCCGGACACACGCCAGGGCATACCGGCTACCTGGTCGCGTCGGGCGGTGACACCCTGCTGATCTGGGGCGACATCTGCCACGTTCCCGACATCCAGGTCCGTCAGCCTGAAGTGACCATGGTGTTCGATGTCGATCCCGACGCCGCGATCCAGGCCCGCAGGCGGGCCTTCGACATGACAGCCACCGACCGGATGCTGGTTGCGGGCATGCACCTGCACTTCCCGGGCTTCTGCCACATGGTCCGGAACGGCAGCGGCTGGCGGATGGTACCCGAGGCCTGGCGCTTCACCGTGTGAAGGAGCGCCCGTTCAGGGCGCAAGGAACCCGCGAACCTCGGCGTTGTAGGCGTCGGGGTTCTCCAGGTAGGCCGCATGACCCGCGCCGGGGATGCGAATCGAGCGGGCATCGGGGATGATCGCGGTGAGTTCTTCGCTGCGCTCCGGTGCGATGATCCCGTCTCCTGCTCCCGACAGCACCAGGACCGGCATCGCGAAACCCCGCGCGAGCGGCCGCGTATCGGCGTGGTGGAGCACCAGGCAGGCCGGTTCCAGGCCGGCGAGCGGGACTTCCGACGCGATCCCGGCGAGTTCGTCCACGACGTCGCTCGACGCCCCCGCCGCCGCCATGGCCGTAGCCCGTGTGCGGCCGTAGGCCTCGGGACCCATCCGGCGCCGGTCATCGAGTCTCGCGGTCCAGCGCGGGCCCAGCGGTCCCTCCGCACCGTCACCGGTCCAGGTGCCGGACAGGATCAGCCGATCGACCCGTTCCCCGAACAGCCCGGCGAGTCCCTGGGCAATGACACCGCCCATCGAGTGACCGAGCACCTGGGCACGGTCGATGTCGAGTGCCGAGAGCAGGGCGGCGGCAACCGCCGCGTAACTCTTGAGGTCGGGATCCGCCGCAACCGTCTCGCCGTAGCCCGGCGCATCCCAGGCGACGACACGCCAGTCGCAGGACAAGTCCTCCAGCTGGCAGCGCCACGACCGGCTGTTGCCGCCGATGCCGTGCAGCAGCAGCAGTGCGGGTCCGCTCCCGGCTTCGCGGTACGACACCGGACCCCTCGCGGTTTGCACGATCCTGCGTTCATGGTCGGTCATGTCCGGTATCCCTGTCCCGCCTGCTACAGCACCGCAAGCATCATGCCTGCCGCGGCGCATCCGGCAAGTGTTCGCAACACGCCCTGGCGAAGCACCGGGAGCAGCAGCACGGCGAGGGCGGTCAGCGCCAGACTGGACGGGCGGATGCTGTCCGGCACCGGGATCTCGAAGGCCACCCAAGCGAGGCCGCTCGGCACCAGTTCCAAGAAGCTCACGTGCAGTCCGAACCAGACCGCCAGGTTCAGCACCACCCCGACCACGGCGGCGGTGATCCCCGACAGTGCTGAAGAGATCGCCCGGTTGCCGCGAAGCCGCTCGACCCACGGCGCGCCGAGGAAGATCCACAGGAAGCACGGGGTGAAGGTCACCCACAGGGTCACGACGGTACCGAGTACGCCGGACCAGATCGCATCTCCTCCGGCGAGGCGCGCTGCTCCGAGGAAGCCGACGAACTGGGTGACCAGTATCAGGGGACCCGGCGTGGTCTCGGCGAGTCCGAGCCCGTCCAGCATCTCCTGCGGCGTGAGCCAGCCGAACGCCTCGACTGCCTGCTGGGCCATGTAGGCCAGAACCGCATAGGCCCCGCCGAAGGTCACCACCGCCAGCTTGCTGAAGAACACCGACTGGCGGGCCAGCACGTGCTCGGAACCGAGCAGACCGAGCAGCAGGACGACCGGTGCCGCCCAGAGCACCGCGAAGACCGCGACCAGCATCACGGCACGCCGGGCATCGGGCCGGGTATGGTCCAGCCGTCCCGACGCCTCCAGTCGCGCGATCACCGTCTCGCCGTCGCCGTCGCGACCGACCGTCTCGCCGAGGGCCGGGCCGGTGCGCAACAGGCCGGAAAGCAGTCCTGCGAAGGCGGCACAGGCAACGATCGCCGGGAAGGGGACCGCGAGCACGAATATCGCAATGAAGGCGGCAATCGAGATCGCGACCATCACCGCATCGACCAGTGCCCGGCGGGCAATCCGGACCACCGCCTCGACCACGATGACCAGGACCGCCGCCTTGATCCCCTCGAAGGCGGCAGTGACCAGGGGAAGGTCGGCCCAGAGCAGGTAGGCGACGCTCAGGGCGAGCATGACAAGGGCGCCCGGCAGGATGAACAACAGCCCGGCAATCAGGCCGCCGGCGGTCCGGTGGATGAGCCAGCCGATGTAGGTCGCGAGCTGCTGCGCTTCAGGTCCTGGCAACAGCATGCAGTAGTTGAGGGCGTGCAGGAACCGCGTCTCGTCGATCCAGCGCCGCTCCTCGACCACCATGCGGTGCATCAGCGCAATCTGTCCGGCCGGCCCGCCGAAACTCAGGATCCCGACGCGAAGCCAGACCGCGAACGCCTCTCCGAGCCCGGGAGTGCGGTCGGTTTCCCGGAGCTGTGGGGTCATTCATGTCTCCGGAAGGCCGGTCGGGCCCGGGGTCAGCGTCTGCGGTCTCCGTATCTGCCAGAACAGGCGCGCACTGTCGAGACGGGCGCGGGCCGGGTCGAGACCGGTGACGGCGCGGTCCCTGCCCGCATCTGACACAGGAAATTCGAAGCCGTGCGCCGGTCACACCGGCCTGAACCCGGCAGTGGGCATTCCGGCTCCGGGCCTGCGGCGCGGGGAGCGGCGGGGTTGCCTGGCCCGTGAGCCCGCGAAACCGATCACGGGCACGCAGCGTGATGCTGCCGCCCATTCGGGTCCCGATTGACAGCCACACCCGGGCCCGATAGAGCAACTGCGCAACCCGACAGGAGAACGCACGACCCGTGCCCGAACAAGCCATCGCCGTGCTCGGAATCGGCTATGTCGGACTGCCGCTCTCACTGGCGCTCGCACGTCATCATCCGCGCGTGGTGGGGTTCGATACGGACCACGCCCGGATTGCCGAGCTCCGGTCGGGGACGGACCGGAACGCCATTGGCGAAGCTGCACTCGAGATTCCGGCTTCCCTGGTCCTGACCAGCGAGCCCGGGGACATCGCGTGTGCGAGCGTCTACATCGTCACTGTGCCCACCCCGATCAGCAGCGACCGCAGGCCCGATCTCAGTCTTGTCCGCAGCGCCTGCCGCACCATTGCCGCCTCGATCGCGCCCGGCGACCTCGTGATCGTGGAATCGACACTGTATCCTGGCGCCACCGAGGAGGTGTGCGGACCGCTGATCGCCGAGGTGTCAGGCCTGCGGGCCGGCATCGACTTCGCGCTCGGCTACTCGCCGGAACGCATCAGTCCGGGTGACGGGCACCGCACGCTCGAATCGGTGACCAGGATCATTGCCGGCCAAGACAACCCGACGCTCGAGCGCATGGCGGCACTGTACGGCCCGGTAATCTCCGGCGGCCTGCACCGGGCGGCGTCGATCCAGGTGGCGGAAGCCGCCAAGATCGTCGAGAACGTGCAGCGCGATCTCAATATCGCCCTGATGAACGAACTGGCGATGATCTTCGACCGCCTGGGACTGCGCACGACTGAAGTGCTCGAGGCGGCGGCGACCAAGTGGAACTTCCAGCGCTTCACCCCGGGCCTGGTCGGCGGCCACTGTATTGGGGTTGATCCGCACTACCTGATTTCCAGGGCCGAGAGCCTGGGCTACTACCCCGAGGTGATCCGTGCCGCGCGGCGGCTTAACGGCGAACTGCCCGGCTTCGTCGTCCGGCGCATCCTCACCCTGCTCTCCGGCGCGGCCTGCACCCCGCAATCAGCCCGGATCGGGGTGCTCGGGATGACCTTCAAGGAGAACGTCTCCGACTTCCGCAACAGCCAGTCGCCCGCCATCGTGCACGCACTGCGTGACTACGGTGCCGAGGTGCTGGCGCACGACCCGCATGCCAATGCCGTCGCACTTGCCGAGGCAACCGGGATCGAGACCTGCGGGCTCGACCGGCCCACCGGGCTCGACGCCCTTGTCCTCGCGGTTCCGCACTCGGTCTATCTCGAGGACTCCCCTGCCCGGCTGACCGGACTGCTGCGGCCCGACGGAGCCCGGGTGCTGATCGACATCAAGTCCGCACTCGACCCGGCCACGCTGGCAGGCGACATCACCTACTGGAGCCTGTGACCGGGCAGTCAGGCGCGTCGCGTCTTCAGCTCCGCAACCTGCGCCGGGGTCAGGAACCGTGTGTTCATCGAGCGCAGCATCAGGAACAGCCGCGCAGCCTCCTCCAGCTCCTCGGTGGCGTAGACCGCGTCCTCGAGCGACGTTCCCGCCACCACCGGTCCATGATTGGCCAGCAGGACCGCGTGATGGGCCGACGCCATTTCCCGGACCGCGCGGGCGAGATCAAGGTCGCCCGGCGGATAGTACGGCACCAGCGGCAGCACGCCGATCCTCATCACGTAGTAGGCGGTAATCGGCGGCAGCACGTTGGCCGGATCGACGTCGGCAAGACAGCTCACGGCCACCGAGTGCGTCGAGTGCAGGTGCACGACGGCGCCAGCGGACGGACGCTGCTCGTACATCGCCAGGTGCAGGAAGCTCTCCTTGGTGGGAGCATCTCCGGATACCAGCCTGCCCTCGGCATCGAGTCGGGACAGGCGGGCGGGGTCGAGCTCGCCCATGCTGGTGCCGGTGGGCGTCATCAGCCAGCCATCCTCGAGTCTGACGCTGATGTTTCCGGAACTACCGCAGGTCAGACCACGTTCGAAAATCGACCGGGCCAGTCTGGCGATTGCCTCGCGTTGCGCTGTCTCGGACATTTCCCTATCCCTGCCTCCGCCCGGGGCAGTCCGCGCTCAGCCCAGCACGCGCCCCGCCACGGCATCGAGTTTCGCCAGCAATTCCGGATCACGCATGTCCGGGTGGGTGACGATCGCGGTATCGAGCGCCCGGTCACCGCCTTCCCGGTCAACCTCGGGACGCTCGGCCAGCCGCGGCGCCACCTCCGTGACCAGTGCTCTCGCATTGTCGGCATTGGCGGTCATGACACCGATGATCGCCTCCACCGACACGCTGTCGTGATCGGGGTGCCAACAATCGTAGTCGGTGACCATTGCCACGGTGGCGTAGGGCAGCTCGGCCTCCCGGGCCAGTTTCGCTTCGGGCATGTTGGTCATGCCGATCACATCGCAGCCCCAGGACTGGTACAGCACGCTCTCGGCGTAGGTGGAAAACTGTGGACCCTCCATGCACAGGTAGACACCGCCCCGGTGCATCACCAGCCCGAGCGACCTGCCCGCCTCCTCCAGCGCATCCTGCAGGCGCGCCGACACCGGGTGGGAAAAGGTGACGTGGGCGACGCAGCCCGCGCCGAAGAACGACTTGTGGCGTGCGAATGTGCGGTCGACGAACTGGTCGACCAGCACGAAATGCCCCGGGGCAAGGTCGTCGCGAAACGAGCCGACCGCACTGAGTGACAGGACGTCGGTGACGCCGGCCCGCTTCAGCGCGTCGATGTTGGCGCGGTAGTTGATTTCGCTCGGCGGCAGGACGTGGCCGCGACCGTGGCGGGGCAGGAACACCAGCTGCTGCTCCCCGAAGGTGCCGAACAGCAACTGGTCCGATGGCTCGCCGAACGGCGAGGAGACGGTTTCCCAACGCCTGTCGGTCAGTGCCTCGAACTCGTACAGGCCGCTGCCGCCGATGATCCCGAGCACCGCTCGCGCCATGTGCCGCTTCCTCCCGCCGGTCCTTGCAGTGCGGTCACCGGAACCGGTCAGTGCACGTCGGACCAGATCCTTCGCTTGCTGACGTACAGCAGGCCGGTCATGACCACCAGGAAGATCATGGTCATCACGCCCATGCGCTTGCGTTCCTCCATGTTGGGCTCGCTGGCCCAGGCGAGGAAGGCTGTCACATCGCGTGCCTGCTGCACGACCGTTGCGGCCGTCCCGTCGGCGTAGGTGACCCCCTCCTCGAACAGGGGCGGTGGCATGGCGATCTGGCCGCCGGGAAAGTGGCTGTTGTAGCTCATGCCATCCGCCATGTCGGTGTCGGATGGCGGATCGGCATAGCCGACCAGCACGGCGTTGATGTAGTCCGCACCCCCGGCACGCGCCTCGACGATCAGGGACAGGTCCGGGGGAAGGGCGCCGTTGTTGCTCGCACGCGCCGCATTCGCGTTCTCGAACGGCGCCGGGAACCGGTCCGCCGGAGTGGCCGGGCGCGGAAACACCTCTCCGTTCTCGTCGGGTGCGGCGGGAACCTCGTACTCGGCGGCGATCGCCTTGACCTCGGTCTCGGAGAATCCGAGATCGGTCAGGTTGCGGAACGCGATGTAATCCAGTGAATGGCAGGCGGCACAGACCTCCGCATAGACCTGAAAGCCGCGCTGCAGTTCCGCACGGTCGTAGGTCCCGAACACGCCGGAAAACGACCAGTCCTGTGCCGGCGGTTCGGCGCCGCTGCCGGCCGCCCCGGCCGGCGAGACGGGGCCCGTCACCAGGGCAACGGCGGTTGCGACCGCAACCAGGAGAGCGGGCGCACGCATCACGGTGCCTCCTTCGACACTGCAGCCGGAGCGGCCACGGAACCGGCTGGATCGAGAACCGGCCGACTGATGCTGCGCGGCAACGGACGCGGTGTCTCGAAGATCGACAGCGCGGGCAGCAGGAGCAGGAAGTGGATGAAGTAGTAGGCCGTGCCGAACCGGGCCAGCACGACGTAGATCCCCTCCGGCGGCTTGGCGCCCAGATAGGTGAGCAGAACGCAGTCGGCCAGCAGGACCCAGAAGAAGATCTTGAAGATCGGCCGGAAACTCGCGCTGCGCACCGGCGAGCGATCGAGCCAGGGCAGGATGAACAGCACGCCGATCGACGCGAACATCGCGATGACGCCGAGCAGCTTGTCGGGAATGGCGCGCAGGATGGCGTAGAACGGCAGGAAGTACCACTCGGGCACGATGTGGGCCGGCGTGACCAGCGGATCGGCCGGAATGTAGTTGTCCGCGTGCCCCATGGCGTTCGGCAGGAAGAAGACCACGGCCGAGAAGAAGATCAGGAACACGCCGAGACCGAACATGTCCTTGACCGTGTAGTAGGGATGGAACGGGATCGAATCCTGCTGACCGCGGATATCGATACCGAGCGGATTGTTCGATCCGAAGCGGTGCAACGCGATCACGTGCAGCACCACCACGCCGACGATCACGAATGGCAGCAGGTAGTGCAGGGAATAGAACCGGTTCAGCGTCGGGTTGTCGACCGCGAAACCGCCCCACAGCAGGGTGACGATCCAGTCGCCGATGCCGGGAATGGCCGAGAACAGGTTGGTGATCACCGTCGCGCCCCAGAAGCTCATCTGGCCCCACGGCAGGACGTAGCCCATGAAGGCCGTCGCCATCATCAGCAGCAGGATCACGACGCCGAGGATCCACAGCAGCTCGCGCGGCGCCTTGTACGAACCGTAGTAGAGGCCGCGGAAGATGTGGATGTAGACGACGATGAAGAAGAAACTGGCGCCGTTCGAATGTATGTATCGGATCAGCCAGCCGTAGTTGACGTCGCGCATGATGCGTTCGACAGACGCGAAGGCATAGTCGACATGCGGCGTGTAATGCATGGCAAGCACGATGCCGGTGACCAGCATGATGACCAGCACCATTCCCGCCAGGGACCCGAAATTCCACCAGTAGTTCAGGTTCTTCGGCGTCGGGTATTCATGCAGTTCGTGGTGCATGAACGAGAAGACCGGCAACCGGTGCTCGATCCACCGTACCACCGGGTTGGAGAAATTCGGGCCGCTCATCCTTCAGCTCCTCACCCGATCCTGATGACCGTATCCGTAATGTAGGTGTAGGGCGGGACCTCGAGATTCTCGGGCGCCGGGCCCTTGCGGATGCGCCCGGAGGTATCGTAGTGCGATCCGTGGCACGGGCAGAACCAGCCTCCCCACTCGCCGCGGGGATCCGTCGCCTTCTGCCCCAGCGGAACGCAGCCGAGGTGGGTACAGACACCGACCAGGACCAGCATTTCCGGGCGTTCCGACCTGTCGGCATCGGCCTGGGGATCCGGCAGGCTGTCGAGGTCGACCGCGCCCGCCGCCTCGATCTCCGCGGCGGTGCGGTGGCGCACGAACACCGGCTTGCCGCGCCACAGCACCGTGACTGCCATGCCCTCCGCGACCCCGGCGGTGTCGAATTCGGTCGACGCGAGCGCCAGGGTATCGGCTGCCGGGTTCATCTGGTGGATGAACGGCCACGCAACGCAGGCCCCGCCCACGACACCCATCGTCGCACTGGCGACATGGATGAAGTCGCGCCTGGTCGCACCGTCGTGAGTCTCAGCCATCACGTCTGCCTTTTGCCAGTCCCGGGGCTGCCGCCGGCCACAGTCGTCCCATGCAGAAGCGCGGTCCGCACCGGCATGTCCGTGCGTGTGGGCGGGCAGGCCTTAATACTAGAGGGCGTCGCAAATTGCAAAGCGCCTTCAACCGGTATCCGGGCACCGGCAGACAGGGAGCGGACCGGCCCCGGAAGGGGAGATTCGAACCCTCCCCCGGGACCGGATCCGGACCTCGTTACTCGGCCGCGAGACTGGCTCCAGTTGCGCGGTCGAGCGCCCGGCCGAGGTCGGCCAGGATGTCGTCAATATGCTCGATGCCGACCGACAGGCGGACGTATCCGTCCGATACACCGGTCAGCTGCTGGTCCTCCGGCGAAAGCTGGCTGTGGGTCGTGGTGGCGGGATGAATGGCGAGCGACCGCGCATCCCCGATGTTGGCCACATGGTAGAACAGTTCCAGAGCATCGATGAAGGCGCGCCCGGCGCCCCGCCCGCCGGTGAGCTCGAAGCCCACGAGGCCGCCGTATCCACCCGACAGGTAGGTATCGGCACGCCGGCGCACCTCGCCATCCTGCAGTCCCGGGTAGATGACCGTATCGACCGCGGGATGGGAGGACAGGAAATCCGCCACCGCGGCCGCGTTGCGGGAGTGCTCGAAGATGCGCAGCGGCAGGGTCTCGAGGCCCTGGATCACCTGGAAGGCGTTGAACGGCGAGAACGCGGCTCCGAGGTCCCGCTGGAGCGTGGTCCGGGCCTTGATGATGTACGCCACCGGTCCGATCGGCTCCACGGCCTCGACCCAGACAGCACCGTGGTAGGACGGGTCGGGCGTGTTGAGTGCGGGCTGGCGCTCCGGGAACTCCGCCCACGGGAAGTTGCCGCCGTCGACGATGAGACCCCCGATCGAGGTTCCGTGACCGCCAATGTATTTGGTGGTCGAGTACACGATCACGGCTGCCCCGTGGTCGAACGGGCGGCACAGCAGCGGTGCCGCCGTGTTGTCGACGATGAGCGGGATGCCGAACGACCGGCCGATCGCCGCGACCTCGGCGATCGGAAACACCTGGAGCTTGGGATTGGGCAGAGTCTCGGCGTAGTAGGCGCGGGTGCGGTCGTCGGTGGCCCGTGCGAACGCCTCCGGATCGGCCGGATCGACGAAACGCACCTCGATTCCCTGGTCCTTCAGGGTGTTGGCGAACAGGTTCCAGGTACCACCGTACAGGTCGGTGGAGCTGACGACATTGTCACCGACGCGCGCCAGGTTTTGCAGGGATATCGCCGACGCCGCCTGTCCCGATGCGACCGCAAGCGCGCCCGAACCGCCCTCGAGCGCGGTGATGCGGTCCTCGAGCACGGCGCAGGTGGGATTCATGATGCGGGTATAGATATTCCCCAGTTCCTTGAGCGCAAACAGGTTCGAGGCATGCTCGGTGCTCTGGAACTGGTAGGAGGTCGTCTGGTAGATCGGCACCGCGACCGATCCGGTCGCGGGGTCGGCGCGGTATCCGGCGTGCAACGCCAGGGTCTGCGGATGAGCTGCATTCGAGGTCATATCGACACTCTCCTTCCCGAATGGCCGGCGACAGCCGGCTCGTGAGGTTCATGCCGCCAAACGATCGGGAAGAAGGGATCAGGCCCGGAGACCATGGCCGGAAGACTCGCTCTCCCGCCACGGCAACAGAGGACGGGGCCCGTCTTCCGCCGCTTTAGCTGCATTTCTAACGCGCCCGCAAGCTGGTGCTCAAATCGGCGCTTGGACCGGTGCGTACATGGACCTGCCCGTGCTGTCAACCCTGGTGATCCCGCCCGGGGCGCATGCCGGGCGTGTGGCCCTTGGCGGTTCGCCATGGACTGCCGGGGCGTGCGGTGACAGTCTGCCGGCACGCTTGACTGACGGTGAAAGGCGCCATGACAGACACCCTCGTGAACCCGGGACCGCATACGGGAAGGCACCGTTCCGGCTTGATTGCCGAGATCATCGATTTCTGGCTCGCGGACAGCCGGGATGGCCCGGAGCGCGCGGCGGCCCGTCGCGACTGGTGGTACAGGGGCGGTCCCGGGGTCGACAGCGAGATCAGTGCGCGTTTCGGCCCTCTGGTCACGCGCGCCTGCGCCCGCGATCCGAAGCTGGCGGACTGGCAGGAAACACCGGATGGCGCACTGGCTCTCGTCCTGCTGCTGGACCAGTTCACGCGGAACATCCATCGCGGCACGGTCCGGGCCTATGACGGCGACGCCCGGGCTTTCGAGATCGTCGAACACGCCATCGACCACGGGCTGGACACCGCGCTGCATCCGGTGGCCAGTATCTGGCTCTACCACCCCTTCCACCATTCCGAGGACCGCGCCGAACAGGACCGCGGCCTCGACCTGCTGCGGGCTCTCGGGCGGAAGGCCGACCCGGCTTGGCGGGCCTACGTGGACCGGAGTATCCAGGGGTGGACCCGGCATCGCGACATCGTCGCCCGCTTCGGCCGGTTCCCCCACCGCAACGGCGTGCTCGGACGCCCGAGCACGGCGGAGGAAGAGGCGCACATGGCGGCCGGCGGCGAGAGTTTCGGCCAGGAGGGGGCGCAGGCGAGCGGGGCCGCGACCTAGCCGCTTTCCGCCTTCTCCGCCGGCTCCGTCAGTTCCGCGGCCTGCAGGGTTCTCGGCTCCGTCTCCAGCTGTTCCAGCGGCGGGATCGACTCTCCGGCCGAAACCACGCTCAGCCCCTCCAGCTTTCGCGCCGACGGCAACACCTGCCGTTCAAGCGTGCCCACACCCCTGTTGTAGTGGTCAACGGCCCGGCGCAGCGACTTTCCGATATCCTCCATGCGACCGCCGAACCGCTTGACGCGTTCGTACAGTTCCCGCCCGGTCTCCGCCACGGCCCGAGCGTTCTCGGCCAGCCGTTCCTGTTGCCAGCCGTAGGCCACGGCCCTGACGAGCGCGATCAGCGTGATCGGCGTTGCGATAAGCACCCGGTTCCTCACCGCGTCCTCGAACAGGCCCGGGTCGCGCTCCAGCGCGGCGGCCAGGAACGCATCGCCAGGAATGAACATGACGACGAACTCCGTCCCTCCGGCCAGCCCGTCCCAGTACTTCTTCCCCGCCAGTTGCCGGACGTGCGAACGCACGTTGCCCGCGAGCACGTCGAGGTGGCCGGCGCGCTCGTCATCCGTCTTCGCTTCCACCGCATCGAGATAGGCCTGCAGGGGCGTCTTCGCATCGACCGCGACCGACTTTCCGCCGGGCAGACGGACAACCACGTCGGGCCTGAGCATACCGTCCTCGCCCGACAGGGTGGGCTGTTCCTCGAAATCGACATGCTCCACCATGCCCGCGATCTCGAGCACATTGCGAAGCTGGTGTTCACCCCACCTGCCGGCGCCCTGTGGGCGGCGAAGCGCCTGGACGAGGCGGCCGGTCTCGGATCGCAGTTCGGACTGGGCCTGGGCCATCTGGCGGACCTGCTCCGTGACCGAGCGGTAGGCGTCGACGCGCGACCTCTCCAGCTGCTGCGCGCGCTCCTCGACCTTTTTCAACTCGTCGCGGATCGGCGCAACGAGCACCTCGACGGCCTTCTCGCGCGCCTCCAGGTCTTTCTCCGCCTCCACCCTGTGCGACTGGAAGCGCTCGCTCACCAGCTGCAGGAAGGAGTCGCTGTTGCTCTTGAGCACGCCGGAGGCAAGCTCCGCGAAGCGGCTTCCGGCCGTCCTGTCGATTTCCTCGAGCCGCGCCTCCGCTCTCTCCGCCCGGCTGCGGGCCGGCGCGGCGAAGACGAACCAGACGAGTGCCGCGCCCGCAAGCAGCGCGCTCAGGACAGGCAGCAGGACTTCCATGGGTTCTCCGGTTCCTTCCCGACCCAGCGATAGACGAAAGGCGCAGCCCCGGCAATGTCGCCGCCGGGGGTACCGTCCGCCACGGACCGCCCGGCTCCCGCGATGAAGACTACCCCCGGAAACGTGACGGCGTGCGATTGTCCGGGGAACGCTGCCGGAACGATCTGGCGCGCGCTTCCGGAATCAGCTTCGTGGAGACAGAAGGAACGTGCCCCGCCCGGTGGTGCGGGAACCTGGAGTCCCTCGCGGTATCCGGGCTGTCGGCCCGTTGTGCCCCGGTGCCCGACCGCGACCGTGCGGCGGCGTCGCTGCCGGCGACCGCGGGCTACCCGGCCCGGCCCGGGGTGCCTGCGGAGAGCCAGCGGACCAGCGCCTTGTCCGGATCCGCGATCTCGCCGAGGGATTCGTACCACGAGGCTTCCCAGCCGGTTTCCGGCAGGCCGGCAAACACCATCAGATTCAGCGGGTAGGCCTCGCAGTCGGTGCAGCGACGAAAGTCGTCGCGAAACAGGAAGACCGGCTTGTTCCAGGCGATCGCCATACCCAGTTCGACCATCACCCCCTCGTCCGGCGGACAGCCGTTGACCACCGCGAACAGGGCATCGGCGTCGCGCACGTCGCGCATGTCGGCCCGCGCGATCGCGTGGGCCCACCCGTCGGCGGTGCGGTCGATCTGGTTGTTGCGTTCGAACGGCTCCCACACCTCGCACCCGATGGCCTCGAGGGCGGCCACGAGCTCGCGCAGGGGGCCTGCGCGCAGTTGCTGCGAGAACCCGTAGGGATTTGCAAGGTACACGGTCGGTCTTGATGTCACCGGACTCTCCCTGAGCGGTTGCGCCTTCCCGGGCCCGCGTGGAATGGTGCGCACGGAGCCGAACGGGCCGCAAGGCGGCAATCCGGAGGAGTGCATGACCGAACTGGATGACGCGATCCGCATCGACGGCCTGGTGATCGCCAGGTTCTCGCGCGAGGTCTTCGAGGACATGGCGCGCGGCGGCATCACCGCGGCCAACTGCACCTGTTCGGTCTGGCACGACTTTCGCGAAACCATGGCGGAGATCGCACGGTGGAAGCACTGGTTCGCCGAACATGAATCACTGATCACCCAGGTCCACGGCACAGCCGACATCCTGCGTGCTAAGCGGGAAGGCCGGGTGGGGATCATCCTCGGCTGGCAGAACACCAGCGCGATCGAGAACGACATCAGCTCGCTGGTGCTGTTCCGCGACCTCGGCGTGCGGATCGTGCAGCTCACCTACAACTCGCAGAACCTGGTCGGTTCCGGCTGCTGGGAGAGTGAGGACGGCGGGCTGTCGGACTTCGGACGTCATGCGATCGAGGAAATGAACCGGCTGGGGATCCTGATCGACCTGTCGCATGTCGGCCCGAAGACCAGCGACGAGGCGATCCGCCACTCGCGCGCGCCGGTCGCCTACACCCACTGCTGCCCGATGCTCAAGCAGCACCCGCGCAACAAGACCGACGAGCAGCTGCGAACCATTGCCGACGCGGGCGGGTTCGTCGGGTTTGCGAGCTACACGCCGTTCCTGCCGCGCGGCGAGGACAGCACCGTCGAAGACTGCGTCGCGGCCATGGACTACCTGATCAACCTGGTCGGCGAGGAACGGGTGGGTATCGGGACCGACTGGGTCCAGGACCAGGATCTCGAGTTCTTCCACTACCTCTCGCGCGACAAGGGCCGCGGGCGGCCGACAGCCACGCCACAGAGCCGGGTACCGCGAATGCCGAAGGGACTGGAGACCCTGGGCGACTTCGGCAACTTTGTCCCCGCAATGGAACGGGCCGGCTGGTCGCAGACCCGGATCAGCAGGGTGCTCGGCCGGAACTGGCTTGCCTTCCTCGAGGAGGTGTGGGGCGCGTAGCTGCGCCCGTCAGGCCGGCGCCAGCAGGTCGACGGCCGAGAGCGCGATGAGGCGGACCGCCAGCAGGGTCAGCAGCGCCTTGAAGGCCCAGCCGAAGACCCTCTCGGACAACCGCTCCAGCAGCACCTTGCCGGACACGGTTCCCAGGAAACCGCTCGCCACCATGGCGATGATCAACGGGATCCACTCCCAGAAGGCGAACCCGAGAAAGCCGAACACCACGATCTTCAGCGCGTGCTGGAACATTGCGCACATAGCATGGGTACTGACCGTGGTCATGCGCCCGAGCCTCTCGGGCGAGAGGAACGCTCCGATCAGGAGACCGGTTGCGCCCACGAACATGCTGGCAAAGGTGGTGCCGATCCCGATCGGTACGAAGCTTCGCGGCCCGGCATCGCGCCGGGTCAGCTTCGGAGCCCACACCACCCAGAGCACGAACAGCCCGAGCACCAGGCGCAGCATGTCCGTGGGCAGGGCGACCACGACCTGGGACGCCACGGCCGCCCCGATCAGCGAGCCGATCACGAAATAGCCGAAGATCTCCCGGCTCACGTGTGACCGCATCACCCAGGCGCGGCCACCGTTCGAGCCCATCTGCACCGCCCCGTGCACCGGGATCACCGCAAGCGGCGGCAGAACCGATGCCATGGCGATCAGCATCATGACCCCGCCACCCAACCCGAAGGCGGCTGTCACCGCCGAGGTCAGGTAGCTGAAGGCGATGAACGCAGCCGCTTCCACGGCGCCGAATCCGACCGGCAACAGTTCCATCCCCGTCCCCTCTTCCATGGCCGGCGCCGGGAGCGAATTTGCGTGACAGGCGGTCCCCTGACCGCTACACCTCCGGGCAACCCGTCACGGCCGGAACAGGGAAGACGAACGGATGAACACCCGTGCTGCCGACCGGGCTCAAGCCCTGGCCGATGATGCCATGGACCAGCTGTTTCGGGAAGCGCGCACCCACAACATCTGGACCGACAGGCCGGTTGCGGACGAGACCCTGCGCGCCCTCCACGCCCTGATGAAGATGGGGCCGACAAGCGCCAACATGAGCCCGGCGCGGATCCTGTTCCTGCGCAGCCGGGAAGCCCGGGAGCGGCTGCGACCGGCACTGGCGCCGGGCAATGTCGAGAAGACCATGAGCGCGCCGGTCTGTGCGATCATCGGCCATGACCTCGATTTCTGGACCCACCTGCCCCAGCTGTTTCCGCACAAGGACATGACCGGGATGTTCCGCGAAGACCCGGCCATGGCCGAGGTGGCGGCATTCCGCAACGGATCGCTGCAGGGCGGCTACTTCATCCTCGCTGCGCGCGCGGTCGGTCTCGACTGCGGACCGATGTCGGGTTTCGACAACGATGCGGTCGACCGGATGTTCTTTTCCGGGACCCGCATTCGGTCCAATTTCCTGTGCAACCTCGGCTACGGTGACGACACCGGCCTGTTTCCCCGCTCCCCCCGATTCGAATTTGACGAGATCTGCACCATCCTTTGAACTGCGGGCTCCCCGGGCCCAAGTCGGCCACCGCTCCGCAGCGCCGCCTTGACCGGCCCGGCAGCCCCGTGACCTGGAGGA
Source organism: Alphaproteobacteria bacterium bin52 (assembly GCA_002238645.1). Taxonomy (GTDB): domain Bacteria; phylum Pseudomonadota; class Alphaproteobacteria; order Thalassobaculales; family Thalassobaculaceae; genus Bin52. Next base: position 26,842 of record MPMT01000032.1, on the reverse strand, counting down.
ACGGGTGAAGGCGCGGCTCATCATCATCAGCGCCGTCATCGCCGTTGCGCTCGTCGGCGTCGGCCTGCTGTTCGCTCCCGGGCTCGTCGACTGGACGCCGAACCGCGCCCGGATTGCGGCGACGATCGAGCAGCTGACCGGGACCACGGTCAGCATCGCGGGCGAAGTCGACTTCCGGTTCCTCCCCTCGCCCAGGTACGTTGCCTCCGACATCACGCTGTCTGATCCGGCAGGAGAGCACGGAACCGACCTGCTTACGATCCGCACGCTCGACATCAGCCTCGACAGCTGGGCGCTGCTGGTCGGCCGCACCCACGTCAACGCCGTCTCGCTGCTCGGTCCGGTGCTCACCGTCGAGCGGTTCGACCGGGACTTCATCGGCGTTGTCGCCGGCCTCGCTCCCTGGGCCGAACGGCCGTTCACCATCAGCGAGGCAGCCATCAGGGACGGCACCATCGTCTACCGCGACATGCTGTCGGGCGACGAACACCGCATCGAGCGGCTGAACGCAACACTGCGCTCCGATGACCCGCGCGGTCCGCACCGGTTGACCGGCACCCTCGCCTGGCGGGACCGGCCGCTGGAGATCGATGCGAGCCTCGGGGAGTTGGACGCGCGAGGGACGGCGCAGCTCGACGCCGGGATCGGGCTGGCCGGCACCGGCAGTACCGCGGAGATTTCCGGGCGGGTTCATCTCGGTCCCGCCCCGGTGTTTCGCGGTGCTCTTGCCGTGACGTCCGGGAACGCGATCGGGGACCTGCGGTTCCTTGCGGGCCTGGACGCGACCGATGCCGCGGACACCGGGGCGGACCCGCGCCCGTTGCGCCTGTCCGCCAGCCTCTCGGCGGGGCCCGACGGCGCCGAGGCGACCGGCCTCGCGCTCGAGTTCGGCAGCACGCGTCTGGAGGGTGACGCGCGTGTCACCCCCGCGCCCGACTTCGAGGTCGGGCTCAACCTTGCGCTCGCACGGGTGAACCTCGGCAGCCTGGAGGACGTGACCCGGGCCGGCGAGGCGATCGCCGGTGCCCTGTTCGACAGCGCGCAGGGGTTTTCGCTACCCCACGACATGGGTGCGACGCTGACCCTGGCCTCCGACGCGGTCGACGTCGGGGGCAGCCTGGTCCGGCATCTGCGGCTCGAGGGCGTACTGGACGGGGGAGCATTCACCGTCCGGCACTTCACGGCGGAGCTGCCCGGCGGCACGCTGACGAGGGTGGCGGGCACGTTGCACGCCGTCGCCGGCAGGCCCCGCTTCGTGGGCGAGATCGATGTTGCGTCCGACAAACTGCGGACGCTGTTCGGCTGGCTGGACCTGCCGGTCGACGCCGTACCTCCCGACCGGTTGCGTACCGGGACCTTTCGCTCCGAAATCGATGTCACGCCCGACCGGCTCGATCTGCCAGCGTGGCGCATCGGGCTCGATGCCACCCGCGTGGACGGAGGCCTCTCGGCCCTGTTCGGTCCACGCCCGGCGTTCGGTCTTGGCCTGTTCGCCGACCGGATCAACCTCGACCCGTACCTGCCCATCCTGCATGCCGCCGCCGGAACCAATGCGGCTGATGACGGTCGTCGGGAACGCGTGGCCGAAGCGCTCGAACGCTTCGACGCCAACCTGCTGGTCGAGGTCAACGAGGCGACCGTGCGCGGCACCGTGCTGGAGAAGGTGCGCCTGGACGCGGGGATCGATCACGGGCGGGTCGACCTGCGCGACCTGTCGGTGGGCAATACCGACGGGGGGAGCTACTCGCTGAGTGGCACGCTGGGCAAGACGACACCCGACGCGGTCGACGTCAGGCTCGAGGTGCGGAACGGATCGATACCCGGGCTGGTCCGGCTGCTTGACATTCCCCTGGCAAAGGAACTGGCCGCACTCGACAGGTTCGCGATCAGTTCGACCATGACCGGCACCACCACGGGGCTCGATGTCAAGGGCACGGCCACCTCTGCCGGCGGGACCGTCACGGCTGCGGGCAGAATCGTCCCCGGGTCACCGCCGGAATTCCTGCTGAAGCTGAAGGCGGACCATCCCGACGCCGGCGCTCTGCTTCACCGCCTGACCGGCCGCTCGCATGCCCCGCCAGAGCACCTGGGTCAGGGAACCGCCAACATCACCCTTGCAAGCCGCATCGACCGGGGGGTCGATATCCAGTCGGTGCTGCACCTTGGCGCCGCACGCCTGGCGCTCGACGGCACGGCGGACCCGTTTGCCCCCGACCCGGCCCTGGATGTCCGGGTGCAGTTCTCCCATTCCGACCTGGCCGAACTGATCCGGATTGCCGACCCCGGGTTCGCCCCGGCGCACGAAGGGCCCGGCGCGCTGGACATCACCGCACACCTGGAAGGGACTGGTTCCGGGCTTGAGGTCCGCGACATCGATGCGCGCGTCGGGAATGCCGGGATCAGGGGGACCGGACGGATAGACCGGACCGGTCCCCGGCCTTCAGTTACGCTTGCGCTGGCATCGGGCCCGCTCGACCTCGACGCCTGGCTGCCCGAGCGCGAACCCGAAGAATCGGGCGCCATTGCACCGCTGGCGCCCGATCGCGGCGGCTGGTCACACGAGCCCTGGGATTTCGGTGCCCTTCGCGTCCTCGATCTTGCGCTCGACCTCGAAGCGCAGCGGGCCCAATACGGCGCCTCCGTCATCGAGGATCTGGTGCTGGCGGCAACCCTGCTCGACGGTACCGTGGAAGTCACACGGCTGCGGGGCCGGTTGCGGGACGGGACGGTGGAGGGCCGGGCGCAGCTTGTGACAGGCGGGATACCCGAGCTGGAACTGGAGGTCCGGGTCACCGGCACGCGGCTCGACCACGTGCCCGAAGGCGAACACCTCCCCGTATCCGGCCTGCTGGAGTACTCCGTCAGCCTGTCGGGGCAGGGACGATCGCAGTTCGAACTCGTCTCCGGCCTGCAGGGTCAGGGAACCGCGGTGCTGACCGAAGGCATCATCAACGGGATCGACCTTCCTGCTGCCAGCGCCCGGTTGCCGGAGATCGAGCGAACGGCCGACCTGCTCACCATGCTCCAGGAGGCCACGAGCGGCGGCGCGACCCCCTTCGGGCGGATTGCCGGCAGCTTCACGGTCCGCAACGGCATCCTGACTTCCCGCGACCTGATCATGGAAGCACCCTCAACTTCGGGAACCGCCGTGATGGTGCTCGATCTCCCGGTCCGGGAACTCGACATCCGGTCCGAGTTGTGGCTGACGGACCTCCCGCAGGCGCCACCACTCGGGGTACGCCTGGTCGGGCCGATGACCGCACCACGCGTCGAACTCGATGTCGAGCGCATGCAGCAACTCGTGCTCCAGCGCATGAAACGCACCGGCGTGCTGCAGCGCCTCGCCACGCAACCCGAGGCGGCACCGGCCGCGGACGGGCAACAGTCAGGGAATTCGAAACCCGGTCCCGGGACCGGCAGGACTGACCCGGACCCCGCGAAGCCCGAACCGGAGGACGCGGGATCTGCGCCGAAGGACGCCGGACCCGGACCGGATGCCGGGGACGCGGAGCCCGGGACCCCGAGCCGCGAACCGCAGGCAGCCGGACCGCGGTCGAACGGCACCGTACCGGAGCCGGAAACCGCCGCGCCGGAGCCGAAATCCACCACGCCGAAGCCGGAAACCGCCACGACGGAGCCAGAACCCACCACAACCGGACCCGGGAGTTCCACGACCCGGCCAGAGAGCTCACCGCCCGATCCCGACAATGGGAAATCCGGGGCGACCGGCAAGCGGCGCGATTTCCAGTCCATCCTCGAGGGCCTGCTGGAGTAGGCGGGCCGGCGTGATCCTGTCCCGCGGCCGCAGGGCTCTACCGGTCCGGTTCGAACACGATCCCGGGCACGATCACCTCCCATTCCCCGCATCGGACGGCGGCCCGGTACTTCGGTTCCGAGTCCTCCCGGCTGCGGCCCACCACCGCGTGGACCTCCGCCGACCTGACGCTCATTCCGCGTGGAGGCTCGAAGGACCGGGCGAGACGTCCCACGGCCCGGCCCTCCCGGTCGACACAGATCCAGCGGCCGTTCGCTGCGACCCGGACGTCGAGCGGGTCACCCGGTGCGAGCGCGGAGATGGCGGCATGGACCGACGAGCCAGGATTACTGCGACCGGCAAAGCCCAGATCGACATCCTGCAGTGGCGGACGAACATGCAGGTACCCGACCTCGACCGGGCACGGGGGCAGCTCGGCTGCCTTGCGCATGACCGTCGCGTCATGGCCGCACAGCTCTTCCTGGAAGCCCTGGGACCGGTCCATCCGCGCCAGGGTAAGGGTGTGGCGGGCACGGGTCATGGCTACGTAGTACAACCGGCGCGGCGCATCGGGATCCTCGCCCTCGCCCCGGCGCCGCCAGCCGCCGTCAAGCACCGCCACGTGATCGAATTCCAGCCCCTTGGCCCGATGGGCGGTGAGCAGCAGCAGTCCGTGCTGGCGGCGACGCACGTCCCGGCCCCATTCCGCCAGCCACTCGATGAACTGGTCGGTCGGCGCTTCCGCGTCGCCCAGTTCCAGCGCGTGCTCCTCCACCGCCTGGCGCAGCAGGTCGTTCCAGGGACCGGCCGGGCGCCGCCGCACCCAGCCCCGCAGGACCGGCATGTCGATCACCCGGGGTTCACGCCGGCGCAGCCAGTCGACGAATTGCCGCGTCTCCCGCAACCTCCAGAACCCCGGGATCTCCTCGTTCGCCACCTGCACGCGGATGCGTTCGGCGTGCCCGTGCGCCTCGCAGAACGCGCGGACCGGCATCAGGTCCTTCCATTCGCGCGCGATCACCGCACAGCGTGACCAGTCCCAGTCCGCTGCGAGCCCGGACAGGCGCAGCAGTTCCGCCATGACGTTCCGCGCCTGCTCGACCCGCTCGACGCCCGCCGGCAGGATCTGCACCCGCCCGCGCGAGACCGGGTCGAGCCCCGTCCATTTCCCGCCCGGCGGCCGGTTCTCGCGGGCATGATCGACATGGATCGGGTGGTCCGCCTTCATCCGTTCGCGCGCGGGCGCGATGATCGCGTTCGCGGCTGCCACGATATGGGTCGTGGAGCGGTAGTTGGCGGTCAGGTAGATCGGCCTGGGCCCGTAGTCCCGCTGGAAGCGGCGGATGTACTCCACCGACGCGCCGTTGAAGGCGTAGATGTTCTGATCGTCGTCGCCGACCGCGAACAGGGTCAACCTGCCCGCCTCGTCCTCCTGCGTCCGGCCGGCGAGCGCCGAAATCAGTTCGTAATGCTCACGCGCGACATCCTGGTACTCGTCGACGAGGATCCACCGAAACCCCGCGAGCAGGCGTGCCCGCTGCTCGTCCGCCTCCTCGGGTATCAGTCCCTCGCCGTGCAGGACCCTGGTTGCAAGCTGCAACACCTCGTCGAACACCTCCCGGTCGGGCTGCTCCACCCGGCCGGTAAAGCTCGCGCCCGCAAGCCGCATCGCCAGCGCGTGGCAGGTCATCACCGTGACACCGCGGGCATCATCGCCGATCAGCCGGGCGAGGCGGTGGCGGATGTCGACGGCGGCGTGCCGGTTGTAGGCAAGTGCGATGATGCTGCGGGCATTTTCGCGGCGGACCCGGACCAGCCAGGCGATGCGGTGGACGATGACCCGCGTCTTGCCCGAACCCGGACCGGCCAGGACCAGGACGTTGGTCCGCGCCCGCCCGTCGGCGACGATGCGCTGCTGCACCGGGTTTCCCAAGCTTTCCACGATGGCCCGCCATGACGCCGGCGTCGCCTGCCGGCCGATCTCCCGTTCCCGTCCGGGCAGCCAGCGGGCGAGAAACGCGTCCTGCTTGAGCGAGAAGTAGTCCATGATCAGGCGCAGCGCCTCGCTCATGGCCACGAGCCCGCGTTCGGCGAACGCCACCATGACGTGGACCTGCAGCACCTGGCCCCTGTAGTGGAGCGCAAGGGGCTCGAAGTCCGCCCTGGTGAAACCGCGCCGGTCCCGCTGCTCGAGCCGGATCGTCATTGCCGGTCGGAACACCGCCAGTCCCTTGTTCAGGCGGATCACCTCCTGTTCGTGCAGCCACAGCAGTGCGCGGTCCAGCAGCCTGGCCGGGTTCCGGATCCTGGCTTTCAGGACCAGGTCGGACTCGATTGCCTGCAGGAGTTCGCCGAGCGTGGTCTCCGCCAGCAGATCGGTGCCGCGAACTCTCGACGGCAGGCAGCCGAGCAGGTACTCCAGCAGGCGGGCGGCTCCGTCGCGACGCAGGCCAGCGGTCTCCTCCAGCGTGTCCCACTCGCGCCGCAGCGTGATGCCCACGGTCTCCAGGTCCCGGGTGCGGACCGTGAGGCTGCCTGGCGCGCCGTCATCCTCGCCACGCCCGTCATGGGCAATGCCGCGGACAATGCGGAGCAGGCGTTCGGGAATTGGATCGATCAGCCCCTGGTCCCGCAGGACCTGGGCGGCGATACGCAGGTGAAGCGACGAACTGTCTCCCCTGCCGAGATCGGGAGCGGTCTCGCGCATGTGGGCGATGAGGGCGGTCTCCAGCGCAGCCGATTCCTCGAAGCGCCTGCGCGACGAGCGTTCCACGCCGGTGTGCACGAACGCGGTCAGCGCGGTGTCATTGCTGGCGATGCCGACCCGTTCCAGGTCATTCAGCGCGTGGCGAACCGCTTCGGAACCGAGCCCCGAGACCGCCATAAGTTCGTCCGTGCTGATCCCCTCGTCGGCATCCGCGCCGATGAGCGTCGCCGCGATCCGCAGCAGTTGACCGCGGTAGACATCGGTGATCCCGGCCCCGGCCAGCCGGCGGCCGGCCTCCTCGATCGATCCCACCCGCAGCGACGACGGGAACACCCGGACGAAGTTCTCCTCCCTGCTCAGCAGCCGGGATTCCTCCAGCCAGGCGACGGCGGTGCGCACCCTGGTGTCGTCGGTCGCGGAGTCGCGTTCGAACGCACCCTCCTCGTCCTCGCCCAGGATTTCGCCCGCAGTCGCCACGACCTCGCCGTTGAAGCGATTCTTCCGGTCGAGATTCCACAGGGCCCTCAGGATCCCGTGAATCTCCTCGCGGGTCAGCCGCGAACGCGCCGACATGCCGAACTGGCGTTCGACATCGTCCGTCGAATAGAGCAACACGCAGCGCGCCGGGCCGCGATCACGCCCGGCACGGCCGGCTTCCTGCAGGTAGTTTTCCAGCGACCCCGGTATGTCGGCATGGATGACCAGCCGCACGTCGGGCTTGTCGATCCCCATGCCGAAGGCGTTGGTGGCCGCGATCGCCCGCAGATCACCGGCGATGAAGCGCCGCTGCACTTCCTTCTTCGTCTCCGGGGGCAGACCCGCATGGAACCGGTCCGAAGCGACTTCCTTGAGCTGGAGATATCCCGCGATATCCTCGGCCTGCTGCCGCGTTGCGCAGTAGACGATGGCGCCGCCAGGCACGTCGGGTGGCAGGTGGGACATCAGGACCTGGTGGATGTCGGAAAACTTCTCACCGCTCGTTGTTGGCATCACCTCAAAGGCGAGGTTGGGTCGCTCCGCACCGCCGTTGAACACCTTCAGTTCGACACCGAGCCGGTCGCGAAAGTGCCGGGATATGTCCGCGATGACGTCCGGCCTGGCGGTCGCGGTCAGGCACAGGACCGGCGGGATCGACCCGTCGCCTGCCCGTTCCCGGATGAAGCGGCCCACGTAGCGGTAGTCGGGCCGGAAGTCGTGCCCCCAGCGCGACAGGCAGTGGGCCTCGTCCAGCACCCAGCCGCCGATCTCGCGCTGCTCGAGCGCCCGGCGCAGGGTTCGCGAACGCAGCTGCTCCGGCGAGATCAGCAGGATCCCGGCATCCCCCAGCCGGACGCGGTCGAGGGCGTCGGCGCGCTCGGGCATGGACAACAGCCCGTTGATCGTCACGCAGCAGGCTATGCCGCGCTGCTCCAGCCCGACGACCTGGTCCGCCATCAGTGCGACCAGGGGCGATATCACCACCGTCAGCGCGCCGGTCTTGTCGTAGCGCGACAGTGCGGGGATCTGGTAGCAAAGGGACTTGCCTGTCCCGGTGGGCAGAATCCCGAGCGCGTGCCGTCCCGCCAGCATCGCCTCGACAATGGCCTGCTGCATTGGCCTGCCGTCGGCTCCCGCCGGCTCGGGACGAAAGCCGTCGTAACCGAACCAGCGTCTGAGTTCCCTGCCCGCGTCGTGGCGCTCCCGGCACCAGTCGCAGCCCGGATCGGTGCAGGCGGTGTCCCTGAAACGGCGTACCAGACACGCGGCTTCGGGAAACTGGTAGCGCACCCACGGCGGCATCACCGAGTTGGCGCCGGCCACCGACAGCCATGCCAGGGCATAGGCAAGTGACCAGCCGTGCGCACCCGCATCCGCCAGGAACCTGCGCGACTGAACGGTGCAGCCGGCTCCTTCGAGCAGCTGGGCGATGGCGGCGCCGGCCTGTGCGCGGGAAGGACGGTGAGCCTGGCGCAGGCCGCGGAAGACGGCATCGAGGCCTCGATCGACACCCGCCGGCTCCGGGGTGCACAGCCAGTGCCACGCGGCAAGCAGCTCCGGTGCGGCCCTTGCCAGCGCCTCGCGCTGTTCGCCGAACACGTCGAGCGCAAGCCCGGCGTCAAGCAGGGGATCGTTGCGGCGCCCGCGCACCAGACCGGCATCCCGGTAGTGCTTGACGAGACGATGGTAGGGATTGGCCGGGAAGGCCAGGGGACTGAGGCGCAGCGTGTCCACCGCGGGCAGCTGGAGTAACCGCAGCCCCGGCCTTGCGGCGGCCAGATGGGGCAGGTCATGGACGACCAGGTTGTGACCGAGCACGAAGGCGACGCCGTCGGCAAGGGCGTCGAGCCTGTCGAGCGCTCCGGACAGGCCGCGGCCGGAATGGCTGAGGCGCCGGCCGGTATCCGAACGCACCGCGCCCACGGCATGAATGCGCCCGTCCTGCGGGTCGACTTCGAGGTCAAGGGACAGAAAGGCGGGACAGGAGCCCGCACCGTTCGCCGCGAGTTCCGGGCACACAGGAACGGCGGGCTCGGCCCCGGGTTCCGGACGCCGGCGGCTCGTTGCGGCCTCAGTCATCACGGCCGGCGCGGCGCAGTGCCGCCAGCACGAACACCCGCAGGGCGCTCGAGAGGTTGCCAGTGCGGGTCCGGTCCACCTCGGAGACCAGCCGGTTGAGAGAAACGCCCTTCGCGCGCGCGATAACCTGCAGCTCTTCCCAGAACTCCTGCTCCAGCGACACGCTGGTCGCATGGCCCGAGACCATGACCGAACGCTTGCGCAGCCCGGTCACGGCCGCGCACCATGGACCGGCGCGACAGGGTTTCGCGGCGGCCGGCAACGGGAGAGGGAAGGATGGAGATCGGCGAATTCGAGGCAGTGCTCGGACGGTTTACCGCCGCTGTCGAGGGGGAAGGCGGTACCGCGCTCGCGGCATTGTTCAGCGAGGACGGGATCTACCATGACGTGTTCTACGGCCCGTTCCAGGGCCGCGACGCGATCGCACGCATGATGGACGAGCTGTTTTACGAACACGGCGAGCGGTATCGCTGGGAGATGCGGGAGCCGGTGGTCACGGGCGACATCGGCTATGCCGGCTGGACCTTCAGCTTTACCTCGCTCCTGCCGGACGCGCGGGGCACGCGGGTGGTCTGGGAAGGGATGAGCCGGTTCCGCCTGCGCGACGGGCTGATCGCGCACTACGGCGAGGTATTCGATATCGCGATCGCGCTTTCCCAGGCCAACTTCCGGCCCGACCGGATTGCCCGCATCGCCGAACGGCACGTCTCGCGGCTGCACGATGCCTACCGCGGCACACCGCACCTGTCAGGACCCTGAGCGGGAGCGTCCGTTCACCTGACCGGAAAGATCTCCGGCGCGACCGTCGGGAAGAACGCCAGCATGCTGGTCGCAGTCTCGCCGATGTTGCGGATCTCGTGGTGAAGCCGCGCCGGCAACAGTAACGAGCAGGTTCCGTCGGCATCGGCATCGATCCGGTGCTCGGTACCGTCGAGGATCACGCTGATCCTGCCCTGCATGAAGGTGACGGTTTCCTCGACCAGGTGATAGTGCATGGGGATGACATCGCCGGGCCGAAGCGGCTGTTCCCACAGTTCGCAGGCGGCCGCACCGTTTCCCTGGGCGATCACCCGCGCGATCTCGAGTCCCGAGTTCCTCGAGATGAACCTCTCGGCCGCGCCATGTACGAGAACCGACATGCCTGTGCTCCGGGCTGATGGCCAGAATTCCAGGCACAGAATGCCAGCGGCCCGGCACGGATGCCAGACCGCCCGTCAGTAGCGGTAGTCGTCGCGCTTGAACGGGCCGTCGGGCGAGACCCCGATATAGGTTGCCTGCTCGTTGTTCATCCGGGTGAGCACGGCGCCGACACGTGCGAGGTGCAGCATGGCCACCTTCTCGTCGAGCACCTTCGGCAACAGGTGAACGCCGACCGGGTAGCTGCCCGTCCACAGTTCGACCTGCGCCAGGACCTGGTTGGTAAACGAGGCACTCATCACGAAGCTGGGGTGCCCGGTGGCACAGCCCAGGTTGACCAGCCGGCCCTCGGCCAGCAGGATCACCCGCTTGCCGTCGGGAAACTCGATCTCGTCCACCTGCGGCTTGACGTTGTGCCACGGGTAGTTCCTGAGCGCGTCGACCTGTACCTCGGTATCGAAGTGCCCGATGTTGCAGACGATGGCCCGGTCCTTCATCTGGCGCATGTGGTCAATGGTAATGACGTCCCGGTTCCCGGTGGCGGTCACGAAAATGTCCGCCTTCGGGGCCCAGGCTTCCATGGTGGAGACTTCGTAGCCCTCCATGGCCGCCTGCAGGGCGCAGATCGGATCGATCTCGGCCACAATGACCCGGGCCCCGCCGTTGCGCAGGCTTGCAGCCGATCCCTTGCCCACGTCGCCGTAGCCGTTCACCACCGCAGTCTTGCCCGAGAGCATGATGTCGGTCGCCCGGCGGATGCCGTCGGTCAGGCTCTCCCGGCACCCGTACAGGTTGTCGAACTTCGACTTGGTCACGCTGTCATTGACGTTGAACGCCGGCGCCTTCAGCGTTCCGTCGATCGCCATCTGCTGCAAACGCAGCACCCCGGTGGTGGTCTCCTCCGAGATCCCGCGCACGCGCTGCACCAGCTGCGGATAGTCGTCATGCATGATCCGGGTCAGGTCGCCGCCATCGTCGAGCAGCATGTTCGGGGTCCAGCCGTCCGGTCCCTCGATCGTGCGCCGGATGCACCAGTCGTATTCCGCCTCGGTTTCGCCCTTCCAGGCAAAGACCGGCACGCCCTCCGCGGCCATTGCGGCGGCGGCATGATCCTGGGTCGAGAAGATGTTGCACGACGACCAGCGGACCTCCGCGCCGAGCCGACGCAGGGTTCCGATCAGTACCGCGGTCTGGATCGTCATGTGAAGGCACCCGGCAATCCGGGCTCCTTCCAGCGGACGGCGTTCCGCGTACTCTTGGCGCAGGGCCATCAGGCCCGGCATTTCGGTTTCGGCGATCGCGATCTCGCGCCGGCCCCACTCGGCGAGCATGATGTCGGCGACCCGGTAATCGGCCTGATCGATCATAGCAGTCCTTCGAAACGGCCCTGCCGCCCGATCAGCTCCGTGCCGCCACTTTCTCGATGCGCCGCTTCAGCCTGCGCGCCTCGGGACCGAGACGGTCGGCCCGGGTCGAGCGCAGGAAAGCATCGAGGCCGCCCTTGTGCTCGATGGTCCGGATGGCCGAGGTGCTGAGGCGCAGGCGCACCGGCTGGCCGAGGACTTCGCTCATCAGCGACGTGCGCTGCAGGTTCGGAAGAAACCGGCGCCGGGTTCGATTGTTGGCGTGACTGACATTGTTGCCAGCCTGGACACCCTTGCCGGTCATCGAACAGCGTCGGGCCATGGTCACGTCCTCCGCGGTATTCCTGCTGCAGCCTGAAGCCGGGCTGCTCTGCGCCCAACAGGCGCGGCATATACGTCGAACCGCGCCTTCCGTCAAGCCGAAGGCCCCGGCTCGCCGGGTGTCGGACCGGGCCCGGCACGCGCGGTTGTCTCGCTTCCGTCCGCCTTGTAGGGTCCCGGCCGTGGCGGTTGGCGCGGGCGGCGCAGGATGTCCGCGGCCGGAGCCCGCAGATCCCGGGCGGCGGCGCGCACCGGGGGTTCGTGTCTTCCCGCAACTCCGGCAGGCCATGACCACACGCTGGGACATTGTGCTGGCAGCGCTCGGTGCCGGGATCCTTGCCGGGTTCCAGGTCGGCAAGGTCTCGCCGGTGCTTCCCGAATTGCGGTCCGACCTCGGTCTCGACCTGATCACCGCCGGCTGGCTGACCTCGCTGTGCTACGCAACCAGCGCGGTACTTGCCGTGGCAACCGGGATGGTCACCGACCGTGCCGGCCCCCGGCGCCTGGTTCTTGCCGGCATGGTCCTGCTCGCGGCCGGCAGCCTCCTGGGAGGCCTCGCCGATACGGGCTCCGGCCTTCTGGTCTCGCGCTTTCTCGAGGGCATGGGTTTCGTCGCCGTCACGGTCACCGCACCGCGCCTGCTCGCGGTCGCGACACACCCACGCAACTACGGCCTGGTATTCGGAATCTGGGGCGCCTACATGCCGATCGGCATGGCGATTGCCATGCTGGGGGCCCCGGCGATCGCCGACATGGCCGGCTGGCGCACGTTCTGGCTGGTCAGCGGCGCACTTGTTGCCGGTTTTGCGGTTTTTCTCGGATGGCGCCTGCGCCCGAGCAGCTGGCCGCAGCCGTTTCCCTCGCGCGCCATCGACTGGCCCGGCGTGCGCGCGACGCTTTCCAGCCTGCCGCTCTGGCTGTTCAGCCTCGGCTTTGCACTCTACACGCTGCAGTGGTTCGCCATCATGGCCTGGCTCCCGACCTTCCTGATCGAGGACCAGGGTCACGAAACCGCGGCGGCGGCGGCCTGGGCCGCGCTGGTGGTCGCGGTGAATGCCTGCGGCAACCTTGCTGCCGCCTGGGCCATGCACCGCCGGGTTCCACGCTGGATCCTGGTTGCCGTTGCGTACGTCGCCATGGGAGGAGCCGGTGCCGGCATCTTCCTCGCCGCCACGCCCGACGTGCTGCGGGTCCCGCTTGCCCTCGTCTTCAGCGCCGTCGGCGGTCTGCTGCCGGCAGCAGCCCTGGCCGGGGCGGCGGCCGGGGCAACGCGAGCGGCCCTCGTCGCGACCGCCAGTGGATCCGTGGTTCAGGGCGCGGCGCTGGGCAGCCTGCTCGGGCCCCCGGTACTCGCCGCCGCTGTCGCCGGTCTCGGGGGATGGGCGGCATCCTGGTGGGTCATGCTGGCCGTCTCCGGGGCCGGCCTGTGCCTTGCCGCCGGCCTGGCCATGAGCGAGCAGCACGCCCCCCGGTAACGTGGCGGCCGGCGCTTCTTTGCTCGACAGGGATCGGGCCGGTTCGTACAACCTGCCGAGGCAGCGCCCCTGCCGGTTCCGTTTCACGAGGAGATCGCACCATGCTCACCATCCATGGCCGCAACAATTCGTCCAACGTTCAGAAGGTCCTGTGGGCACTGAGAGAACTGGACGTGACATTCGAGAGACGGGACGCGGGCGGCGCGTTCGGGGTGGTCGACACGCCGGAGTACAAGGCGATGAACCCCAACTCCCGGGTTCCGACCATGGAGGAGGACGGGTTCGTCCTGTGGGAGTCCAACGCGATCGTCCGCTACCTGGCCGGCAGGCACGGGTCCGGGATCCTCTGTCCGGAGGACCCGCAGGCACGCGCGGACGCCGACCGGTGGATGGACTGGCAGCAGACGACCGTCGCCCCTCAGATCACACCCATCTTCTGGAACCTGGTTCGGACCCCCGAGCCCGACCGCGATCCGGCGGCCATCGAGGCCGGACGGCTCGGCATGATCCCGTTGATGCAGATCATGGACCGCCATCTCTCCGGGAAGAGCTTCATGGTCGGCGACGGGCTCACCATGGCCGACATTCCGCTCGGCGTCATGACCTACCGCTGGTTCGCGCTGATCGACGACCGCCCGGCGATGGCCAACCTGGAAGGCTGGTACGCGCGGATCTGCGAGCGGCCCGCGTTCAGGACCACGGTGCTGGACATCCCCTTGACCTGAAGCACGGAGGGCCGGGCGATGACCGGATGCCTGCCCGGCCGGCTGCGACCCTTCGTCGCGGCCGGGCTGGTTGCGATTGCCTGCCTGCTGCCGGCGAGGGCTGACGCCCGCGATCAGCTCGCCATCGGCATCACGCAGTTTCCCTCGACGCTGAACCCGCTGATCGACTCGATGCTGGCCAAGTCATACATCCTCGCGATGGCGCACCGGCCGGTCAGCATGTTCGACCACGACTGGAACGTGACCTGCCGGATGTGCACGGAACTCGCCACCTTCGAGAACGGCCGGGCGGTGGCCACCGACGCCGTGGACGCGGACGGGACACCCACCGGCAGGCGCGGAGTGATTTCCAGGGTCACGCTGCGCGACGACGTCTACTGGGGCGACGGTGTTCCGGTCACCACGAAGGACGTGGTGTTTACCTGGAAGGTGGGACGACATCCCGACACCGGTGTGCCGGACCGCCAGTCGTTCCTGGACGTCACCCGGATCGAGGTGCACGACGAGAAGACCTTCAGCGTCGTCAGCAGCAAGCTCGACTACCTCTACCAGGCCTCGTTCGGGTTGCTTCTGCCCGCACATCTGGAAGAAGCCGCATTCGCCGAGCCAGGGAACTACCGTCACCGCACCCTCTACCAGACCGATCCGACCAATCCCGGCCTGTACAACGGCCCGTACCGGATCACGGCAGTCTCGCCGGGCGCCACGGTGGTGCTGGAGCGCAACGCGCACTGGAAGGGGCAGTCCCCCGCATTCGACCGCATCGAGGTGCGCACCATCGAGAAGACCGCTGCCCTCGAGGCCCACCTGCTGTCGGGCGCCATCGACTACATTCCCGGCGAGATGGGCCTGACGCTGGACCAGGCCCTGTCCTTCGAGAAGCGCCACGGCAACCGGTTCGATGTCGTCTACAAGCCGGGGCTGATCTACGAGCACATCGATCTGATGCTCGACAACCCGATCCTGGCTGACCTGCGCGTGAGGCGGGCACTCCTGCACGCAATCGATCGGGAAGCGGTCAACGCCCGGCTGTTCGAGGGCAAGCAGCCGGTCGCACACACCATGGTCAACCCGCTCGACTGGATCCACACGGACGACGTGCGCACCTATCCGCATGATCCCGACCGGGCCAGGGCACTGCTGGACGATGCCGGCTGGTCCACGATCCGCAATGGCATCCGCCATGACGCGAACGGAACCCGTCTTGCGCTCGAATTCATGACCACCGCCGGCAACCGGGTCCGGGAACTGGTCCAGCAAGTCCTGCAGAGCTACTGGCGCGAGGTCGGCGTCGAGGTCACGATCCGCAACGAACCGGCACGCGTGCTGTTCGGGCAGACCATCTCAAACCGCGCCTTCAGCGCCCTTGCCATGTTCGCGTGGCTGTCGGCGCCGGAAAGCCTGCCGCGCACCACGTTGCACTCGAACAGCATTCCCGCTGCCGGCAACAACTGGAGCGGCCAGAACTACACCGGGTTTCGCAACAAAGACATGGACCGGCTGATCGACGAAATCGAGCTCGAGCTCGACCGGACCCGTCGCGCCGGGCTGTGGAAACGGGTCCAGAGGATCTATGCCGAACAGCTTCCGGTGCTACCGCTCTATTTCCGGTCCGATGCCTACATCATTCCCCGCTGGCTGAAAGGCATCCGGCCGACAGGCCACCTGGCTCCGACCACCAACTGGATCGAGGAATGGAGCGTCGAGTAGCGCCGGCCGGCGCCAGGCCATGCTGAGGTTCCTGCTCGCACGTCTCGGCCAGTCCGCGATCGTGCTGCTCGCGATGTCGTTCGCAACCTACGTCCTGCTCGGCCTGATGCCCGGTGACCCGATCGACCTGATGTTTGCGGCAGACCCGGACATCACGTCGGACGACATCGCGCGGCTGAAGGCGCTGCACGGCCTCGACCAGCCGTTGATCGACCGCTACCTCGCGTGGCTCCGGAACGCCCTTGCGGGCGAATTCGGGTACTCGCGGCTGCTGAACGAGCCGGTGCTCGAGGTTCTTGCCCCGCGGCTCGGCAACTCGCTGCTGCTGATGGCGGTCTCGCTCGCAATCGCCGTCGCCATCGCGGTTCCCGCCGGCATCCATGCCGCGCTGCGGCCCGGATCGTGGAGTGACCAGGCGATCAACCTCTGCTGCTTTGCCGGCGTGTCGATCCCGCCGTTCTGGTTCGCCCTGCTGCTGATCCTGCTCTTCGCCGTCGTCCTCGGACTGCTGCCGGCGGGCGGCATGGGACACGAGGGCGACGGGGTGCTGGAGCGCCTGCGCTACATGGTCCTCCCTGTGCTCACGCTCTCGGCCGCCGCCGTGGCCGGCTACACGCGCCACGTGCGCTCGGCCATGATCGAGGTGATGCGGGAGGAGTACATTCGCACCGCCCGGGCCAAGGGCGTTGCGGAAAGGCACGTCGTGCGGCGCCACGCGCTGCGCAATGCGCTGATCCCCGTGGTGACGATCGCTGCGCTCGATGTCGGAGGCCTGTTCTCCGGCGCACTGATCACCGAGACCATGTTCGGCTGGCTCGGCATGGGCAAGACGATCTACGACGCGGTCATGGGCAACGACTACAACCTGGCCCTGGTCGGCCTGCTGCTGGCAACACTCGTCACCCTTCTCGCCAACATCCTCGCCGACATCGCCTACGCCTGGCTCGATCCGCGCATCACCTACCGCAGCAGAGCGCACGGATGAGACGTCCGGCAACCCGCACCGGCCAGGCGTGGCGGCGCCTGCGCGCCTACCCCTCGGCAGTGGCCAGCCTGATCATTCTGGCCGGTCTCGGATTGCTGGTCGTCGCTGCCCCCCTGCTCGAGGCCATGCTCGCGCTGGACGCGGCCCGCGTCGACCTGTTCAACCGGCTCGCACCCCCCGGCCCTGTTCACTGGCTCGGGACCGACGAACTCGGCAGGGACCTGCTGCTGAGGCTGCTCCACGGCGGGCGGGTCTCCCTGCTGGTCGGGCTGTCGGCAGCCCTGTGCACCGCCGTGATCGGCGCGGTTCTCGGGCTCGTGTCCGGTTTTGTCGGCGGGCGGGTCGACGATGTGATCATGCGCTGTGCCGATGCGCTGATTTCACTGCCGCTGCTACCGCTGCTGATCGTGCTCGCGGCGGTGGATCCGGCGAAGCTCGGGCTACCGGAAGGCGTGGGCAATTCGGCGAGCTTCAGCCTCTACCGCATCATCGCCATCATCGCGATCGTCGGCTGGCCAGGGGTGGCACGGCTGGTTCGCGGAACCACGCTCAGCCTGCGGGAACGGGAATTCGTCCAGGTCGCGCACGCACTCGGGCTCGGACCGGCCCGGATCATGTTCCGGCACATCCTGCCCAATGCCGCGTCTCCGCTGCTGGTCGCCACCACACTCGCTGTCGGCAACGTGATCCTGTTCGAGAGCGTCCTGAGCTTCCTCGGCCTCGGCATCCATCCACCGGTCCCGAGCTGGGGCAACATGCTGAACGGCGCCCAGGAACTCATGCACCAGGCGCCGCTGCTTGCGGTCTGGCCGGGTCTGCTGATCTTCGTCACCGTGATCGCCTTCAACCTGCTCGGCGACGGCCTCCAGGCCGCTCTCGATCCCCGGGCCGCCGCGGGGTCGCCGTGACGGGGTCAGACGGGCTGCGCCGGGGCGAGCCGCCCGAGAGCCTGCTCGATGTCGGCTGCCGGAACCCGCATCTGCGCCCCTTCCTCCAGGCACGCCAGCCCCGCGGCAACACTCGCATACCGTGCCGCGTCCAGCAGCGGGTCGCCGGCGTCAAGCCGCGCCGCAAGAACGCCGACGAACGCGTCGCCGGCACCGACGGTGTCGACAGGACGAATGTCGAGGCTGCCCAGTCGAAACAGGCCGCCCCCGCTCGCCAGTACCGCACCCTCGTCTCCCAGAGTGATGATGCAGTCGCACCCGTACCGGTCCGCCAGCGTGCGAACCTGGGCCAGCGCGTCGCGTGCGGCTCCGGCGAGCACGTCCGCCTCGCCGCGGTTGGCCACGATCACGTCGCACGCCTCCAGCATGCCCCGCGGCAGGGTCTGCGCCGGAGCGGCGTTCAGCACCGTTCGGCTGCCGGACCGTTTCGACCGTTCGAGCACCACGTGGATTTCCGCGATCGGGACTTCGAGCTGGACCACCAGAGTGGTCGCGGGCCCGAGCACCCGATCGGGAACATGTTCGGCGCGGGCCTGCAGGTTGGCGCCGCTTGCGACCACGATCTGGTTCTCCGCACTTTCCTCGACCATGACGACCGCCGTTCCGGTCACTCCCGGGACCCTGACCACGTGCGAAGTATCGACCCCGGTCGCATCGATCGCCTCGAGGACGGGGCCTGCATGGGGATCGGTTCCGACCGCACCGATCATCCTGACCTCGGCTCCGGCGCGGGCGGCAGCGACCGCCTGGTTTGCACCCTTGCCGCCCGGCCAGGTCACGTACTCCGCGCACAGCACGGTCTCGCCCGGTCGCGGCAGCGTCGCCACCCCGAAGAACAGGTCGACGTTGATCGACCCGAAGACCACGATCATTGGCATCGCCTCCTGGCCGACCCGCCCGGCCATTGCCAGGCGGATTGCAGATGGTAAGGATCCACCCGGTCATTCTGGCAGGCGGTTCGGGAACACGCCTGTGGCCGGAGTCCCGTAGCGGGTTTCCCAAGCAGCTGCAAGCCCGGGCCGGGATGCCGAGCCTGTTCCAGTCGGCAGTCCTGCGCTGCGCCGATGCGGCCGTCTTCACCCCGCCGCTGATCCTGTGCCACCAGGCGCATGTGGACGAGATTCGCCGCCAGCTCGTGTTGATCGGGGTCGAGGCGGAGCGGATCGTGGTCGAGCCCGATGGCCGCGGCACTGCGCCTGCCGTGACTTTGGCCGCGCTGTGCCTCGAGGACCGCGCGCCCGATGACCGGATGCTGGTCCTGCCGTCCGACCACGTGGTGCACAGGCCCGACAGGCTGGTCGATGCGGTCACCAGGGCCGGTTCGGCCGCCGGTTCGGGTCACCTTGTCACCTTCGGTGTCCGCCCCCATCGCGCGGAAACCGGCTACGGCTACATCCTTCCCGGGGAACCGGTTCCCGGACACCCCGCGTGCCACCGCGTCAGCCGGTTCGTCGAAAAACCCGACGCCCCGACGGCAGCGGAGTGGAGCCGTTCGGGCGACTGGCTGTGGAACAGCGGCGTCTTCCTGTTCCGGGCCGATTCCTGGCTGGAGGAAGTCTCGCGCCTCGCTCCAGGGATCGCCCACCGGTGCCGGGAAGCGCTCGACGGTGTCGATGGACGGATACTCCGCCCTGACAGGATGTCGTTTTCCCGCTGTCCGTCGAATTCGGTTGACCGCGCCGTCATCGAGCGTTCGGACAACACTGCGGTGATCCCGTTCGAGGCCGGATGGCACGATGCCGGATCGTGGCTGTCGCTGTGGGAGGCGGCGGGCCGGGACGAGGCAGGAAACGCGGTCGCGGGCGATGTCGTCGTGGACGACGTCGAGTCAAGCCTCGTCCGCGCCGGCTCACGTCTGGTGGTCGTGCACGGCATGCGGGATGTCGCGATCATCGAGACCCCGGACGCGGTGCTTGTGCTGCCGCTCGCACGCGCCCAGGAGACGGGACGGATTGCCGGGGCGCTTGCAGCGGCGGGCAGATCCGAGGCAGCCCACCATCCGGAAGCACGGCATCCCTGGGGACGGTCTGTCGAGCTCGACCGCGGGCCCGGGTACCGGGTGGCACGTCTCGTCGTTGACCCGGGGGCTGAACTGTTGCTCGGGCCCGACCGGACGGTGACGGTGCTGTCCGGTGCCGGCAGGCTTGCCGGGTGGCCCCGGGAGGGCAGGACGACACCCGTTGCCACACGGGATACGGTCGCCATCGGGCCCGGCCAGACGGCCACCCTGTCCAACCCGGCCGAGGAACCCCTGGTGGTAATCGAGACCCGGAGCCGGGAATAGCGCATCGAAAGGCATGCGCCAGTCACGGCCGGAGGACTGGCCACGCACGCCATCACTGCCGACGCGATACACCAATACACCATACCCGCACCTGACGGTGCTAACTATCTGACATAGCGTCGCTTTTTCTCCCGCAACTCTGCAGTCGGGGAACAGACCGCTTCCCCGGCTGCAACCGGAACCGGGAGAGCGACGTGCCCAGGACTACCCTGACCGCGGCCCGTATCGAGGCAGGCCCCGCAAGACAACCCGTGACATCCGTAACGCCAGGCTCAGGGGCTTCGGCGTCCGGGTGACGGCCACCGGCAGAAAGCGGTTCTTCATCCTGTGCCAGCATCGCGGCGAGCGCATCTGGAAGATCGTCGGCGATGCCGAAGTCGAGAGTATCGCCGACGCGCGGGCTGCGGTGGCCGAAATGCTTGCCGCGATCCGTCGGGGCGGGGAGGCGCTGCATCGTCCCGAGGAGACGCTGTTCGAGGCGGTCGCCGAAATCGTGTTCGAGCGCCATGCGCGGCTCTGGAAGCCGGGGGTATCAGAACAGGCAGAAGTATGAGCGAGTGTCGAACTGCATCCCGGGCATAGGCCGGTTCGACCGCAAACAATGTTAAAGAGACCGCTCCGGTACTTGGTCGAGCGGCGATATACCACGCCGATTTGCAGGCGGCCACAAGACAGCAAGAACTGGGAGCACAAGACTTCGGATTTCACCCCATATTCTCCGTAAGGGGATGATCGAGCAGTTTGTCGGACTCTTGTCCAGCGTCCTAGATGTGCCCTTATGAGTCGTCGAAGGTCATCGATACTGGACTTCGACACGGTCACCAGAGCGCACACGCCAGGCCCGAGTTCAGGAAACGAAATGTGCTCCCAATTGGCATGCCATGGAGGCGAGACCCAGGCCCTCGTCGGCAATCGAATCGAGAAAAGCCCCGACCCGCGGCTCAGGCCGCGGTCGCATCATTTCGCAGACGACGTTCGTGTCTATAAGCCACGGAGCGATGCGGTCATTCCTCGTCCTTACGTGAGAACAACAGTGGCTGATAGCCGCGACGGACCGAAGGCGGAAGCTCGACGCCGTGCTCCTCCCCGCAATGCCGTGCGAAGGCCTCGGACGGTTTCAGACGGCGCTCGGTCCTGGTACGCTTCTCATGGATGAGACGGCGGACCAGATCTTCCATTGACACGCCAATATGGCGGGCTTCGCGCCGGAGCCAGGACTTGTCTCCGGGATCGATGTCGCGGACGGTAATGCTTGTGCTCATGTCGGCGGCTCCGGCAGGGTCGACAGCCTGCTCATACAGTAACTTGCAAGCAAATTATGCTATCTATGGAATGCAGGTCAAAGTCTTGTGGCCGCCATTCTTGACCGCAGGTGCAGGGTACTCGACAAGAGCCTCTGCGTCGTGGATGTTCAGAGCCGGGAAGAGACTGACGGGTACAGTGAATGCGGACCCACAGTCGTGACGCTGCGAGGGCCGACTGCGACGCGGAGCGCCGTGTGTATCCAAGATAGGGAATTCAAGCGAATACTCCCAAATGAGCAGAATTCGAGGCGAAGACAGATCGGTGAAGTCGCTGCTGGGGCAAAAGTTCCGGATCGGCTACTACCAGCGAGATTACAAGTGGGAGAGCAAGCAAGTCAGGGAACTCATTGAGGACCTGACTAACGGCTTCCTGCTGGACTACCGGTCCAGTCACGCGCAAAGCCGTTGCCCACTATCGGCAGCACTTCCTTGGCTCGGTAATCATTTCGAACAAGGATGGCGACCGCTTTATCGTTGATGGGCAGCAACGACTGACCTCGCTCACCCTCCTCCTTACCTATCTTGATGGCCTCCAGGAAGATAACTCTGCCGAATACCGGGCCGAGATTGCCAATCTTATCTACTCAACCCAATACGGCAGCAAGTCCTTCAACCTGGATGTCCAGGAACGTAACGCTTGCCTTCAGGCGCTGATCAGCGGTGAGAGCCTCGATCCGACGGGCGAGCCATCTTCCGTCCAGAATCTGATCAACCGTTACAATGACATCGCCGATATCTTTCCCGAGAACCTTCGGTGCAATGCCCTCCCATACTTCCTCGACTGGTTGACCGAGAAGGTCATGCTGGTGGAGATCACGGCGTTCTCCGACGACGACGCCTACACGATCTTCGAGACGATGAACGACAGGAGCACGACATTGAGCCGGGCCATGTCTTCAGCGGTAAGGAACTGTGCCTTCGACTCCATCCGGTATCACTTGGCGTTCTTGCACGGATTGGAGTTGTGCCGGCGGTATCCCCAAAGCTCGGCCGCGCGCATCCCGGTGGACAGGACCAGCATGGGGCGGTTGGCGCTGCCGGGCCTTTCGGCCGTGGAGGCGAACCAGTCCTTGACGTGCTCGACGGCGATGGAGTCCACGGTCATATGACCGAAGCCTGGCAGGATGAAGTCACTTCTCCCTACAGGTCCGCTGTCACGCCTGGCACTGGCCGGCGTCATCGCGCTGTCGGTCTGCACTGGCACTGGCACTGGCAGACGGGCACACCGGCAAAGCCCTGTCCGGCCCGGGTGATCGACGGCGACACGGTCCTTATGCGTGGGTGGTTCGCGACTGCGCGCCCACGGGCTGGCCGGGCTCCGCGCGATGGATGCCTCGGTCACCCCGACCGTCACCACCGGCAATTTCAACGCTCCGACCATCATGACCACCGAAAAGGGCGCAGGCATGATCCCGCAGGGCAATGCGCAGGGCGGGCGACGGAGCGCGCATTTCGCTGCCCCGGTCTTGAAACATGATCCCGCGCGTTTAGGATGATCGGGCGTGGGCCTCCAGGCTGGCGGACCACGGCAACCGGATGGGGAGACGACTGATGGCCATCAAGGTGCGCCCACTCAGTAACGTCATCGGTGCGGAAATCCAGGGCATTGATCCAGCGGGCGACATTGATGACGACACGATCGCCGAAATCAGGCAGGCATGGCTCGACCACAACGTGCTGCTGTTCCGGAACGTCTCCTGGACGCCGGCCCAGCACGTGGCCTTCACCCGCCGGTTCGGTCCGCTCCACATCATGCCCCGGCTCGCCAACGAAGCGCCCGTGACCCTGCCGGACCACCCGGAAGTCTTCATCGTTTCCAATCTGGTGCGAGAGGGCAAACCTGTTGGCGTGCGCCGGGCCGGATGGGGATGGCACTCGGACGGAGAGGACAAGCTGGTGCCCAATATGGGCTCCATGCTCTATGCCGTCATCGTTCCGCCGAAGGGCGGGGATACAGCCTTCTCGAACATGTACGCGGCCTACGACGCCCTGCCGGACCGCCTGCGCGACGCAATCGAGGGCCGGCGCGCCCGATTCAGCCGGGCCGAACTGCACCCGGTCAACTATCCGCACCTGCCGCCGCTTACCGAGCAGGAAAAGCGGGACCGGCCCGATGTCTGGCACCCGCTGGTGCGCATCCACTCGGAAACCGGCCGGAAGTCCCTCTATGTCGGACGCTGGACCGTCGAGATCGAAGGGTTCGGAAAGGACGAGGGCAAGGCGTTGATCCGGGAACTCTCCGAATTCGCGGTCCAACCGCAGTTTGTCTATCGCCATCGCTGGCGGGTGGGTGATGTCGTGCTCTGGGACAACCGCTGCAGCCAGCATTGCGCCATCCCCTACGACGACGAGAAACACGAGCGCCACATGCTCCGCACGACGCTTGAAGGCGACATTCCGGCATATGGCACGGTGCGCAGCGAGGTGGCCGAGGCCGCCTGAGGACGCAGGCGAGCGGCGACGATCCCCGTCGCCGTAGCGCCCAGGTAAGGGACCAAGTCATGCCGGAAACTGACCCCCGCATCCGACTCCATATCCAGAACCCGCCGTCGCCCGAGAAGGCGCCGCCGGGATATCCGGTGCGCAAGTCAAATCCCGCCTTCGCCATAACCCGCGCGCAGTACGACGAAGCCTGCCGACGTCATCCCGACGTTGCGGCTGCGGTCGATGTCAGCTTCGGCGAAACACGGGGGGAATATGAGGCGGGCATGGTCGATGCGCAGGTCATCGTCGCAACGACCCAGCAACTTCTGGAGCAGGCTCCGGTGAGAGGGCCGGAACTGCGCTGGGCGATGGTCACCTCGGCCTCGTTCCACAAGCTGTTGCCGGTCTCGGGCTGGCTGAAGCCCGGCGCCTTGCTCGTCCACAACAGCGGCATCCACGCCAGGAAGGCGGGCGAATTCATCGCGGCATCGCTGCTGATGCTCAACTGCCGCATTCCCTTCTTCGCCACGGCGAAGGAGGAACGGCGCTGGACGCCACAAATCGAGACCAGCATCGAAGGCAAGACGCTGGCCGTCGTCGGGGCCGGGCATGTCGGCGGCGCCGGCGCGGCGCGCGCGCGCGGTCTCGGCATGCACGTGCTTGGCGTACGCAGATCCGGCGAACCTCATGAAGCCTGCCACGAGACGGTCGGGCCGGGAGAACTGGAGGGAGTGCTGCGCCGGGCTGACTTCGTGCTGGTGGCGCTGCCCAGCACCGAGGAGACCAGGGGCTCCATCGACCGAAACGTCTTCGCCATGATGAAGAAAGGCGCGGGCCTGGTTGCGACGGCACCTACACCGGTCTTCGATTTCGATGCCCTTGCCGAGGCGCTGACCTCCGGACACCTCTCAGGGGCGGTGCTGGACAATTTCGAACCGGAGCCGGTACCGCCCGAGTCCCCGTGGTGGACGCTGCCGAACCTTGTCATCACGCCGCATACCTCCTGCATCGACCGGGAACAGTATTCCCCGCTCACGCTCGACCTCCTGTTTGACAATCTTCGCGCCGACCTGGCCGGGGATACCCTGCCGACCCGCGCCAACATCGAACGCGGCTACTAGGTCCGATCCGATGCCCCAATCCGAACTGTCCCGCACCGTGTTCAAGACCGTCTCGGAGGAACGCCTGGTCGATCTCGCCCGGCGCATGATCCGCATCCCGAGCTTTTTCTTCGAGGAGCAGGAAGTGGCGGACTTCCTGGCCGGATATCTTGCGAACCTCGGCCTCGAAGTCGAAATGATGGAGGTCGAGCATCCCTGGGAGAAAGGCAGGACCACGCGCCAGCCCATCGCGACACTGAGGGGCTCGGGTGGCGGCAAGAGCCTGATGATCAACGGCCACACCGACACCAACGTGCTGATGTCAGGCTGGACGGTGGACCCCTATGAGGGAAAGCTGGAGGACGGCTGGCTGTGGGGGCTCGGCGCGCAGGACGACAAGGGGGGCCTCGCCGCAGCCATTGCCGGCGTTGCCGCCATCGTCGATGCCGGTGTCGAACTCAGAGGCGATATCGTCGTCTGCCCAGTCGCGGCACACAAACTCGGCGGCACAGGTACGCGCGCGGCGCTCAGGAATGGAGTCAGGGCCGACTGCTGCATCAACATCGAGCATGCGGCGAACACGCTCGGAACGGTCGTAACGGGATCCGTGCGTGTCAAGATCGCGACGACGACGCCTGGCCTGTTCTTCCGCTTCACACCCGAGGCACGGTCGAAATACACCAACGCCATCGAGCTTCAGGCGGAGCTGATCCGCCACTTCGGACCGAGTCTGACCAACCGGCTGCCCAACGACTGGTTGAGCCATGCGCCCCACCCGGAGCTCGCCGATTTCCCGATGATCCGCTACGACACGATCCACAAGGACCATTACGGCCGCGAGTGCGACCTCATGTTCCAGGTGCGCACGGTTCCCGGAATGACGGCCGAAACGGTCCGCGAGGATGTCCAGCGGGTGCTTGACGGCATCAACGATTTGCCGAACCTGGACTACAGGCTGACCGTGCCCGCCAACGGTCCCGACGACCCCTATCACATGGAACCGATGGAGATCGCCCACGACCATCCGCTGGTCAGGGCGCTCGCGGAGGGGCAGGAGCTTGCAAGCGGCAAGCCCGCTCAACTCGGCAGCGTCGAACGCATCGGAAACTACGGGGACGGGAATGTACTGGCCGCCGCCGGCATTCCGTCGATCCAGTACGGCCCCGGCGACATCAAGGTCTATCCGGAGTGGCCGGCGCCGGATGAGCGTGTCGAGGTCAGTGAATTGATGGTCACGGCGCGCGCCGTCGCGCATGCGGCGCTCACGATGTGCGGTTAACATCTTCCCCGGCCTGAAGGCTGGAGATTTCCGGCAGGGCTTGTCGCTCCACCGATAGTTCTCGCTTCACCGGAGGGCCAATGCCTTTCCTCCACGAGCATGAACGCCGTGTTCCGACGCAGGATGACCTTTGCCGCATTGATGTCCGCGTGGTCTCGATGTCCGCAGGTGGTGCAGACGAAGCTCGCTTGGTTCTTGCGACTCCGGCTGTCCACCGCGCCGCACGCGAAGCATGTGCGCGAGGTGTTGTGGGCGGGCACTTTGACCAGCGTTCCGCCGCGTTCTTCCAGCTTGCAGTCCAGCAGGGTTTCAAGGAGATGCCAGCCCTGGTTCAGGATCGACCTGTTCAGACCGGCCTTCTGGCGAACAGTGCGCCCCGGTTCCTGCATCGTCCCACGAGCGGAACCGGTCATGTTCCGGGTGTTCAGGTCTTCGATCACGACCGTGCCGAAGCGCCGCGAGAGATCGGAGCTGGCCCGGTGGAGCCAATCGCGGCGGATACGGGCGCGGCGGGCCGCCAGCACCGCCACGCGCCGTCTGGCCCTGGCATATCGCCTGGACCCAGGTTTGCGGCGAGAGGACGCGCTGCGCCCTGCGTTGCCTGCGCTCCAGATCCGCAAGACTGGCCGGAACCGGGATATGCTCGCCCGTGGACAGCGAAAGCGTGTTGGCCACGCCCCGGTCGATGCCCACGGCTGGCGCGATATTCGCCGGGGGCTCGTGTTCAATCGCGAGGCTGAACGCGATATGCCAGCCGTTCGGCGCAAGGC
>MPMT01000031.1 GCA_002238645.1 Alphaproteobacteria bacterium bin52 | reverse complement strand
GCGTCTTGACCTCGGGGCAGCGGTCGAGGCCGAGGATGGCGCCCCACTCGCCCGGCGGCTGGTAGCGCAGGCTCTCGGGGTTGCGCACCCGCGCCAGGGTCATGAAGGCCAGAAAGAGCAGGATCGTAGGCAGGCCGTAGTAGCCCTTCGGCAGCAATGGCAGGACATCGCTCGCGGCCAACAGCCCTTCCTTGAGCAGGGCCGGCAGGGCGGCGAGAACGCCGCCTGCGCGCACCCCCCGGGCAGCATCGGTGAACTGCGGCTCGACCGGTCCCGCCTGTCCGCAACTGGCCAACACGCGAGCCAGGACATCGCAGGTCGCTCGCCCCATCGGCGCTTGCCGGTCCCGACGATCGCGCGCGCTGCGGTCCGTCTGCGTCCCGGCCTCGAACGGACCTGGTCCGCAGGCCTGCGGCGCTCCCGCAGAGCGCCGCGCTTCGGTCGTCTCGGGCCCGGCTGCATCGCCAGCCTCTTCATCGCCACGCGCCTCGGTCGAGCCTCCAGGCTCCCGCGCGCTCGTCGCCTCGCCGATCAGCCCCTGCCGGCGCCACTTGTTGACCGACGCCACCGACACGCCGAGAGCCCGGGCAACCGCAGAGCCGCTCATGCCCGTTTCCAGCAACGCTGTCGCCTTCCCGGCCAACTCCGGCGTGAACACCGAAGGCCCGCGGCCGCGACGCGGTTTCAAGAATGCCGCTTCACCCTCGGCCAGGTAGCGCCGCCGTGCGCGCTGCACGGTCGCCCGCGAGATACCGAAAGCGTCGGCCAGATCCTGCGGCGAGATCGCGCTGATCACCGCGAGACGGCCGATCCGCAAGAGCATGGCGGCGCGGTCATCGGCGGCGTGGCTGTCAAAGGGAACGAGGTTGGAGAAGTAGGTGAGGGTGTCGTCCGAGATCAGAACGGCGAAGCAACTGTTGCCGATCGGAACCGCCTCTGGAGGGCAGAGTGGGAGGGTGATGGGCATGGCTGAAACCGCGCATTCAGTGTCATATTATAATATCAGAACCGGTGCGCGACCGCCACTCAAAAACGGCCCGAAACAGCCAAAACGTAGCAGAATTCATGGGGTTCCTGCCACGCCAACCGAAACTGCAAACGCTAAGAGGTCAGGAAGTCTGAGTTTATATATGGCTACAAGAGAGTATTTTGAATAATTGCCCGAACCGCCATGCCCCGGCTCATCTCCGCACCCTTCTTTAGCGCCAACCCGGTCTTCCGCCGGGCCGAATATGCCGCGGCCGTCGGCCGCCATCCCCAGGACAGGGTCGTCACGGCGATGCTCGCCCAGCATCTCCAGGCCGGCAACATCCGGCGCATCGCCCGAGGTGTCTTCGCCTCGGTGCCCAAGCATGCCAACGCCGCGACATGGTCTGTCGACCGTTTTCTAGCCGCCTCCCGTCTGCGTCAACGCAGCACGATTGCCTATCACTCTGCCCTCGAACTGCACGGCTACGCCTATACGGAAGGGCACGACGTGCAGGTCATCGCGGAGGGCCAGCCCGGCCTGTTCGAGGCGGCTGGTTTCGCCTGCCGGTTCGTCAGGCCGCCCCGCGGCTTCGCGCCACCGGATGGCGTCATGGCAATCGATCGCCTGGGGCAAGAGGTCGGGGTGACGACGATCGAGCGAACGATCGCCGATCTGTTCAACCGTTACGATCTGGCCGGAGGCGCGGAGGAACTCTTCAACTGCCTGGATCTTGTGGTGCGGATCGACGCCCTGGTGCTGGTCCGCTACCAGCGCGCGCTCGGCAAGGCCACTACCGCCGGCGCCATGGGCTTCTGGCTGGAGCACGAGCAGAAGCGGCTGGGCGCCCCTGACGCTGCGCTGCAGGACCTCCGCACGCTCATGCCGGCTCAGCCCCGATATGCTCTTGGCGCCACACCGGGCGAGGGAAAGACGGCCAGGGACTGGAACGTTATTCTCCCTGTCGATGTCCTCGAACGCCGCTTCGAGGACCTGTAGATGGCGGCGCCGTCCGCCCAAGCCCTGCAGCGTCTCGCCGACGAGACCGGCCACCAGGCCGGCACGCTGGAGAAGGTGTTGCGGCTACTGGACCTGTTGCAGGAGATCGCGCGGGATCGGGTTCTGGCGGACCGTCTCGTACTCAAGGGCGG
This sequence comes from Alphaproteobacteria bacterium bin52, assembly GCA_002238645.1. Lineage (GTDB taxonomy): Bacteria > Pseudomonadota > Alphaproteobacteria > Thalassobaculales > Thalassobaculaceae > Bin52. The sequence goes on along the minus strand of MPMT01000031.1, from coordinate 49,079 downwards.
GACGGCGCTCAACCTCTTCCACCTCGGTCTCGACCGGCTCTCGGTCAATATCGACCTCAATTATGTCGGTGCCCTCGACCGGGCAGCGATGGAAGCCGAACGCCCCGACGTCGACGCCGCGCTCGACCGTCTCCTCGCTTCCCAGGGATACGGCATGCGCCGCAGGCCTGACGAACACGCCGGCGGCAAGTGGCTGGCGCGCTACGCCTCGGCGCTCGGTGGCAACGCCACGTTGGAGGTCGACGTCAACTACATGGCGCGTCAGCCGCTGTTCGGCATGGCGCGCATGGAGTCTCTCCCCCTGGGCGGCATGCGGGCGAAGGACGTTCTTGTCCTTGATCTCCACGAAATCGTCGCCGGCAAGCTTGTCGCGCTCATCGACAGACATGCAGCCCGCGATCTGTTCGACGCGCGGCGGATCCTCTCCATCGACAGGCTCGACTGGAACCGGATCAAGGCTGCCGTGCTGGCCATGGGCGCCAGCGGGCGACGCGACTGGCGCACCAGGTCAGTCGACGCCATCGAGGGCGATCCGCGCGAATTTCGCCAGAAGCTCGCAATTTGCCTGCCTCGCGACCTTCTTGCCGTCAGGGGAGCGATCGACGCGTGGATCGATGAGACCGTTGCGCTTTGCCGCGAACGGTTCGCCTTCCTGTTCGATCTGACCGCCAATGAGCGGGCGTTTCTCGATGGCGTGCTCGATCGCGGCGAAATCGACGCGGATCTGTTGGACATCGCGCCCGAGATCCGTGTCCGAATCAAGGCCATGCCGATGCTCGCGTGGAAAACCCGACATGTTCGGGAGCATCAGGGACAGGAGACTTGGAAGGCGGACCCATAGAGCAGGCGCTCGGATGCATGGTGCCTCAGGACCGGATCGATTTCGGGCCCTTCTTATTCAGAGGCTCCGGGCCACCCCCTGCCTGCCGGTCGGGGCCCGTCACGGCTGTTGGATCGGGTCAGCACCTCCTCGAACCGGGAGAAGATCGATTTCGTCTGCACCCTCATGGGCCTATATGACGACTCCCGGGCCAGACCGGATTCGTATAGGGTCCGGCAAAACGTCAGTGACGGACCTGGGCCATGAACGAGCACCCTTCCGCCCGGCGGCCGGCAACCGGGACCGACAGCGCCGCAACCGGCATGATGTCCGGCTTCGGCAACGAACACGCTACGGAAGCCCTGCCCGGAGCCCTGCCGGTCGGCCGCAACTCACCGCAACGGCCGGCCTACGGCCTGTATGCCGAGCAGATCAGCGGCACCGCCTTCACCGCGCCGCGCGCGCAGAACCGGCGGACCTGGTTCTACCGCATCGTGCCGTCGGTGGTATCCCAGGGCGAGTGGCGGCGGATCGACCTGCCGCTCTGGCTGACCGCGCCGTCTGACGACGGGAGCTTTCCGCATACCCAGTGCCGATGGTCGCCCCGGCCGACGCCGCACACACCCGTCGACTTTCTCGACGGCATGGCGAGCTATGCCTGGAACGGCGACATGGGCGTCGGAACCGGCCTGGCAGTCCACCTGTACAGCGCCAATGCCGCGATGGACCGACGCTACTTCAAGAATGCCGACGCCGAGATGGTGCTGCTGCCCGCTGCCGGGAGTGTGCGCCTTCGCACCGAATGCGGCATCCTGGACCTGACACCCGGCGACCTGGCGGTCATTCCACGCGGCATCAAGATCGCCGTCGACCTGCCAGACGGCCCGTCGCGCGGCTATCTGTGCGAGAATTACGGTGCGCCGTTCGAACTGCCGGACCTCGGTCCGATCGGCGCCAACGGCCTCGCCAATCCGCGGGATTTCCTCTATCCGCAGGCCGCGTACGAGGACATCGCCGGCGAATTCGAACTGGTACTGAAGACCGGAGGCGCCTTCCACGCCTGTGTACTCGGCCATTCGCCGCTCGACGTCGTCGCCTGGCACGGCAACCACGCGCCCTGCAAGTATGACCTGCGCACTTTCAACGTGTTCGGATCGATCAGTTTCGACCATCCGGACCCGTCGATCTTCACCGTGCTGACCTCTCGCTCCGACACGCCGGGCGTCGCCAACGCCGACCTCGTCGCCTTCGCTCCGCGCTGGCTGGTCGGACAGGACACCTTTCGGCCGCCTTGGTACCACCTCAACACGATGAGCGAGTTCATGGGGCTGCTCTACGGCGCCTACGACGCCAGGCCCGAGGGCTTCCTGCCCGGCGGTGCCAGCCTGCACAACTGCATGATCCCGCACGGGCCGGCGCCCGAGGTCTTCGAGGCGGCAAGCGCCCATGACCTGTCGCCCCAGCGTGTCGACGACGGCGTCAGTTTCATGCTCGAGAGCCGCCACCCCTACCGGGTGACCGGTCACGCCATGACCGGAGCCGGTCTCCAGCGCGACTATCCGGGCACCTGGCAGGGGCTGAAGCGACAGTTCACGGGATAGAGGCAGCGGATTCGGCCCCACGGCAACCCCCGATGGCGGCGACGGCAGGTTCGCCGGAGCCCGCCGACCCATGCATGTTTCGGCGTTCCTGCGCCGGGGCCAATCCCGGTGACTTTGCGATCCAATCCCCGTAGTCTGCGCAAGGCCGGGGCCAAGGGGCGCCGGCAGGGAGTTGCCCCGTCCATCTGGCTATATGGAGATGAATACATGGCTACTGTCGCGGTCTCGGACAACAGTTTCGCCACCGATGTCCTGCAGGCTGACAAGCCTGTCCTGGTTGATTTCTGGGCCGAGTGGTGCGGGCCGTGCAAGGCCATCGCGCCGGCGCTCGAGGCCATCGCCGACTCCATGGGAGACCGTCTGACGGTTGCCAAGGTGAATGTCGACGACAATCCGCAGACCCCGGCGAACTACGGCATTCGCGGCATCCCGACCCTGATGCTGTTCCGCGAAGGCGAGGTGGCTGCGACCCGGGTCGGTGCGCTGTCCGAGCAGAAGCTGACCGAATGGGTCGCTCACGCACTCGAGGAGTGACCGGCACGCCGCCAGGTTCCGGCCGAGCGCTCGCAGGACCAGGAGCGTCAGCCGTGGCTTGCGAGCACGCTGCCGGCCAGATAGAGCGATCCGCATATCAGGACCGCCGTGTCGGGACCGAGTTCGCGCACCAGCGACTGCACCGCACCCGCCACGTCGGGTGACGCCTCGCAGCAGGCAAGACCGACCGAACGACCCGCCTCCGCCCCCCGCTCCGCCGGTATCGAATGGGTTTCGCCGGGAATGGCCACCGTGCGCACCGCGTCGGCATGTCCGCAGAAATGCGCCAGGTACGCTTCCGGCGAACGGGTGTCGAGACCGCCGAACACCAGGCCGATCGATCGCGCCGGCCGAACCCGGCGCCACGTGGCGAGTTCCGCGGCGATGACCCGGCCCGCGTCGGCATTGTGGCCGCCGTCGACCCAGAGTTCGGCTCGCTCCGGCAGGGCCTCGCAGATCGGCCCGCGGGAGAGCTGCTGCAGACGCGCGGGCCAGACCGCGCTCGCGAGACCCTGCGCGAGTGCGCCCTCATTCACCGGGAACTGCCGCCCGAGCAGCAGGGCGGCCGCGATTGCGGTACCGGCGTTGCCGAACTGGTGCCCGCCGCGCAACACCGGCCGCGGAAGACGCAGGCATCGGCCCTGGCCGCGGTACAGGAGACCGTCGCCGACGCCCTCGGCCGACCAGTCCCTGCCCTGGAGCACCGTCGGGGCGGCGCATTCCGCCGCACGCGCCATGATGACCTCGAGCGCATCGGCGTGCTGGGCCGCGATGACCGCCGGAACGCCGGGCTTCAGGATCCCGGCCTTTTCGAAAGCAATGGCGGCAAGGGTGTCACCCAGGAAGTGCTGGTGATCGAGCGAAACCGGGGTGATGATCGAGAGGGCGGGCCGGTCGACCACGTTGGTGGCGTCGAAACGGCCACCGAGGCCGACCTCGAGCAGCAGCAGGTCGGCCGGGGTTTCGGCAAAGGCCAGCATCGCGGCGGCCGTCATGATCTCGAACTGGGTGATGCTGTCTCCCCGGTTGGCCTGTTCACACCGGACAAGCAGTTCCATGAGGTGATCGGGGTCGATCTCCCGGTCGGCAACCACGTAGCGCTCGCTCAACCGGACGAGATGCGGCGAGGTGTAGACATGGACCGTCCGCCCCGCCGCGCGCTGGATTGCACCCAGCATGGCAATGGTCGAGCCCTTGCCATTGGTGCCCGCGACATGAACCACCGGGGGCAGGCGGTGTTGGGGGTTGTCGAGCCGCGCAAGCAGGCGTTCCAGCCGCCCGAGTGACAGATCCACCACCCGGGGATGCAGCTCGGCCAGCCGCGCCAGGATGGCCGCATCGTCCATGGGTTCAGGCGGCGTCCTGTCGTGCGGCAAGTGTTCCGGGGCGTCTGATGAGGTCAAGCAGCCGGACCAGGGTATCGCGCAGTTCGTGACGCGGAACCACCATGTCGACCATGCCGTGCTCGAGCAGGTACTCCGAGCGCTGAAAACCTTCCGGCAGCCGTTCGTGGATGGTTTCCTCGATCACCCGCTGACCGGCAAAGCCGATGATCGCACCCGGCTCGGCCAGGTGAATGTCACCCAGCATGGCGAAGGACGCGGTCACTCCCCCCGTGGTCGGATTGGTCAGCACCACCATGTACGGCAGCCCTGCATCCTTGACCATGTCCACCGCGATGACGGTCCGCGGCATCTGCATTAGCGAGAGAATTCCCTCCTGCATCCGGGCTCCTCCGGATGACGGGAATACGATCAGCGGCGCCTGGTGTTCCAGGGCGGCTTCCGCGGCCCGGATCAGGGCATCGCCGACCGCGACGCCCATCGAGCCGCCCATGAATTCGAAGGCGAACACCGCCGCGACCACCGGGTGCCCGTCCATGGTTCCGTGCGCCACCACGATGGCATCCTGGTTTCCGGTCTTCGCCTGGGCCTCACGCAGCCGGTCACCGTAGCGCTTGCGGTCCCGGAACTTCAGTGGATCGGGGCTGTTCGGCTGCGGCAGATCGATCCTGGTGGACTGGCCGTCGTCAAACAGCATCTCGAGACGTTCGGTCACGCCAAGCCGGCGGTGATGGCCGCAGTGCGGGCAAACCTGCAGGTTCTCGGCGAGCTGACGGTGGAAGATCATCTCGTCGCACGCGGCACACTTGGCCCACAGGTTTTCCGGAGCCTCGCTCTGCTGAACCAGTGCCTTGATCTTGGGCAGGACCGAGTTGGTGATCCAGTTCATGGTTTCCCTACCCTCACCGGCGCGCGTCGCGCACACCGCCGGCCAGAGACCCGACCAGGTCCAGCACGGCAGGAACGGTACGCTCGCCGGCCCTGCCTTCGGCGTCCAGGGACCCGGCGATGGCGGTGACCACGGCTGAACCGACGATCGCGGCATCGGCGGCCCGGGCCACCGCGGCCGCCTGTTCCGGGGTCCTGATCCCGAAACCGACCCCGACCGGCAGATCGGTGTGGGCCCTCAGCCGCCCGACCGCAACGCGGACCATGTCGATCGGAACCGACCGGGTGCCGGTGATCCCGGTAATGGAGACATGGTAGATGAAACCCGACGCGTTGCGCAGCACCGCTGGCAGGCGCGAATCCCTGGTTGTCGGGGCGGCAAGGCGGATGAACGGCAGACCGGCCCTGGTTGCCGGCAGGCACAGCTCCTCGTCTTCCTCCGGCGGCAGGTCGACCACGATCAGGCCGTCAACCCCTGCTCCCACCGCCTCGTCGAGGAACCGGGCAACACCGTAGCTGAAGATCGGGTTGTAGTACCCCATCAGCACCACCGGGGTCGTCGCGTCACGGTCGCGGAACCTGCGGACCATGCCCACTGTGCGAGCGAGCGAGCCCCCCGACCGAAGCGCCCGCTGACTCGATGCCTGGATCGCCGGACCGTCGGCCATCGGATCGGAAAACGGCATGCCGAACTCGACCATGTCGGCGCCGGCACCGGGCAGGTGATCCAGGATGGCCTGCGAGGTGTCGACGTCCGGATCCGACGCGGTGATGAAGATGCCGAGCGCCGCCCGGTTCTCCGCCGCGCAGCGGCCGAACATCCGGGCGAGCCGGTCGCTCACAGCAACCCCATGGCGTCAAGCCGCGGCAGCACCGCCTCGAGATCCTTGTCACCGCGCCCGCACATGTTCATCACCATCAGGTGTTCCTTCGGCAGGTCGCCAATGATGGTGGCCAGGAATGCGAGCGCGTGGCTCGGTTCCAGGGCCGGGATGATGCCTTCAAGCCGCGAACACAGCGCAAAGGCCTCCAGTGCCGCGGTGTCGGTGGCGCTGACATATTGCACCCGTCCGGTCTCGTGCAGCCAGGAGTGCTCCGGACCGATGCCCGGATAGTCGAGACCGGCAGAGATCGAGTGCGCCTCGGTGATCTGACCGTCATCGTCCTGCAGCAGGTAGGTCCGGTTGCCGTGCAGTACACCGGGCCTGCCCCCGGCTATCGAGGCCGCGTGCGCGTCGGTATCGATACCGTGTCCCGCTGCCTCGACCCCGTAGATCGTAATCTCCGGTTCGTCGAGAAACGGGTAGAACAGTCCCATGGCGTTCGATCCGCCGCCGATGCAGGCGACCAGGGTGTCCGGCAGGCGGCCCTCGGCGCGAAGCATCTGTTCGCGGGTCTCCTCGCCAATCACGCTTTGGAAGTCCCGGACCATCTGCGGGTACGGATGCGGTCCTGCCACCGTTCCGATGATGTAGAAGTGCGTCTCCGCCGTGGACACCCAGTAGCGCAGCGCCTCGTTCATCGCGTCCTTGAGCGTGGCGGACCCGGATGTCACCGGGTGAACCTTCGCTCCGAGCAACCGCATCCTGTCGACGTTCGGCCGTTGCCGCTCGACATCCTCGGCACCCATGAAGACCTCGCACTCCATGTCGAACAGCGCGCATGCGGTGGCAGTCGCGACCCCGTGCTGGCCGGCGCCGGTCTCGGCAATGATCCTGGTCTTGCCCATGCGCCTCGCGAGCAGCGCCTGGCCCATGACGTTGTTGATCTTGTGCGCACCGGTGTGGTTCAGCTCGTCACGCTTGAAGTACAGCCGGGCACCGCCGAAGTGCTCGGTCAGCCGGCTCGCAAGGTAGAGCGGGCTGGGCCGTCCGATGTACTGGACGTGGTAGGACCTGAGTTCGGACCAGAAATCCTGGTCGGAGCGCGCCTGCGACCACGCCGCCTCGACATCGAGGATCAGCGGCATCAGGGTCTCGGCGACGTACCGACCGCCGAAACTGCCGAAATGTCCGTCCTCGTCCGGCCCGGCACGGAAGGTATTGGTCGCAGCTGTTGCCGGCATGGCCACTCCGTCGGCACCGGGACTTGGTCGGGCGCATAATGCGGTTGTGCCGGCGGCGACGCAAGCGCGGGCGGAGGGACGGCCGGCAACGGGGCCGGGCTGCGGATCAGGCTGGGCGACCCTGCACCGTGGCGATGAAGGCCCTGATCCGGTCCGGGTTCTTTACACCCGGGGCATCCTCCACGCCCGAGGAGACGTCGACGCCGTCCGGCGACACGGTCTCGAGCGCGCCGCGCACGCTCGCGGCATCCAATCCGCCTGACAGGAACCAGGGGCATGCGCTGTCGAAGTCCGCGAGCAGGGTCCAGTCGAACGATGCTCCGTTGCCGCCGGGCAGGGTGGCGCCGACCGGTGGCCGGGCATCGAACAGCAGGGCATCGGCCACCCCGTCCCACATGAGGGCTTCCTCCACATCGACCGGAGCGGAGACGCGCAACGCCTTCATGATGCCGACCCCGTACCGGTCCGCGAGGTCACGGGCACGGTCGGGGGTCTCGTGTCCGTGCAACTGCAGGAAGTCGGGGGCGAGGAACTCGAGGATCGATTCGACCAGCCCGTCGTCCGGATCGACCACGACCGCAACCCGGCGCGCGGTCGCGTCCCTTGCCAGCTCCCCGGCACGCCGCGGCGAGACCGAGCGCGGGGACGGGGGGTAGAACACAAAGCCGTTGTGACTCGCTCCGCGCGCCGCCAGCACCGCCTCGGGAGTGTTCAGTCCGCATATCTTGATCTGCAGCCCGGCCTTCATGGCGGTCCGCCCGCACCGCGTGTCCTGCCGCCGTCCGGCCCGGCAGCAGGCAGACTGGTCCGCAGCACCCGCAGATCCCGTTCCGCCGTCCGGGCACGGGCGCGGGCCGTCCCGGCGCCAAACCAGGCCACGGCGGCTCCGAACAGGAATCCGATCAGCATGGTCGCAAGCCCCACGAGATAGAGGGGAACCTCTGCCGATCCAGCCAGCGGCCACAGGCGCAACTCGGCCGGGTGGCGGTTGGACACGGCGAAGAGGATCACCGCGAGGGTAACCGGCGTGGTGACGATCGCCGTGACGATGCTGCCGATGCGTGATCCGCCGACCATGAGCTGCGATTCCCTTGAGGAGTCCCGGCCCCCAATGCTACCGCACCGCAGCATCGCGGACAATCGACCCGCCGGTACGTCCCGGACCGGCGGGCCAACAGGGTCACCGGTCCACAGTGTGCCGGCGCATTCCCGAACGCGCTGGATATATCAAGACGCTCGCAGCGGCAGGCGGAAAGGACGCCGGCGCCTGCGAACCGACCGGAAAATGCTCGCCCGCCGGCCGTGTCCGGGCACGGTGCGATTGCAAAATTCCGACGATCCCCTACATGTGTGACAGTCAGGCACAGGCAAGCGGCAGAAGGAACCATGTCCAGGAATCATGAAGAGGAAGAACCCGGCCAGGTCGACCGACCGGCCCCGGAGGAAACCGGCGATGCGGACGATCCCTCCCGGGAGGAGGAAGCCGGGTCCGGTTCACCGGATCCCGGGGTCGACCCGGACACTGCTGATGCGGACGTTCAGGAGCTGGAAGTCGACAGGGAGGCCGAACTGGCAGCCCAGGTCCTGGCACTCAGGGACCAGTTGCTGCGCGCCGTCGCCGAGCAGGAGAACCTGCGCAAGCGGACCGAACGGGAGAAGGAACAGACCCGCAGGTTCGGCATTGCCGCCTTTGCGCGTGACCTGCTGAGCACAGCCGACAACCTGCGCCGCGCACTGGAGGCGACGCCTGACAGTCTCGAGGACGCGGACGAGTGGGTCCGCAACATGGTGGTCGGGGTCGAAATGACCGAACGCGACCTACTTGCCGCCATGGAGAAGAACGGCATCAGCCGCGTGGACCCCGCCGGCGAGAAGTTCGACTACAACCTGCACCAGGCCATGTTCGAGGTCACCGACTCGGGCCAGGAGGCGGGAACCGTCATCCAGGTGCTGCAGCCGGGCTACGTCCTGGGCGACCGGCTGCTGCGGGCCGCGATGGTCGGTGTCGCCAAGGATCCTCCGCCGCCGGCAGAGGCGGCCGGGGAGGACGTGCCGGCAGAAGATGAGGATACGGCAGGGGAAGACGCGGACTGCTGACCCGGTTGCGGTATCAGAACCGGGCACTCCGGATCGTGCCGCTGCATGCGTCGGCGCGCCGCGGCCCGGGAACGGACCGCGTAGCAATAGACGCAGCCCTGGATACAGCTGTCATAGGCCCCGACATCGCGTGATTCCGCACACAGGCACCCGGGCCGGTTGCCCTTCTGCCGCACCCGGACCGGCAGGCCTCCGGCGTCGGCAAGCCGGTCCGCGTCGATACACGCCGCGGGCGCGAGCGGCGGACTGACGAGACCGGGCTGGGCGCAGACCGTGGGTCGCAGGCCGTTTGCGTTGGCGACCTGGCCAAGGCGCCGGAGCAATGCCCGTTTCTCGTCCGCCGGCGGGTCCCGCCACTCCGGCGCCAGCCGGTCCAGCGACCGCCTGGTCTTGGCATAGATGTGGGCAAACGACAGCACCACCTCGTCACTCGCCCCGGTCAACCGTTCGGACAGCATCGAGACCTGTTCGACGTGAAACGCTGCCGGTGTCCGTGCGGTCTCGATCACCGGGTCGTACCGCCACACCGGAACGCGGGAACCGAACCGGTCCGCGATCTCGTGCAGGTCATCGACGGCACGGCGCCAGTCGACGACACCCGGCTCGAGGTCACGTGGATAGCCCGTGACGGTAAACTGGACGACGAACGGCGTTCCCCTGTCCCGCAACCGTTGCAGGACCGCCATGAACGGTGCCGTCCGCCGCGTCCAGAACACGAATCCGGTCACCGCCCGGGCGTCGAGCGCGACCCGGGAAATCTTCCCTGACCACGGATTGCGGACCTCGCACCATCCGGCATCGAGCCGGTTCGAGAACCAGCGTGAGTAGAAGGCCGGAATGTCGCAGCGGTAACTCGCGGAAATGATCACGGCGCGGGGAACTCCCGTGACGGCGGGTGAGTCGGAACGGCTGGCGCCCAGGCGTTTCGGAAATTTGTGCGACCGGAGGCTTGAAGCCGTTTCCGACAACAACCATATCCATTCCAGATTCATCGAACACTGACAAGACGGGACCGTTCGCGGTGCCCTGTGGGGCCGTGTGCGTTTGCCGCAGGCGAGAGGCTTCAATGTCCAAGGTAATCGGTATCGATCTCGGCACGACGAATTCGTGCGTCGCCTTCATGGACGGTTCGGACCCGCGGGTCATCGAGAACGCGGAAGGCGCCCGTACCACGCCCTCGATGGTGGCCTTCGCGAATTCGGATGAACGGCTGGTCGGACAGCCGGCCAAGCGCCAGGCCGTGACCAACCCGGAAAGCACGCTGTTTGCCATCAAGCGCCTGATCGGACGTCGCCACGACGATCCGGCCGCACGGCGGTTCGCGGAGCTGATGCCGTACCGGGTGACCTCGGGCGACAACGGCGACGCCTGGGTCGAGGTCGAGGGCAGGAAGTACAGCCCGAGCCAGATTTCCTCGTTTACTCTGCGCAAGCTCAAGGAGGATGCCGAGGCCTTTCTCGGCGATACCGTCAGCCAGGCGGTGATCACGGTTCCGGCGTATTTCAACGACGCACAGCGACAGGCGACCAAGGATGCCGGCCAGATCGCCGGTCTCGAGGTGCTGCGCATCATCAACGAACCGACCGCGGCTGCTCTCGCCTACGGGCTGGACAAGAAGAGCGGCGGCATGGTTGCGGTCTACGACCTTGGCGGCGGCACCTTCGACATTTCGATACTGGAAATCGGTGACGGTGTCTTCGAGGTCAAGTCGACCAACGGCGATACCTTTCTTGGCGGCGAGGACTTCGACCACAGGATCATCGACTACCTCGCCAACGAGTTCCGCAAGGAGAACACCGTCGACCTGCGCCAGGACAAGCTGGCGCTGCAGCGGCTGAAGGAAGCGGCGGAGAAGGCCAAGATCGAGCTGTCGAGTTCGATGCAGACCGAGGTGAACCTGCCGTTCATCACCGCTGACCAGTCGGGCCCGAAGCATCTCAACATCAAGCTGACGCGGGCCAAGCTCGAAGCGCTGGTCGAGGACCTGGTGGAACGGACGGTGGCGCCGTGCCGGGCGGCACTGCGCGATGCCGGGCTGTCGGCCGGGGAGATCAACGAGGTGATCCTGGTCGGCGGCATGACCCGCATGCCGAAGATCATCGAGACGGTGAAGACCTTCTTCGGCCGGGACCCGCACCGCGGCGTCAATCCCGACGAGGTGGTGGCATCGGGCGCGGCGATCCAGGCCGGTGTGCTGATGGGCGATGTCAAGGACGTCCTGCTGCTGGACGTCACTCCGCTCTCGCTCGGCATCGAGACGTTGGGCGGCGTCTTCACGCGACTGATCGACCGAAACACCACGGTTCCGACCAAGAAGAGCCAGACCTTCTCCACCGCGGAGGACAACCAGACGGCGGTCACGATCCGGGTCTTCCAGGGCGAGCGGGAAATGGCAGCCGACAACAAGATGCTCGGCCAGTTCGACCTAGTCGGGCTGCCCCCGGCCCCGCGCGGCATGCCGCAGGTCGAGGTCACCTTCGACATCGACGCCAACGGCATCGTCAATGTCTCGGCAAAGGACAAGGCGACCGGCAAGGAACAGCAGGTTCGGATCCAGGCTTCGGGCGGTTTGTCCGACGACGACATCGAGCGGATGATCCGCGAAGCGGAAGAGAACGCCGAGAGCGACCGGAAGCGTCGCGAACTGGTCGAGGTCCGCAACCAGGCCGAACAGGCGGTTCACAGTACCGAACGGATGCTGACCGAACTCGGTGACAAGGTCCCTGCCGATGACCAGGAGGAGGTGCGTCGGAACATCGAGGCGGTGAAGACCGCGGCGGAGGGTGAGGACGTGGGAGCGATCACGGCCGCGATCGGGGCACTGCAGCAGGCTTCGATGAAACTGGGCGAGCAGATGTACCGGGATCAGCAGGCCGAGGAACCCGGCGACGCCCAGGCCGCTCCGTCCTCGGACGGTGACGGGGCCGACGTCGTCGATGCGGACTTCGAGGAAGTTGACGAGCGCGACAGGAACTCGTCGAACTGACCGCAAATCACATCGTATTGCGCAACGGGGAGCGCGACCGGGTCCGGGCTCCCCGCTCGCTGATGCGCAGCCACGCCCGCCTGCGCAGGGATGGCAGCTGACATGGCACGACAGGACTACTACGAAACGCTGGGTGTCGACCGGAACGCCGACGATGCCGCTCTCAAGTCGGCCTACCGCAAGCTTGCCCTGCGCTTTCACCCTGACCGCAATCCCGACGACACCTCTGCCGAACAACGGTTCAAGGACATCAACGAGGCCTACGATGTCCTGAAGGATCCGCAGAAGCGGGCGGCCTATGACCGGTTCGGCCACGATGCCTTCGAAGGCGGGATGGGCGGGGGACCGGCCGGGGCGGGTTTCGCCGATATCTTCGACGAGGTTTTCGGCGATTTCATGGGTGGGCGTCGCGGCGGGTCGGCCAACCAGCGTGGCGCCGACCTGCGGTTCGACATGTCGATCACACTCGAGGAGGCATTCCGCGGTCGCAAGGCGGCTGTCTCCGTCCCCGGCAGCGTCAGTTGCGAGACCTGTTCGGGCAGCGGTGCGCAGTCGGGTTCGCACCCGGTCACTTGCGGCACCTGTCGCGGACGCGGCCGGGTGCGGGCGCAACAGGGTTTCTTCACCGTCGAGCGCACCTGCGCCTCCTGTGGCGGCGCAGGGATGGTGATCGAAAATCCGTGCGAGAGTTGTCACGGCAGCGGGCGGGTCAGGAAAAACCGGTCGCTCTCGGTCACCATTCCGGCCGGCGTGGAGGACGGGACCCGCATCAGGCTGTCGGGAGAGGGCGAGGCCGGCATTCGGGGTGCGCCGTCGGGAGATCTCTACATCTTCCTGTCGATCAACGAGCATCCCTTCTTCGGTCGCGACGGTTCCACCGTCTTCTGCGAGGTCCCGGTGTCGATGACCACGGCAGCACTCGGCGGAGCCATCGAGGTGCCGACCCTGGACGGGCCGCCGGTCCGCGTCACCATCGCTCCGGGAACCCAGACCGGAACCCGGTACCGGCTGCGTGGCAAGGGCATGAGCCAGCTGCGCTCATCGGTTCGCGGCGACTTTCATGTCGATATTGTGGTCGAGACCCCGGTCAACCTGACCCAGCACCAGAAGCAGCTGCTCGAGGAATTCTCCCGCGACCAGAGCAAGTCGACCAGCCCGAAGTCGGCCGGGTTCTTCGACCGCTGGAAATCAATCTGGGAAGACCTGCGCGACTGAACCGGAACTCCGCGGCCGGCTCAGTCCAGAAGCCGGCCCAGCAGTTTCGAGGTGTAATCGACCATCGGAATGATGCGGGCATAGTTCATTCGGGTCGGCCCGATGACCCCGAGCGCGCCCACGACCCGCCGGTTCTGGTCGTGGTAGGGCGCGATAATCATCGAGCAGCCCGAGTTGCGGAACAGCATGTTCTCCGAGCCGATGAAGATCTGGACCCCGTCCGCGTCCCCGGTCGCCTCGAGCAGCTGCAGCAGGTTTTCGCGGCGTTCCAGGGTCTCGAACAGTTGCCGAATGCGTTCGAGGTCCTCGAGCGCGTGCACATCGTTCAGCAGTTTGGACTGACCGCGCAGGATCAGCGATCCACCGGGTGCTCCGCCGGCCCACAGCGCGATCCCGTCGCTCACCAGCTTGCCGGTCAGGGTGTCAAGCTCGGTGCGGTGTTCGGCGATCTCGGTCCGGATCCGGACATGGGCCTCGTGCATCGTCGCGTTCGCCAGGTGCGAATTGATGTAGTTGGCCGCCTGGGCGAGGGCCGACGGCGGCAGGCCCGCGGGCAGGTCGATCACCCGGTTTTCCACCATCCCCCCATCGGTCACCATGACCACCAGGGCCTTGCCCCCATTCAGCGCCAGGAACTCGATCTGGCGCAGGGGCGCATCGGTCTTGGGCGAGATCACCAGTCCCGCACACTCGGTCAGACCGGCAAGCGCGGCCCCGGTCTCCTCCATGACCTCGGAGAAGCTGCGTCCCGTGGCCGCGCACTTGCCGTCGATGCTCTCGCGCTCCTCCCGCGTCAGGTCGCCACCGATCTCGAGCAGGGCGTCGACGAAGATCCGCAGTCCGAGATCGGTCGGAAGCCGGCCGGCGGACACGTGCGGCGCGAACAGCAGTCCCGCTTCCTCGAGGTCGGCCATGACATTGCGCACGGTGGCCGGTGACAACCCCTGCCCCATCCGGCGCGACAGCGTGCGGGACCCGATCGGCTCCCCGGTCTCGACGAAACTGTCGATGATATGCCGGAAGACTTCGCGCGAGCGCTGGCTGAGGCTGAGAATGCCCGTGTGGTCCATGGTACGGACTCTAGGAATTTCACGTGCCGAGCGTCAATCCACCCCCTCGCGATACCCTGATGGTGAGACGGTCGGTTCAGGCGCCCGCGAACACTTGGGCAAGCGCGTCGGGAGAATTCCGGTCGGGTGGTTGGAACCCGGTTCCAAGACAAGGGTGCCTTGGTGTTGTGTCGCCGGGGCATCGACAACGGTGTTCGGACCGACAGGAAGGGCTCCCGATGGACAAACCCTGGCTCACGGGGCCTGCAACGCACGCCTGACCGCTTCCGGCTCCTTCTGGATCACGCGAACAGTGTCGCCGCCGGGCCACTGATCCGCCGCACTCCCTGTTCCCGCCTGCGGTAGCCGGACAGGCTCATGCCCATCGGGAGAGCCGTCCGCGCCTGGGTGAGTCTTGCCTGTCTGCGAACCTTGCGCACACGGTCGTCCGGCAGCGGCGCATGTTGCGGCTCGGCCAGGTTGTAGCTAGTCTCGCGCTCCGGTGCTGGGGCGTAGCCAAGCGGTAAGGCAGCGGGTTTTGATCCCGCGATCGCAGGTTCGAACCCTGCCGCCCCAGCCACGCAGTCAGGACAGTTCGAGCCACAGGCTGGATTCCGGCGCACCGTACGCATCCGGAAACCGGGCCAATCCGAAGGCACCGAGCATGCCGACGCCGCGGGTCCGCATGTAGTGGCTGGAAAACAGCGGCCGCACCCGGTCTGACTGCAGCAACACCGCAATTGCCTGCTGCTCGGCATAGCCGCGCCAGTCCCAGTCTTCCGGGTAGGGATCCGGCAGGAACATGTCGTGGAAATGCATCAGCACCCCGGCGGACAGGGACGGCAGCAGCCGGTTCAGCACCCAGTCGACATCGCTTCCCGGAAACAGCAGGTGGCTCGAGTCGACCAGCAGCATGTCGCCGGGGCCGAGCTCGGGGACGTCGGCGACGGCAAGCTGCTGGACCGGCGCACGGATCAGCCTGAGCGGCAGCGAGGCAACATCGGCACGCGGCGCGGGATCGCAGCAGGTGATCTCGACTGCAATCGCCCCGTCCCGGATCGCCCTGACCAGGAACCGGGTCGAGTGGCCGGACCCAATCTCGAACACGCGCCGCGGCCTGCGGCTGCGCACGAGGGCGTAGAGCACCGCCGCATCCAGTCCCGGGAACCAGTCCTGCTGCCAGCGTGGCTCCGGCGGCGCTCCGCCGATGGCCTCCAACTCCTCGCGGAACCCCGCGACAGCCTCGAGTACCCGGGCAAACTCGCCCTCGCGACAGCCCTCGAACCGCTCCTCGATCCAGCGGTAGGGCCGCCGGTCCGGCGCCAGGCTTGCGGCGTGGCGATGGGGGATGAAATACCCGCGTCGGGTGATTCCCAGCACCGTGCACAGCCCGTCGCGGACGGTCCGCAACCGCACCGTCGTCAAGCGCCCGGCACGAGGACCATGCCCTCGCGGGCAACCACGGTTCCCGGTCGCCGCCTGTGAGCCTCGGCGCCGATCGTATCAAGCGCGGCATCGTCACGGGACGGGTCATGGTGAAACAGGACCAGGTGACCGGCACCTGCCGCCTCGCACAGCCTGACCCCCTCCTGCCACGTCGAGTGGCCCCACCCCACGTGGTCCGGGAATTCCTCGTCGGTATAGGTGCTGTCGTAAATCACGAGGTCCGCTCCGGCGATCAGTTCCAGCACCAGGTCATCGGGCTCTCCGACCCGGTGTTCGGTGTCGGTCACGTAGCAGATCGACCGTCCGGCGTGGCAAATCCGGTAACCGATCGCTTCCTGCGGATGGTTCAACGGCGCGGTTGCAACCACGATGCCGGGACCAGGTTCCACCGTTGCTCCGGGCTCGAATTCCTTGAACTCGATCTCGGCGCCGAACATTTCCGGCGACACCGGGAAAAGCGGTGACGACATCAGGGCGGCAAGCGCCGCCTCCGCACGATTCTCCGCCGACCAGATCCGGAACCGGTTGCCTGGCTGGTAGGCCGGCGCGAAGAACGGCATGCCGCAGATGTGGTCGATATGTCCGTGGGTGAACAGGATCTCGGCTGACCGGGGCTGCTGTGCGCCAAGCTGGCGGATCCCGGTACCGGCATCCAGGATCAACAGGCGATCGCCGCACCGGATCTCGAGACAGGAGGTATTGCCACCGTAGCGCAGGTGATCGGAACCGGGGCAGGCGGTGCTGCCGCGCACGCCCCAGAACTTCACGTAGAAGTCGGTGTGATCCGGCACTGGCGTATCCCGTTCACGAACTTCCGTGCGACTCCGGCACGCCGGCAAGGTTTCCCGCGCCGGTCGGCGGCGTCAAGTTCCCCGTGCCGGTCAGGGCACCAGGCTGTACCCGCCCGGTCCCGTCACCAGGACATCTGGCCGGTCGGGGTTGGTCTCGATCTTGCGGCGCAACCGGTAGATATGTGTTTCCAGCGTGTGGGTCTCGAGTTGCGCGGTGTGTTCCCAGACCTCGGCGAGCAGCGTCTCGCGACTGACCGGCTCGCCACGTGCGCGGTAGAGGTAGTGCAGGATCCGGGTTTCCTTCTCGGTCAGCGGCACCCTCTTGCCGGACCCGATGGCAAACAGCGCCTTCAGGCCGGGAGCGAAGCTGTAGCCGCCAATCCGGATCGCGCCGCGTGTGTCGGCCGCAAGCAAATCCTCGATCCGCGCGTCGAGATCGTCGAACCTGAACGGTTTCACCACCGCGTCAGCGGCACCGTGCCCGCGCATGCCGCGTGCGTCGACCTCGCTGCCGACGAGCGCGATCACCGGAATCTCGCGACGGTGCAGTTCCCGGCACAGCTCGGACCCGTCCATGTCATTGAGGTCATCATCGACCAGTACCAGGTCGCACCGCTGTTCCGCGATTGCCGCAAGCCCCGTGCCCGTCGCGCTCACGGCAAGTTCGTGGTCGCCGTAGGCATGAAACTGCTCGAGCAGCAATGCCTGCAGCGTCGCGTCGCGGCTCGCCAGCAGGATGCGCAGCGCGCCCGCATGCGAGCCGGTCATCGTCAGAACGCCGGAGAGAGGATCAGACGCAGCATCGCGTCCGACAGCGCGTGCGCCGGGTCGGCGAGGGTCTCGCACGCCGTGAAGTGGTTGGCATCGGGAGCCTCGACCACGGTCACCGGCTGGCTTGCCGCCCGCAGAGTGTCGACCAGCGCGTCGCGCTGGTAGTGATACTCGCGCCCTTCCTCGCTGCCGACCGCCAGGATCAGCGGCGGCAGGTCCGAGCCCGCATGGGCCCGGTCGCGTACCAGGGCCAGCGGACTGAGTTCAACGCAGTCCGAGGCAGTAAAGCCGAGACTGTCATTGAGTCTGCCGAGACGGATCGGTTCGAGGTCGTGCAGTCCGCTGACCGAACACCCGCCCCGGACCACTCCGCGCCCGGGACCGCCTGGACTGCACATCAGCGCCGCCAGGTGGCCCCCCGCCGAGTGGCCGGCCACGAACAGGCCGCGCGATCCAGGTTCCTGTTCCCTGACATTGATCCGGTCGATCGCACACCGCACGTCTCCGACAAGTTCCGCCAGGGTGACACCGGGGCAGAGCCGGTAGCCGACCGAGATGAATGTCACGCCGGCAGCGACGTAGAACGGTGCGAGGAAGTGGCCGATGGTACGGTCCTGCGACCTCCAGTACCCCCCGTGAATGAAGGCAAGCACCGGTGCACCCGGCGTTGCGGCAGGAAAGACATCGTATCGCTGCCGCTCGTCGGATCCGTAGGGAACGTCGAGGCGCACACTCATCGACCGGCGCGCATCCGCCCCGAGGCGATGCCAGCGCTCCAGCGCCTCCGCGGCGTCGGGAACCTTGCGACGGTTGTCGTACTCGCGGTCAAGCGTTTCGCGGTCGAGACCGCGCACCACGGTGTCTGCAGACATGGACCGGTTCACTCCTCCGGCACTGGACGACCACAGCCCGGAGACTGCCCCGGGAACACGGCAGGCCGCAAGCACTTGACCGTCCGTTCGCGTTGGTGTTCATGGCATCCATGTCCACCGTCGCCAAAGTCCTTTCGGAAAACCTCCTGTCCGCCGCCCTGCCGTCCCCGGCCCAGATCGCCGTCGAGCGGGCGATCTCGGAACTTCGACGCGGCGGCCTGGTGGTGATCCGCGACACCGAGCACCACGCGGCTGTCCTGGTCCAGGCCGCGGAAATGGTGACCGCCAGCAGCATGCGCCTGCTGCAGCGCCTGACCGGCTCCGAACCGACGGTCGCCGTCACCCGCCAGCGGGTTGCTGCCCTCAGGCAAAACGCCAGCAACTCCGACGTCCAGAGCCTGATCATTCCGACCGGTGCCGACCCGGAACTGGTGCACCGCATCGTCGATCCGACGTTTCCGGCGGACAGTCACGAGCCGACGGCATACACCATGCAGGAGCTCTCGCTGATCCCGGAACGCGATGGCGGACTGGTCCAGGTCGCGGTCGAGGTGGCAAAGCTCGCCCGCCTTCTGCCAGCCGTGATGTTTGCGCGGCCGGCAGCGCGTGACGTCGATCGCGTTGCGCACTGGAGCCGTGATTCCGGCCTGGTGCTGGTCGAGAGCGACCATGTGAAGATGTTCCCGCAACTGCGCGCCGGGCGGCTGGTGCAGTCGGTCTCTGCCGAGGTTCCGCTCGCCGACGCCGAGAATACCACCCTGGTGGCGTTCCGCCCCCTCGACGGAGGCGAAGAACATGTCGCGATCGTGGTCGGGGAGCCCGATCTCACCGCTCCGGTACTGGTCAGACTACATTCCCAGTGCCTGACCGGAGACCTGCTGGGAAGCCTGCGGTGTGACTGCGGCGAGCAGCTGCGCGGCGCCATCAGGACGATCGCCGGGGAGGGCAGCGGGGTCCTGGTCTACCTGGCCCAGGAAGGCCGCGGCATCGGCCTGATCAACAAGCTGCGGGCGTACCAGCTCCAGGACCTGGGGCTCGACACCATCGACGCCAACGAACTGCTCGGTTTCGACGCCGATGAACGGATCTATCTGCCGGCGGCCGAGATCCTGCGACGACTCGGGATCGGATCGGTCCGCCTGATGACCAACAACCCCGACAAGGTCGGTCAGCTCGAGGCGTCCGGTGTCACCGTGGTCGAACGGGTCTCGCATGTCTTCCCGTCGAACAAGCACAACGAGGCCTACCTGCAGGCGAAGGCACACCGCAGCGGTCACCTGCTCTAGGTCCGGGCTTTCCTGATTCAAGTGACGGGGATCGGCACTTTCGCCAGGCGGCCCCGGCGATGTGCCGCTCCGGGCCATGCCGGAAGAAGCGATGGACACGCTGGCTGCGGTGATCCATCGACTGCCGCGATACGCCTTCGGGCATCTGTCAGTGGCAGCGCAGAGACGTTCGACCCGATCCAAAGGATGCAGCAGGACGCGCCGCAGGCGCTCGCCGTTGAACAGCGGCCATGGGCATGGCCGGGATTCGAGGAACCGTAACGAGGAAGCCCAATGACCGAGAAAACCGAGGAAGCGTTGCAACTGGCCTCGACTTCGCACGAGGGCCAGGTCGACAAGTCCGGCGCGCCCTATATCGAACACGTGAAGAGAGTGGCCCGGGCAGTCGAGATGAAGGTGGCGCCGCAACTGCGGGACCATGCCGTCACGGTCGCGTACCTGCACGACGTGGTGGAAGACACAGATGTCTCTCTGAACCACATTCGGGATGTCTTTGGGAACGATGTTGCCGAGGACGTGGCGACGCTGACACACCGCGACCGCGAGGAGTACCCCGACTACATCAACCGCGTGGCCCGCGGCAGCGCAGCGGCCAGGACGGTCAAGCTCGCTGACCTGGAGGACCACCTGCGCGACACATCACACATCAGAGCCGATCAGGTGGAGAAGTACGTTCAGGCGCTGGGTGTCCTGACCGGCTCCCGCGCACCTGATCCTGCCGGGTGACGACTGCGTCCGGCGGGAAACCGGCGATGCCGGCCCGGTGGCGCGCACCGTGTTCAATCGCTGCTGCTCAACCAGGCGTCACCGGGACGACCGATCCCGGGGGCAGACTTCGTCAGGCATTCCGACAGCCCCGCCGGCAACAAGTGTGCGTGTGCGCGCTGATTGGAAAAACCGGCAACACCGCTGCATCTCAAGCGGCGGCGCGGCCAGTGCCGATCCGTGACGCGCTCCGTGCAAGGATGCGAAGGGCCGTGCGAAGCTGCTGGCCGCTGCCGGCGGCCACGCGCACGCACACACCGCTGCCGTCACGCGTCGGCGCGATGCCTGTCCAGATGCCGTCGTCCAGCCTGTCCGCCGTCGAAGTCATGACCCCCAGTGCACCGTCCGGGTCTTCCGACAGGACGATCACCGTGCCGAACGATGTCCATGTGCCGGGCATCTCGGCGAGCCGGGCCAGCAGTTCTCCGGTCACCTGCTGACGGTCCTCGAACAGGACGGTGCCGTCGGGGCGCCGGACGACGACTTCGGATCTCCAGCACCGCCTCCCCGGCAAGGCTGCGCAGATGCCCTCGCAGGAAACCAGAGTTGAGGCTCGAGGGAGCGTGATCGTCTGTCGAAGGGTCAGGTCCGCATCGTCGAACAACACGTAGGGTTCCGACAGCAGCACGGCCCGCGATCCGTGGCCCAGATCAATCGCCCAGTCCGAAACACTGCCCTGTCCACCCGGCGTCCCGTAGGTCAGCATCGCACCGGCACTCTCAAGTTGCAGTGCCGCGCCGTCCTCGATGCGAATGCGCTGCCCGATCCGGTCTCCTGCCAGCAAACCGGCGCCGCCAACCTGGGGGATCAGCGTGACCGGCGACCCGGGCGGTCCGGGGTATCCCCGGCCCAGGGACCAGGGGAAGGAAACTCGCCGAGACATCAGACGACTGCAGCCGTCTTCCCCCAGGCCGATGGCCAGGTCCATGGACAGTGCGCCCGACACGTTCACCGGAACAGCACGGCGTCCCTGATCTGCGTGGCCACCGCGCCGATACCCTGGCCCGCGCGACAGTTCGTGCCCAGGACCGGGGCGTTGCCACGGACCCGCGTTGCCTCCTCGAACATCCTTGCCAGGTCGACACCGACATGCGGGGCCAGATCAATCTTGTTGATCACCAGAAGATCGCTCTTGAGCACCCCCGGTCCGCGCTTGCGGGGAATGTCGTCGCCGCCCGAGACGTCAATCACGAACATCCACCAGTCGACCAGGTCCAGCGAAAAGGTCGAGGCCAGGTTGTCGCCGCCGCTTTCCAGCAGAACCAGGTCCAGGTCGGGAAACTGCCGGTCCAGCCGGTCTGCGGCGGCCAGATTCGGTGTCGGGTCTTCGCGGATCACCGTATGCGGGCAGGCACCGGCCTGCACCGCAAGAATCCTCTCGGGCGGCAGGCGGCCGCCGCGGCGCAGGCGCTCGGCGTCTTCATCGGTGACCAGGTCGTTGGTGATGACGGCGGCTTCCACACCCTCATGGGCGAAGGACTCCAGGAGGCGCTCGATCAGTGCCGTCTTGCCCGAGCCCACGGGCCCGCCTATGCCCACGCGCGCGGCGGTCATCGCAGGAAGTGGCTGCGTGCCAGCGGCACGCGGGTTGCGGGTTCGGCCTGCAGCAGCACACCGTCGGCGCGGACCTCGAAGGTGGCCGGATCGACCGCGATGTCGGGACAGGCTCGGTTGCGGATCATGTCGGACTTGCCAAGGGACCGGACCGAGGTGATCGGCAGGACCTCCTTCTGCACGCCGAGGCGTCCGGCAACGTCGTTGTCGATGGCAAGCCGGCTGGCGAAGGTTACGCCGACCCGGTGCTTCGCGGTTCCCAGGGCACCCCACATCGGCCGGTGCAGAAGCGGTTCCGCCCCGATGAAGCTGCCATTGCCGTCGCCCATGACCGACCAGACGATTTCGCCGGATTTTACCACCATCTTCGGCTTGGCAGCGAAATGGTCGCGCCGCCAGAATACCAGGTCGGCCATCTTGCCGGGCTCGATCGAGCCCACATGCGCATCGATCCCGGCCGCGATCGCCGGGTTGATGGTCAGCTTGGCCATGTAGCGCAGGATGCGTTCATTGTCGGCACGGGCCGTTTTCTCTTCGGCCAGGCGTCCGGTCCGGTCCTTCATGATCGATGCCAGCTGGAACGCCTTGGTCGCGTTCTCGGCCAGACGGCCCATACCCTGGGTGTCGGTCGCAAAGATCGAGATTGCGCCCAGGTCGTGCAGGAAATCCTCCGCGACCATGGTCTGCGGGCGGATGCGCGCCTCCGCAAAGGCCACGTCCTCCGGCAACTCGTAGCTCATCGCGTGGGCCAGCATGGTCATCGGCACCCCCTCCTCCAGTGCCGCCGGCGTGAAGGGGTTGGTGGGGTTGGTCGAGGACGGCAGCACGTTGGCGAAACCGTTCACGGCGAGGATGTCGGGCGCATGACCGCCGCCCGCGCCCTCGGTGTGGTACATGTGAATGGTCCGACCGGCGACGGCGGCCATGGTGTCCTCGTAGAACCCGAACTCGTTGATGGTATCGGTGTGGATGTGGACCGAGAAGTCCGCCGCATCCGCGGCACGCAGGCACCCGTCGATCACGGCGGGCGAGGCACCGAAGTCCTCATGGATCTTCACTCCGAGCGCGCCGCCCGCAACGCTCTCCGCCACTGCGCCCGCGTCCGAGCATCCGCGCCCCAGGAACCCGAAATTGAGCGGATATTCGTCGCAGGCCTGGATCAGCCGGCCCAGGGTATGTGGGCCCGAGCAGGACACGTCGAAATGCGGCCCGGGGCTCATCCCGATCATCGTGGTGCAGCCCCCCGCGAGTGCATGGTACGCCTGTTGAGGTGACAGGAAATGCGCGTGCGCCTCGATCACGCCGGGGGTCACGATCAACTGGTCGCCATGCATGATCGTCGTGTTGGGTCCGGTATCCAGGCCGGGTGTGACACCGGCCATGATCTCCGGGTTCCCGGCCTTTCCGACGCCCACGATACGCCCGCGGCGCACGCCGATATCGGCCTTGATGATCCCCAGAACCGGATCGATGATCAACGCGTTGTGCACGACCAGGTCCAGGGCCTGTTCGGCATCGGTACCGCGGGTGCGGAATCCCTCGCCATCGCGCATGACCTTGCCGGCCCCGGTGGTCAGTTCGTCGCCGGGATGGGTGTGGTCGTACTCGACCTCCGCCAGCAGGGACGTATCGCCCAGGCGGATCATGTCGCCGGTGCTCGGCCCGTAGAGGCGGGCGTACTGACCGCGATCCATTTTCACGGCGCGTCCTCCAGATACCCGCGATCCCTGGCGCGCCGGAACGCGGCCTCGCGTGTGGCCGGGTCATCCGCCGGGCCCTCGGCCAGACCGGCAAAACCGTGGATTTCACGCGTCCCGGCATAGGGCACGAGGCGCACCCGTCGACCGATTCCGGGGTCGAAGCGTTCCCCGCCGCCGGAGGGACGGTCCAGCCGCATGCCCCAGGCCCTGGTCCGGTCGAACTGCAGCACCCTGTTGACCTCGAAGAAATGTGCATGGCTTCGGACCTGGATGGACCGGTCGCCGGTATTCAGAACGTCGATTTCGACGCCCTCGCGCCCCGGGTTGAGCTCGATCTCTCCCGCTTTCGGGATGACCTCGCCCGGGGCAGGCTCCGCACGGGGCCCCGGAGGGATCGGATCAAAGACCGTCACCAGCTTGGTGCCCTCGGCCATCGAAACCTCGACCGAGACCATCCGCAGCATTTCCGGCACGCCCGCCTCGACGTCCTCTGCCGTCAGGATGGTTCCGCCCAGCGAAACCAGCGCCGGGTGGTCCAGCCCCTTCCGGGCCGCCAGCAGGATTTCGTCGGCGATGAGGGCGTTGGCCTCGGGCAGCGACAGGCGCACGCCTTCGCTTCGGTATCGTCGCGCGAGTTCGGCCGCCTGGAAGATGACCAGTCGGTCCATTTCTGTCGGGGTCAGGTTCATGCACGTCTCTTCAGTTGGCAAACAATCGTCCGTCGCCGGGGCGCATCATCGCGATTTCCGAGATCGGGGCAAAGCTGGCGGGCAGCGTGCCGAGCAGCGGCGGGGCCGTGAAAGGGGCGAACTCCGGCTGCAGGTCCCGCAGGATGCCCTGCGCTTCCAGTGCTCCGACCAGGCCCAGCCGCACCGCGGCGCCGGCCAGTCCCTGTGCCGCGGCGTGGGCGGAAACGGCCAATGCCGGTGCAAGCTCAAGTCCCATCGACCGGAACACCGCGCCCTGGGCAACCGGCAGGTGCCCGGCGGCCTCTCCGTCCAGCACCGCCCCGCGGAACCGCACTGCCACGGGGTCGCCCAGGCGCGCCGTTGCCGAGAGAAACGCCTGCCCGGCCTCGGCCGACCGGGCCCGCAACGGTTCGGCCATGAACAGACGATCGGTCCTGGCATCGACCAGCAACTCGTCATCGGCCCGATGTGCGTCCGCTAGCACGACCCGGTCGAACTGCGCCCAGCGGCCGAGCATCTCGACAGCCAGCCAGGGACCGAAGCCCGCACGGTCAAGCCGGCCGTTTTCCGCAGCGGTCTCCATCCCCCACGAATAGGCGAAGGCGCCTGACGGAAAGCCGCTGTCAGCCAGCTGCAGGGCGCGCAGGGTATCCAGGCTCACTGCCCGGCCTCCAAGCGTTCGATCGCAAAACTGCAGAACACTTCCGCATCGGCCAGCCGGGCACGGTAGGTATCCTCCGGCCCGTCCATGTGGACGACAATGGCGCCACCGCAAAAGTCGGCCTTCCAGTGCAGATTGCCGCAGAAGTAGCCGAGCCGCAGCCCGGAGGCGACGTCAGCCGGTGTCAGGCGCAGGCGTGGGCCGCCATCGATGCGGGCGACGATCATCAGGCCCTCGTCCGAATACAGGACGGCGCCGTCCTCCAGTGCCGCATCGCGGGGCAGGGCAAGGGCCACGTCCCTTCCCCTGTCCGTAACCAGGCGCATCCGGCGGCGCGGTGCGTCGACGCGCGCGATCCGCACGGTCTCCAGCGCACCCCTCGCCTCTGACGCATGAGCCCGGTCGTGCCACGGTTGTTCGACGGTGCGGCCGAGCACGGCGGAGAGCACCATCGGCCCTCCGCCCGATGTCGCGTCGCCCGGCACCTACATCGCCGTCCAGTCACCCGATTGTTCGAACGCATGCGCAGCGCGGTAGATGCTCGTCTCGTCGAAATGCCTGCCTGTCAGCATCATCGAAACCGGCAGCCCGTCGGACATGCCGCAGGGCACCGCCATGGCCGGGTGCCCGGTGACGTCGAAGGGAGCGGTGTTGGCGAGCATCTCGAACGCCCGGGCGAAGGTGTCCTCTCGCGCATCGCCGGGGCCGGGCAACCTGGTTGCCTTCAAGGGCAGGGTCGGCATGAGCAGGAGATCATGCTCGGCCAGCACGGCGTCATAGGCCGCGCGGAGCCGCCGGGCGATGTTCTGGGCCTTCGCGTAGTACCGGCCCCGGTAGGCATTGATACCGTACTGGCCCGCAAACATTGAAATCTTCAGTGTCTGGGAAAGCTCGTCGGCCTTGGCCCGCCAGCCTGCATGGGCATCGATCAGTGTCGGGGAGTACAGCCCCTTGTAGTTCATGCCATAGCCGTTCCCCTGCATCATCTGCCACTGCAGTCCTTCCAGCGCGATGGGGGTCCAGACGACGATGCCCTGGCTGTGCATCGGGATCGAAACCTCGGTCACCGTGGCGCCCAGGCTCTCCAGCTTCGCGGCAGCGGCGCGGACCTTCGCATCGACATCGGCTTCTGAGTTCTCGTGCCCGAAGCCCTCCCTGACAACCGCGATCCTCATGCCCTGCACGCCCGCGCCCAGTGCCTCGGTGTACGGTGCCGTCGCCGGGTCGTACTGCCGGGGATCCAGTCCGTCCGCACCAGCCAGGACCTCGAGGAACAGGGCATTGTCGGCGACGGTCCGGCTCATCGGGCCGGTGTGGTCGATTGTCAGCTCGATCGGCATCACCCCGGTATAGGGCACAAGACCATGGGTGGGTTTCAGGCCGTACACTCCGCAATATGCGGCGGGCATGCGGATCGAGCCTCCCTGGTCACCGCCGATCGCCAGGTCGACCTCGTTGGCCACCAGCAGCGCGCCCGAGCCGGATGACGATCCTCCGGCCGAATAGCCGGGCTTGCGCGGGTTTTCCACCGGCGCCGGACTGGACGTATGGCTACCGCCCGACAGGCAGAAATACTCGCAGGTCGCCTTGCCGAGGATTGTTCCGCCCGCGTCCAGGATGCGCTGCACGATCGTGGCGTCGACATCGGGAACAAAGCCCTCGAGCGTCGAGGCACCGTTCATCATCGGCACGCCGGCAACCATGACATTGTCCTTGATGGCCACCGTCTTGCCCGCCAGCTTGCCCGTGGGCGCGCCCTTGATCTCGGATTTCCAGTACCAGGCGTTGTACGGGTTTTCCTCGGGTTTCGGGCGATGGCCGGAGGTGCGGGGCCAGGTCACCGCCGGAATCTCGTCGGGCATTTCATCCAGAGCGTCGTAGCGATCGAAGATGCCTTGCATGTTTTCCAGGTAGAAGTCGACTTCTCCGCTGTCCATCGACATGCCCAGTTTCGCGATGATCCCGGACATCTGCGCGGTGGTAGGCCTCTTGATCGCCATGGTGGGTGTTCCTTCCGTGTTGTCGTGACAGCGCGTCTCGGCCGGACCGGACGCGGTGTTTGCGCCTGGCGGTTTCAGAGCGCCGGACGGCGTTCACCCCAGTCGGTCATGCGCTGATATGCATCGCAAAGCCGGATCGACGTTGCCTCGCCGAACGGCCGGGCGATGGCCTGGAAGGCAACCGGCAGGCCGGCTTCGGTAAACCCGCAGGGAGTGGCGATCGACGGCAGGCCCGTGACATTGGCTGGAGCGGAGAGCCTCACGAAAACCGGCGTTACCGGTTCGATGGCGCCATTGCCCCAGTCCACGGTTTCCTGCCCGACCCTCGTGGCAGGCGACGGCACGGCCGGCGCGACGATCAGGTCGATGTCTTCATAGGCCTTCGCCCACGCCCGTTGCATCAACTGGCGAACGCGCAGGGCCTGGATATACCGGGTCGCGGGCATCAGCTCGCCCGCCTCCAGGAAGGTACGCACGTCCTCGGTGTAGAGATCCGGGTCATCGCGCAGCATCAACCGGTGGTATTCGCTGGCTTCCGGCAGGCACAGGGCAAACTCGACCGACATGATCTGGTCGGCATAGGGGATCTCGACATCCGAGATCACCGCCCCTTCCGCCGCGAACAGGTCGATGGCGGCCCGCACGGCGGCCTCGACCTCGGCGTCGCACCTGTCGAAATAGTAGTTGGTCGGAACACCGATGCGCAGGCCCCTGACGTCCTGTCCCAGCGCCGCGGTGTAATCCTCGGCCGGGATATCGACGCTGCCCGGATCGCGCGGGTCGTATCCCGCCAGCGCATTCAGGCAGACCGCAGCATCGGCCACCGTCCGCGTGAGAGGCCCGACATGGTCCAGCGACCACGACAGCGAAGTGACTCCGGCCCGGCTGCAGCGCCCGAAGGTCGGCTTGAGCCCCACGGTTCCGCACACGGCGGCCGGTATGCGGATCGACCCGCCGGTGTCCGATCCCATGGCCATGAAGGTGCTGCCGACCGCAACCGACGCGCCCGAGC
This sequence comes from Alphaproteobacteria bacterium bin52, assembly GCA_002238645.1. Taxonomy (GTDB): domain Bacteria; phylum Pseudomonadota; class Alphaproteobacteria; order Thalassobaculales; family Thalassobaculaceae; genus Bin52. The sequence continues at coordinate 20,934 of MPMT01000031.1, read as the reverse complement.
CGCCCGAAGACCCCCCGGGGATGCACCCGGTGTTCCATGGATTGCGCGTATTCGGCGTCGAAATGCCGTAAGCGAACTCGTGTGTGTGTGTCTTGCCGAGGATCACGGCGCCGGCTTCGCGCAACTGCGCGACACTGGCCGAGTCCGTCTGCGCGCTCCAGTTCTCGCGAACCTTCGACGAGGAGGTCGTGGGCACGCCCGCCACGTCGTAGAGTTCCTTTATGCCGACCGGGATGCCGTGCAGTTCGCCGCGCCAGGCGCCGGCGGAAATCTCGGCTTCGGCGGCCCTGGCCTCCGCCATAGCGCTGTCGGCCAGGATGCAGGAGAAGGCGTTCAGCCTGGGTTCGGTTGCGGTCGCCCGGTCCAGGCACTCCCGCGTGACGTCGACGGGCGAAACCTCACCGGACCTGATCTTCGCCGCGACAGAGCGCAGGCTCATGTCGGTCAGCGCTGTCATGGCAGGTCTCTCCACCGCGGATCAAAGGAATTCGTCGGTGGGGTCTCGCCAAGATCAACAGCATCGAGCGCATCGAGAAGGCCCAGGATGCCGTCGAGAGCAGGCGCGACGACTGCCCGTCTATCTGAAGTCAGTTCCAGCCGCGCGGCCCTGCCCAGTACAAGCAACTCAGACGGTTCGATCTGCTCGGGAACGGAGTCACTCATCTGGAAGCCTCCTTCGGGTGCGTACCATTCATCCGCGGTACCATAACCCAGCTTGGCGGGTTTTCCGACTGATCGGGCGCGAGAGTTGCGGGTCCATGCCGTGACGTGCCGCCATATGCCCGACATCGGCGCTGAAAGGACGATTATGGAACCGTGACCTGTCGGCTGCATCGATCGTCGCCGGGCCTGAAGCGCCGTGACGATCGTGCCTTCCGCCCTGCGGGGACCCGTCTGACTGGCCCGCCGGTCCGGACAGGGACGGTGTCGCCGCCGGCGCGCGGGCTCACGCGGCGCTCGTCGCCGACGAAATGGGGCGGATCCGGTGCTCCGGATTGCATCGCATTCACGGATCCGGCCGGGATGGCGAAGCGTCGTTTCCCGGAGCACCCCGATCAGGCGAAGGCCCGGGCCAACCTGGTTCATTCCGACGGAATGTGAGGGTCCGGCCGAACTGGACGTGAAAACTATCGTTTTGAATCAACGCGGTCTTGGACAGAAAAAGTGACAAGGCACCAGGCGGCGACAGCGGTGTCGTCCGCTCCCCCGCCGCCGCACAGGCCCTGAAACAGTCCGGGAGGTCGTACTGCACCGCAACAAGCGGCTTGCACGTGTGCGGGTTCCGTGATCACCATTGCGGTGTTGGCGAAGACCTGTGCGTTGCGTCGGGTCAACGAGGTACACCTGCATTATGGATGACGCGATCAAGCTGGTCTTTGACGTTGCCGCCTTTGCATCGATCATGGTTCTCGTCGTTTCGGGGCTTGCGGTCATTGCCAGCTTGATGGGGATCTTCAACCTGGGTCATGGCGAATTCGTCCTGCTCGGCGCCTACACGGTCTTTCTGTTCCGCGAATGGGGTCTGCCGATCTGGCTGGGCATGATGGTCGCGCCGCTCGTGGTCGGCGCGTTCGGCGCAGGTGTCGAACGCACCGTGATCCGGCGATTGTATGCCCAGCCCGTCATCGCGATGCTCGCCACCTATGCGATCGGACTGATCATCCGCGAAATCGTGCGCGGACTGATCGGGGGCAAGTACTACGCGATCGAGGAACCGCTGTCCGGTGCGTTCCAGATGGGCGGGATCAGCTTTTCGGTGTGGCGGACCGTGATCATCTGCGCGACCGTCGTAACCATGGTGGGGGCGTGGATGTTCCTGACGCGCAGCCGCACCGGCCTGCAGATCCGCGGGGCGCTGGAGAACGCCGCGCTGGCGCGGGCCTCCGGTGTCTCGACCGCGCGCCTCTACGCGCTGACCTTTGCCATGGGCGCAGCGCTGGCCGGTCTGGCCGGAGCGCTGATGGTGCCCCTGTTCTCGCTTTCCGCGGACCTGGGCGTGCGTTTCCTGGTGCAGGCATTCCTTTCGGTGATGCTGGGCGGCATCGGCACGTTCGGCGGGCCTGTCGTCGGTGGCGCGATGATCGGGTCCATGGTGCCCGGATTCCAGTGGCTGCGCGAGATTCCTGGCGTGGCCGAGCAGGTCAGTCCCGTCGTCGCCGAGGTTCTCGTCTTCGTCACCGCCTTGATCATTGTGAAGTTCTGGCCGAACGGCCTCATCAGCGCAGGGAGGAAGTAGAATGGCTATTCATAGTGGCATGACACGTCGCACCTTTCTTCGCGGCACCAGTGTGCTCGCGGCAGCGGGCTGGACCGCCGTCGGAACGTCCTGGGTGCTTTCGCCCGAATGGGCGCATGCGGCGGGCCCGATCAAGATGGGCATCGCCACCGACATCACCGGTGCAATCGCCCCGGGCGGCAACTCGAACTGGCAGACCGCCCAGTTCGCGGTCAAGCAGATCAATGACGCCGGCGGCATCCTCGGACGGCCGGTCGAACTGATCCTGGAGGACACCGCGTCCGACCCCGGCACCGCGGTCGGCAATGTCCGCCGCCTGATCCAGCAGGCGAAGGTCGATGTCGTGCTGGGCGGCATCACGTCGGCCATGCGCGAGGCGATCAAGAATCCGATCGTGCGACGCGGCAAGACGCTCTACATCTACCCGCAGCTCTACGAGGGTCAGGAGTGCACCCCGCATCTCTACTGCACCGGTCCCACGCCGTTCCAGCAGTGTGGCGCGTTGCTGCCCTACCTGATCAAGGAAAAGGGCATGAAGCGGTTCGCCATGCCTTCGGCCAACTACATCTGGCCACAGCTTCTGAACAAGTGGGCGCGGCGGGTGATCGAGGAGAATGGCGGCGAGGTGGTGATGGAGGAGTACTTCCCCCTCGACCAGCTCGAGTATTCGGCGACGGTCGCCAAGATCATGTCGGACGGCGTCGATCACGTCTTCAACACCGTCATCCCGCCGGGACTGCAGGCATTCACCAAGCAGCTGTACGAGGCCGGGTATCATGACAAGGGCGGAACTCTCAGCTGTGTCTATTACGACGAGAACTCGGTGAACTACGTCGCTCCGCGCGAGCTCGAGGGTGTCTATTCCTGCGTCGACATGTTCCACACCGTCGAGGACCCGTTCACCCACCAGCTCATCGCCGACTACAACAAGATGTGGCCGGATACGCCGTATCTCTTCACCGCCGGAACCGCGGCAACCGGCATGTACCGGGGCATCAAGTTCTACGAAGCGGCCGTGATCGAAACGAACGGCGACCTGTCGCGGGAGGCGACAAGTGCCGCTATCGACCACGCCATGATCGAGCAGGGGCCGGGTGGAGGCGCACGGATGGTTCCTGGAACCGGACACTGCGAGATGAACATGTACATCGCGCAGTCCAAGTCCGGTGTCTGGAACATCATCCAGGCAGACCAGGCGGTCGATCCGAAAGAATGCATCGGTTGAACAGGAACACGCGGCTGCGGGTCAGTCCCGCAGCCGCGACTGTCCTGCCCCGGACCTGACTAGATGGCCCTGCCCGGCACTCCGCCCCGCAAGCAGCGGAAGATCATGCCCATCCTTGAGGTCGGCGTGCTCGTTGCGCTCCTGCTCGTTCCCCTGGTCACGAGCGACTTCCACACCATTATCGCCTCCCGCATGCTCCTGTTGGCGTTCCTGGCCATTAGCTTCGATCTCTGCTGGGGGTATTCGGGGATCATGACCTTTGGCCAGGCCCTGTTCTTCGGCATGGCCGGTTATGTATCGGCCCTGTTGGCCAACAAGGCGGGCTTTGTCCAGATCTGGGGAATCGTGCCGGTCTCGATGGCGGTTGGTCTGGTCAGCGCGTTCCTGGTCGGCTGGTTCCTGTTGCTCGGCAGGCGTACGCCCACGATCATCTTTGTCGCGCTCGGCACGCTGACGGCGTCCTACGCGGCGGAACGACTGGTCGCAGGCTGGCAGTGGGTCGGAGCAGCAAACGGCATGTCGGTATGGGACTTCCTGAAGGTCGGCCCCTACGAGATCGAGCCGGGCCCAACCTTCTACTACATCATCCTCGGCTTCCTGATCGTCTGTTACGTGGCCAGCCGATGGATCGTGCGCTCGCAGTTCGGACTGGTGCTGGCGGGCATGCGCCAGAACGAGGAACGGCTCGCCTTCTTCGGGTACAGGGTACAGCGGTTCAAGGCGCTGGTGTTTTCCTTCGCGGGAATGGTCACGGGGCTGGCGGGAGGGCTCTACGCCTTCCACGAAGGGTTCATCGGCCCGGGCAACCTTGGCATCGTTCAATCCACCTACGCGGTTCTCTACGGTCTGTTCGGCGGCGTCGGGACCCTGCTCGGCCCGGTCCTGGGCGTCGGCGCCATCGAGATGATCGCCTTCAACCTGTCCGACATCGATGAGCTGAAACCCTACTGGCCGGTCGTGCTGGGAGCCATCATGCTCGTCGTCGTTACCTACCGGCCCACCGGGATCACGGGCTTCCTGGTCTCGACCCGCGAGCGCATCGGAACCTTCGGCCTGATCAGGGATGCCTGGCGAGACCGGCCGAAACCGGACGACGGGGGTTCCGGTGGCCCTGCTTGAAGTCAGCGGCGTTGCAAAGACCTTCGGTGCGCTGAGGGCGCTCGACGGCGTCAGCCTTTCGGTCGTGTCCAACAGCTTTCACGGGCTCATCGGGCCAAACGGGTCCGGAAAGAGCACGCTGCTCAAGGCCATTGCCGGAGACCACTTTGCCGACAGCGGGCGCATCCGGTTTGACGGTCGCGACATCACGACAATGCGCCCGGCGCGGCGGTCCCGTCTCGGTCTGAGTCTCAAGTTCCAGATCACCGCCGTGCTGCCGGAGCTCTGCGTCTATGACAACGTCCTGCTGGCCCTCCAGGCCCACCTGTCGATCTGGGGGCTTCTCAGGTCGAACTCGCGGCGCGCACTGCACGGAGAAATCAGCGAAACGCTCGACAGGTTCCAGCTGCTCGACCGGGCAGACGACCTGGCGGGAGAGTTGAGCCATGGGCAACAACAATGGCTCGAGATCGCCATGGCGTTGACGCAGCGCCCGAAACTCCTGCTGCTCGATGAGCCCACCGGCGGGATGAGCCCGGAGGAACGCCGGGCCACCGGCGAATTGCTGGCCCCGATCCGCGCGCATTGTGCGATGGTGATCGTCGAGCATGATCTCGACTTCATCAAGGATATCTGTGACCGGCTGACCGTCATGGACAATGGCCGGATCCTGGATGACGGCACCGTCGAGGAAATAGAACGCTCGGCAAAGGTTCAGGAGGTCTACACAACCCGTGTCTGACGAGCCGCTTCTCCGCGTCGACGCGCTTTCCGCAGGCTATGGCCGCAGCCAGGTCCTGTTCAATGTCTCGATGACCGCTCCGCGCACCGGCGCGGTGGCCATCCTCGGGCGCAACGGCGCGGGGAAGACAACGCTTCTGAACACGCTGGTCGGCGAGATCACGCCGATGGGTGGCAGCATTGCGTTTGATGGCCAGGAGTGCGCCGGTGAGGGGACCGAACACCGGGTGCGACGGGGGCTCGGCTACGTCCCGCAGGAGCAGGCGATCTTCGGCTCGCTGACCGTTCGCGAGAACCTTGCGCTCGGCACCATGGCGCAGCCTGGGACAGTCAGCCTTGACATGGCGCTCGAGTTTTTCCCCAAGCTTGCCGAACGGCTGGGTCAGCAGGCCGGCACGCTGTCCGGCGGCGAACGCAAGATGCTGGCGATCAGCCGGGCGATCCTGGGCCGGCCGAGACTGCTTATGCTCGACGAGCCCACCGAGGGTGTGTGGGTCGGGGTGATCGAGGAGATCGCAGAGCGCCTGCAGCGCCTCGCGCGCGAGATCAGCCTGGTCATCGTTGAACAGCACGTGGAACTGGCGCTGCGCGTCGCTGACCACGCCTATGTCATGGACCGGGGCGCCGTGGCGCTCGACGGGCCCTCGGCAGAAATCCGCAACGACCCGGACCTGGTGCGCTACCTCGCGCCGTAGGACTGCGTCGCGGCTGCCCGCAAGAACCACGGCCGAAGGGAACTGCGCGCCGCCTGCATCCGGATGGAACCGGTTGTCGGCAAGAACGACCGATCTGACCTGAGCCGGCACTGCGAGGTGGTAATGGAGTGTACGATCGTCGATGTCTTTGCGGAGACGCCGTTGTCAGGCAACCAGCTGGCGGTGATTCGTGGTGCGAGTGATCTGGACACCGCCGCAATGCAGGCCATTGCACTGGAGATGAACTTCTCGGAGTCCTCGTTTGTCGTGGACGAACACTTCGGGGAGGCGCGGGTGAGAATATTCACTCCGACCCGTGAGCTTCCGTTTGCCGGGCATCCGACCCTTGGAACGGCCTGGGTGCTGGGCCACGACCATGATTCCTACAGCCTGCACCTCCGGGCCGGGTGCGTGCAGGTGACATTCGAAGCGGGCGGCATTGCCTGGATGGAACCTCCGCCCGTCAAGCAGGGCGAAACTCTGGGCGTACGATCCGCCGCCGCGTTGCTTGGATTGTCACCGGACGATATCGATACGCGCTACCCTTGCGTGTTTGCCACGGTCGGGCCGCGTTTCGCGCTCATCAGCGTCAACGGCCTCGATGTCCTGCGGCGCGCGAGGGTCCGACCCGACGCGTACACCGATCTCCTGGGAAGCAGCGAGATCGGCGTATTTGCCTTTACCGAGGGCGCCTACAGCGTCGACGCCCACTTTGCCGCGCGCATGTACCACCACCGTGGACTGCGGGAAGACCCTGCGACCGGAAGTGCCAACACGGCGTTCGCCGCGCATATTCGCTCGCTCGGCGTGCGCGGCAACATCGTGGTCGAGCAGGGCTTCGAGATCGGTCGTCCGTCCCGGTTGTACCTGGACATCTCCGAGACCATCCGCGTCGGCGGAAAGGTCCGTCCGGTGATGACCGGTCGTCTCGACCCTGGCTGTGTCGATGCCGCCACTTCCGCAGGGACCGGACCGTGAGAGGCCTGTCGAGCCGGCAGGTGGCAACCTATTGCACTGACCGGGACCATGCCCTGCCACAGGGATCCGGATGTGGGTGTCGCCAGGCAGGAAGCTGTACCCGAAAACGTCGCGCGGGCCATCGACGACATGCAGGCAGGATCGTGCGAGCCCGAACACTGCCAACCCTGAGCGACGCCCGGTACGCCCGACGGATCCGGACCTGCGTCACCAGGAGGTGCCGTCCTTTCGGGTGAAGCACCACGTGCCGTCCGCACCCATGACGGCCTTCAGGTCATCCTGCGGATAGGCACCCTCGTCGCCTTCCGGGCGATCGAGGATCACGAGATCCCGGTCATTGCGGATGATCCTTGAAATGACGTTCCTGACATTCACGTGCCAGGGTTGACTGCGAATCCTGCGCACTTGACCGCGAGTTCGATCATACTTGATCGTGAATCCTGCGCACTTGACGGGCAGTCCTGCGGGATGTGACGACTGACTGATTGTCGTGCTCGCCTGCCACGGCATTGATCTGATCCGGACCCGGCTGGGACTTACAGGTGCCGGACATCTTTCCTCAATTGCATGCGAACCTGGTCAAGGACTACCACCCGCCTGTGCCAGAACGGCGGCATCCTGATCGTCAACCGTCTGGACATGCGCCTGCCCGCCCGCCCGCCGAGGTAACTCACGTCTCCCCGTCGAGAGGTGGGAAACCCGTCATCCACCGCACGAGGATCCGCCTGACGAACTGACGGACTCCAACAAGACATGGCGCCATATTCAGCACGCCCGCCAACAACAATCGCGCCAAATCAACGTGGTAACGGACGGAAAAACGGGCAAGGCGCCTACCGTGGTTCAGTGAACAGCCCGGTTTCCCGGGGCCGTCCGATTCATCCTCGACAAGCCCCATCCTGCGAGCGCAAGCGCCATGCCGGAGTTCACGGCCCGAACGGTATTCCAGAACTGCCAGGGGGTGGAGTAATCGTTCCAGGCTTCCCGTGCCTGAACGGCGTCCAGCGGCGTTCCGACCGAGGCCAGGGCCTCGTTCAACGGCACGTTGACGGTCATCGTCGGAAGCATGGCCCCCAGAATGTACAGGACGCCGGCCAGGGCAAAACAGAATGCGGCTCCCCGCTCCCGGACTCGCAGGGCAGCCAGCGCGGTGACGATCAACAGGGCGGGCGTACCGAAATAGGTCGGGGCGAACACCCAGTTGCGCACACTTGCGTTCATTGCCTGCATGGCGGTGACCGCGACTTCGGGGTCCGTGTTGTCCAGCCCCCACATGGTCGAGCAGACCCATGCAAAAAAGAAGCCGAACATGGCGCCGGCAAAGACGAGCGACAGGAGGGCCAGCAGCGTCACCGTATTCATGCCGTCTCGCCGCTGTACTTCCGGCCTCATGCGCAGCTTCCGCGAGCCGTACGCACCCACCGGACCGCTTGACTGGCTGCCCGGTACAGGATGACTGCCATGCAGAGTTGGGCCACGATGACTGCGGGCCAGATCCTGGGAAACGCGGGATCGACATATTTCTGGGGCCCGTAGGACACCAGTGCCGTCAGCACGAACAGAACCGCTGTCGCCATGGCGAACCGCATGCCACGGACCGCGAGGCCGTAGGCCGCCGCTCCGGTCGCCAGCGAAGCCGCAAGGAACGGACCGAGCGCGAAAGGCGCGACCTCCAGCGGCGGGTGGGGTTCGGTCCGCGTAAACATGGCCAGCAGCATGATGCCCGTGAGCACCAGAAGTGCCGCAATTGCCGCTGCGGTATAGCTGTCTCCGGCCGGTCTTCCGTTTGTCCGCTCCTGCATCTTCCACTCCCCTGCCATATCCGAACCGAAGGGTACGGTTTGACAAGACCGTACCCTTCGGTTCGGATGTGTCAACCATGGACTTTCGGATGTTCGAAATGAGGGAGCCTGACCGCGCGCAGCGACGCGACGCCATACTCGATGCCGCCACCGCCATCCTGCGCGAAAAGGGTTACCGCGACACCACGATGCTGGACGTCGCCCGGCAGGTCTCGGCCTCGAAGGAAACACTGTATGCCTGGTTCGGAAACAAGTCCGGGCTCTTCCAGGCCGTTATTCGGCGCAACGCGAATACGGTGCGCACCGTGCTTGTATCGCATCTGGACGGCAACGCACCGATAGAGGAGGCTCTTGACGATGTCGGCCGGGCGCTCGCCAGTCTGCTTCTGGGCGATGGCGCCGTCGCAATCAACCGCGCCGCAATTTCCGAAGCGCGTTCGGAACCTGTTCTTGCGCGAATATTGATCGAAACAGGTCGCGAGGCCACCCTGCCATTCTTCGTCCGGTATCTTGAGCGATGCCGCGAACGCGGCTTACTGGACTTCGACGACCCGCGGGAAGCGGCGGAGACGTTCCTGGGACTGCTGCTGGGAGACAAGCAGGTCCGACGGCTGCTCGGGGCCCTTGATACTCCGGAAGTCGAGGAAATCGAGGCAATGGCGAAACAGGCTGCCGCCAGGTTCCTGAGGCTCTACGGCTGAGGAACGGTGCGCCATCGAACGCCAGGTTGCAGGTATTCCCGGGTGCAACGGTGCAGGGAAGACACGCGCCTGAACACGCTGGTGATCAGCCTGATCGTCGATGAACAGCACGTGGAACTGGCGCTGCGCGTCGCTGACCACACCTGTGTCATGAACCGGGACACCGTAGGACCTGACGGGTCTTCGGCAGAGATCCGCGAAGACCCGGACCTGGTGCACTACCTCGCGCCGCAGGACTGCCACACGGCTGTTCGCAAGGATCACGGCCGAAGGAAACTGCGCGCCGCCTGACGAAGCCACAACACGATATCGCCCGGTTGCGCGTTTGACAGTATGGCCGCTTCGGTCTTGTCTACAGCACCCGTTGTTTCCAGGCGTTTCAACTGACTTTCTGTCAGGTTCGTGCTTGACGTTCGAATTGGTCAGACGACACGACCGAATCGTAAACAATCATGAAACGGAGACCGGAATGGCTGGTGAGCCGACAGGCGCAGACTGGTTGCCTGAACCCAGTGACACGACCGGGATCAAGGCTGATTTCTACAGCGACATGAAGACAAGGCCGACCGAGGGCATGCTGCAGGCCCTGGTTCGTGCCAGGGTCGGGGATGAGCAGAAGGGCGAGGACCCCACGACCAACGAGCTTTGTGACCGGGTCGCTGCCCTGACCGGCAAGGAAGCCGCTGTCCTCCTTCCGACCGGCACCATGTGCAACGAGATCGCGCTCCGGGCCCACTGCAATCCCGGCGACGAGGTCATCTGTGATCGTTCGTGTCACATCGTGAACTTCGAGGCGGGAGGACCGGCGGCGCTGAGCGGCATCATGATCCATGCGGTCGACGGCGAGAACGGCAGGTTCTCCGCCGACCAGGTGCGCCACGCCATTCGCCCGGCTTCACGCTACGCGCCCTCCAGCAGGCTGGTCGCCGTCGAACAGACCACAAACCTGGGCGGCGGCGGGGTCTGGTCCCTGGAACAGCTGACGGAAGTGGCGGAGGTCGCCAGGTCGCAAGGCCTCGTCACCCACATGGACGGAGCCCGGCTGTTCAATGCCACGGTGCAGTCCGGTGTCTCGCCGCGCGCGTATGCCGAATTGTATGACTCTGTCTGGATCGACCTGACAAAGGGACTGGGATCATTCGCCGGTGCCGTCCTCGCGGGCTCCAGGGAATTCATCAACGTTGCGTGGAAACTCAAGCAGCAATGGGGAGGCGGGTTCCGCCAGTCCGGCTACATCGCGGCCACCGGCCTCTATGCGCTCGACCACCATGTCGACCGGCTGACGGAAGACCATGCCCTTGCGCGATCGATCGGCGAGAGCATCGGGCGGATGCCTAACGTCGCACGGGTTCTTCCGGTCGGCACCAACACCCCGGAGATACCCGGGCTTCCTTCCAGATTTGCACGATGGCATCGCCTCGCTCCTCTTGTCTGAAACAGCGGAGGAGCACCGTACAGAAATGGTGAGTTGATCCGGCCCCGAAGCCCGGTCTCAAAGGGTCGCAGCGCACTTACTCTCCATTATCTAGCCGTCACCATTACAAAGCATGGCCGGCTGTCGGGCTTCGACGAGGAGGGAGAGGGTCGCGGCGACTTCGCTCGGGCGGAGCGTGTAGTCCGCGGAGATGGTGTCGGGTTGGGTCATGGGCGTGCTCCGGAATGGCGGGGAGGCGGCGCGGGCACCCTCCGGGCGCCCGGCCTTCGCCCCGCCGGAGCCGGCCTTCACTCCGGGTGGTTGGACGGCATCGGGCCGGCCGGATGACGGTTCGGGGGCGGGCCCCGGGCGCGTAACCATCGACGGCGCCCGCGGACATCGGCGGACGTGGCCCCGGGGTGCGGTGGCTCCGTGGGAGTTGACGGACGGCTTGCAGCGCCCGCCAGGACGGCGCTAAGTTGCGGGCATGGCAAGCTGGAGCGACAACATCGAGGCGGTCGCGCGGGCCGTCACCGCGAAGCGGCTGGGGCAGGACGGCATCAGCAAGGAGCAGCTCGCCGCCGATGTCGACATGTGGTGGCACATGTCCGCGGCGGAGCTCGAGTGCGGTGTGATCGACGACAGCGGCGAATACGTCGGCGGCGAGATCGACTGGGAGCGCAAGATGGCGGGCTACCGCGACTGGATGGATCGCCATCCCGCGAGCCGCGCGGTCTGGGAGACCGCCCGGTACGGGGCGCCGCTACCTCGAAACTGACCGGGCTCGGGGTCGCGTCGGGAGGTCCCCCTTCAGGCCTCGGGGCCGGAGCGGCGTGTGGACAGCGCTATCGACCGGAATGCCGGTCTGCTCCGGCAGAAACTTCCGCGTGAGCGATCCGTCGTTCGAGCTGCGCGTATTTCACGTAGAGCTCCCGACGGAACCCGGCCGCGCGGCGCAGGTCGGAACGGGACGCGAAGATGCAGAACGAGCACGAGCAGCGAGACACCCCGAACGGGTAGACCGGGTGCGGCGCCCCCGGGACAGCAGGATAATTTCATTGCCCGGCTTTCCTTGCCGCGGCTGGTGTTGACTGCGGCGAGAGCGCCTGCGCGAAGCATCACCTCGCACCGTGGCGGCACGGGAGTATAGGCTATGCACTTGGACATGAGTGTGTGTTTGCCCGCTGGTGGCGCGGAGGGCTGCTCTACGGCTCCGGAATGCGCCCGGCGGAGGCCGGCCGCCGCCTCCTGCTGTCGCGGTTCGGCCGGTGGGCAGTTCAGGGCTCCGCAGAGGCCGGAGGTACGAATGCAGTTGAGGGGGACTTTGAGAACCGCAGGGCACCGTGCGACATTTCGGTCGCGTCGCGGAGCTGCGGCGTCGACGGCGGATAAGGGAAGCACGGCAATGGTGGGAGACGTTTCGCTGCGGGCCTGCCTGGATGAACTGCGCGACAGCAATGCCCGGCGCTGGCGCGCGAGCACAGGGTTGCGCTGCTGGGGATGGGACGTGGCCGACGGAGGCGTTGAATCCCGAAAAACGCCCGTCGCTGTTCCAGATTGCTGCCCTTGGGGAAGGCGGGCGCTCGCACGTAAACCCGCCCATCGAGGTGCTAAAGTTCATTCAGGCAAGACTGACGATGCAGGGCGATGCCGGGATGTGAGCGTTGGTCGAACTACAGGACGCAGTGGCGGAATCGCCGGTGGGGACCACCTGTAGTGAATCTTACCGGGGAATAGTCGAATGCCGGACAGGGATTGGGGCAGCGATACCCTAGCAAGATTCCGCTATCAGGCAGAGGTTACGCTGCCATACTGCTTGTCTGCACTGTCATTCGAAAACGACATTGTCGCGGTAATTCCGGAGCATGTCGAGGATATTGCACTTCAAACAACCACGGGTTGGCGATTTCTCCAAGTAAAGAGTCGAGACCCAGAGCGTGGCCTCTGGACCATATCGGAACTCTTCAAGAAAGGGGGCGGTGCGCTCCGTTCCCTCTACCGCACCTATCTGCTCACGGAAGGCGAAGACCATTCGCTTGAGCTTGTGCTGGAGGGCGCGGCCAAGACCAATGATCCAATTAGATTTCTTCGCTTTCATGAAAATCGGTCACCACTCGTACCTATGGTCATGGAAAGGTTAGGGACATCCCGAGCGTCGGCCGAAGACTTCCTAAGAAGAGTAACTCTCAATGAGAGCGCCCCCCCACGATCCGCCATACACGCGACCAACGGGCGGCTTCTGCACGCACACGCCCAAAGTCTAACGCATCCCGAGCTTGAGGCGTTGCACAGCTCCTTTCTTGGAGAAATTGAGACGGCAATGCGCTGTGAACCACTAAGTGTACTTTGGCCCCGAAGCATTGCTCATCCACAGGCTCGTTCCCCAATAACGGAGGAGAGGATCCACGCTAAGACGCTAGATGGCAATCGCTTGTCCCGTATAGCTGAACCGTTATCCCGAGAGGGACGTCCGCTATTACGGAGATTCGTGGATACTGGGAGCAAACCCGTATCACCACTTACCCAAAAGCTTGTTTTGGGCGGAGCTCCCGAGGACCTCATTGAGCGAGCACGTAATCTCAAAGCCAATGCTCAACATCAGCGTTACGTACGCGCTTCACAAGATATTAGGAATCACGATGACCTACTAATGGACCTGCATGAGCGCCTTCTCGCCTATGCTACCACAGCAGGGGCCGTTCATGAGTTGTCTACGCGTCCGGCAATTCCGATGTGGGAGTATATGCTCGAAAAGTTCGACGGACACGCGGGAAAGATAGATAGAAACAATTTAGTTCGAGCAGATCCCATGCTCCTAATGGGCGAAAGCTGCATTCTCTCGGATGAGTGCCAATTCCATTGGGGGAAGGCATCCAATGTCTCCGGATAGTTTTCAACCGTCTTTGGAAGGGGAAGCGCGTTTGCTACTCCTCATTGAGGAGTTTAGCCGCGGCTCGAAGGTCCTGGAAGGACGAACTAAGCTCGCTAAACTCGACTTCTTCCTCCGTTATCCGTCCTATTGCGTGCGAGCCCTAGAGATTAGACGTCCCGATCTTGCGCGTGAAGGAGACGGACCGGAACCAGATGTGGAATCCAGAATGGTGCGCTATCGGTTTGGCCCTTGGGACCCAGCATACTATGCCCTGCTAGGCCGCCTGATAGGAAAGGGCCTCGTGCAACCCGCGCCCTTCTCCCGAGGCATAGGCTATCGTGTTACTGAAAAGGGTCGCAAAGTCGCCGTAGCAATTCAAGGCGAGCCCGCCTGGTTCGAGACAGCCAAACGCATCAAGCTCCTTCGCCAGCATTTCAATCTCAGTGGAGCGACCCTCAAAAGGTTCATTTATGAGAATTTTCCGGAGGTCACACAGGCAACCTGGGGACGTTCGCTATGAGAATGCAGGTCAATGAGATCACGCTGGAAGGAGCAGAGCGTTCGGTATCCTTCGCGCCTGGGTTGAACATTGTCACCGGACCAATCGCCTCGGGAAAGACAACCTTAGTTCGTTATTTGCGATTCTTACTGGGAGGTTCGTTGGGTCAGATCCCAAGAGAGGCTCGCACTAATGTTACTGCGGTCTCCGGTTCTGTTGAACTGGCTGGCGGCTCTTTTTCGATTATTAGGCCCGCCGTTACGACAGCGAATGCGCGGGTCGAAATCGCGAGCCATGATGAAACTTGGAGACTTCCAGCCTCATCGTCGCCAGATGGGCGCACGTACCTAAATTGGCTACTGGCGCAGCTTGACCTTCCAAGGCTGGACGTGCCCTCTGCGCCCACGCGACCCGATTCGGACACGACACCCGTTAGCATCAACGATTATCTCTTGTACTCGTACTTGGCGCAAGACGAATTGGGTTTCTCAGTCTTTGGTCACGTGGATCCATTTAAGAATATAAAGAGAAAGTATGTGTTTGAGATTACGTATGGATACTATGACCTGAAAACCGCGCAAATTCAAGAACGACTAAGAGATGTGCAAAATAGACTGAGGGAATTGCGCTCTCGACAGGAGCTATTCGACACATTTTTTCATGGCACCCCGTTAGACAGCAGAACTCGCATCGAACACGAACTTCGCGAGGTCAACGCAGAACTGCAGGAAGTTGAAGCCGCGGCTCTCGAGTTGGCGTCGGTGCCGCATGAACTACCAGACACGGCGCAGTTGCAGTTGGACATCTTGGGGCTCGAAAAGCGGTCGGCATTTCTGCAGGCTGCGATGGAGTCCGAACAGCAGTCTCTCAATAATCTGCGGGAGCTTGCCAACCAATTCGAGGCTCAATCTGGAAAATTGACACGATCGATAGTGTCCCATAAACATCTGACCGACCTTGAGTTTGTTGTCTGTCCACGCTGTGGAAGCGAATTGGGTTCGGGTCGGTCATCGAGTCATGTCTGTTACCTTTGCCTTCAAGAGCCATCTCTTCAGTTTTCTCGGGAGCTGCTAATTGCAGAGCAGAGTACAGTGGAACAACAGTTGACGGAGGCGCAGGACCTCTTTAGCGAACGCGAAGCTCGATTGCAGAACCTCCGTGTTCTATTGGAGGAGATCCGGCAGGAACTTGCACGGAAACAAGTGGAATTAGATTTTCAGACGAAAAGCTTTGTTTCCGAAGAGGCAACACGTATCGCGTCATTTGCGAGTCGGAGGGCACGACTTGGAGCTCGCTCAGAACAACTACAGGATTACCTAAACGTTCTATCCAAGATGAACGATGCGCAGAAATTGGTTGCAAAGTTGACCGTCGAGAAAGACGCGCTTGAACAAAAACTAGCAGCGGCAACGGCGGAGTCGAGAGAAAGTCAAAGTAAAGTTGATCATTTGAGAAAGCGCTTTAACGAGATATTGGAGCAGCTTCGACCGCCAAAGTTTGGCGAGCAGGAGGCATCAGACATTAATCCAAATACATATTTGCCAGTCTACTATGGAAGAACATTTGCCGAAGTCAGCTCTCCAGGATTGGCGACACTGATCAATCTCTCCCATGCACTTGCTCACCACCTTACTGCGCTCGAGCTAAACCTCAAACTCCCACAAATGTTGATTATTGACGGGTTGAGTGAGCATTTGGGACAAGAAGGACTAGATCCGGAACGGCTCATGGCGGCTTACGATTTGCTTGTTTCTACTTCGAGAACTAGACCCGAATTGCAGGTGATCGTTGTGGATAATGAGATTCCGGCAGAAGCGCGCTCTTTCGTTAGGCTGGAGCTATCCGAACAAGATCGCCTGATTCGGAATGCGGGGGATTAGCGTGAGTGGACATTCTTTGTACAAGTTGAAGCTGGTGACGAAGAACCGGCAAGTCCCTGATGCTAGGTGCAAGAATGTCTATGGCTAGTCGTTCCACCCGGGATTTTTTCGTATTTGGCTTTGCCACCTACGGTGTCCTTTGGACGATAGTTGAATCACTGGGGCTTTTCTTCCCGAACCAAAACCCTGAAGGTGTCTACTGGTATTCAATCTTGGTGGTAGCGTCGGTAATAGCCGGTCTATGGAAAGGCTGGCCGAAGAGAAGAGTCGAACTCAAGATCCCGGCTACTGATTCATCCATCGAGATTAAGTTCGGAGATGTATTTTTGGAGGAAGGGATTGTAGTAATACCAGTGAACGAGTATTTCGACGGATCTCTAGGTGATCATGTATCTGAACGAAGCCTACATGGTATTTTTGTAAGGAATGTAATGGGTGGCCAGTCGAACGCATTTTACGATTTGGTCGATCAAGCTCTAGACTCGGTCGAAGCAAAGTCCGTAAGAAGGAAGAGTGGAAGAAAAAAGCAATATCCTATAGGAACGGTTGCGTGTGTAGACGTCAACGGAAGGAAGTATTTGTTAGCAGCGCTATCGCGAACCAACCTAGAGTCGCTGAAGGCATCCGCCACAGTTCATGAGCTTTGGGAGTGCTTGTCAGGGGTCTGGCAGGGGGTACGAGACCACTCAAATGGAGAAATTGTAAACGTTCCACTAGTGGGGTCGGGTCTCTCAGGAGTCGGCCTTCCTCCGAGGAATCTCGTCGAGATAATTCTTACCTCTTTTGTCTTTTACACAAAGAAACAAAAGGTTGCCGACAAAGTGACGTTGGTGCTGCCTACCAGATTAAGGTGGGAGCTGGACCTCGAAACGCTCAAGAGGAGCTGGGTGTGATGGCATACAGAAACGGTAGTTACGTGGCGTTCTATGTCGATGAGCCGTTTGACCCGTCGAATCTTGCCGCGCATGCAACAAGGGATTTCTTGTACTATAACCTTCTCAGGGCTTGGAAAACCACGGATCCGACATTCCCATTTGTGGACTCTCATAACAAGAATTGCAACGTTAGGGACGGAAGCGATTGGGAGAGGACGTTGAAACCAAGAATTCGTGAGAGAATCAGGGGCTCAAAGAATCAGGTGCTATTCTTGAGTTCGATTACAAGAAATTCCCGTGCACTTCGAGAGGAGATGGACTACGGTATTAACTCCTGTGCGCTCCCGACGATTGTTGTTTACCCGGAGTACGGCCAGAAATCGGATATAATCAATTGCTCATCCAAGACGATTAGACAACAGGTCAAGATCCTGTGGGACAAATTGCCGGTTTTTCGGGACTCAATGGGAGATGTACCGACTATCCATGTCCCGAACGATAAATCCTTGATAAGGAGAGCGCTCGGGGACAAGGACTTCGCCGTTGGCTCTCGGTGCAAGTGCAGTACCTACTTCTATCCGTGTTAGTACGGTTGTACAGATAGAGCTATTGCCTGACAGTGAGCGCTATCGACAGGGTGTTGTTTCAGGTTGCGTGCTTGATGGTTTCGCTCCTTGACGTATTGGGTTTCGGGAGGCATCGGGCGAAGACGTCGGCGAGCAGACTGTCCGCGACGCTCTCGGCGGCGGACTTCACCGAGTGGGGGGCAAGGTGGGCGTAGCGGGCGGTCGTCTGCGGCTGACGGTGCCCGAGGAGCCTGCCGATCATGGTCAGGCTGTGTCCCCGGGCGAGCGCTCGGGAGGCGAAGCTGTGACGGAGGTCGTGGATTCGCACGTCCTTGAGGCCGGCCATTTCGCGGACGATCTCCCAGGCCGGGTTCAGATTGCCGAGGCGCCGGCCGGGCGCGCTCCCCGGAATGAGCCAGGGGCTGCCGGGGGTGCGGGGCAGCCCGACAAGTATCTTCCGGACGGCCGGCGACAGCGGGACCTCCCGCGCCCCGGTCTTCGAATCGCGCAAGCGGAGCTCGTCATGTTCGAGGTCGACGTCCTCCCATTTGAGCGTGAGGATCTCGCTGCGCCGGCATCCGGTCAGCATCAGCAGGCGGATCGCCGTCCGCGCGCTTGCCGATATTCGGCCGGCGTCGGCGAGCTCGTCCAGCACCGCGCCCAGGCGCGCGAACTCCTGCTCGGCGAGGAAGCGCTCGCGGCTGCGCGAGGGATACTTCTTGATGAAGCGGCAGGGATTGCCGGTGGCCGGCGGATCGTCCGACGCGGCTGCCCGGTTGTAGAGCCGCGACAGCAGGTCGACGGCCTGGTTCGCCATGATCGGCGTCTCGTGCAGCCGGTAGTGCAGCGCCGCGACGCGGTCGGGCGTGACCTCGCCGAGTCGCAGCCTGCCGAACTCCGGCAGCACGTGCTTGTCGAGGATACTGCGGACGCTTCGCGCCGTGCCGGGCTTGCAGTGCACGGCGACGTGGCCGGTCATGTAGTCCTCTGCCAGCTCGGCGATCGTGGGGCCGTTGACGGAGGCCGTGTCCGCGCCGGGGCGGACCGGGGCGCCGCCGCCCTTGATGTCCGCAATCAGCCGCCCCGCCTCGCTGCGTGCGTCCTCGGCGCTCCACAGCCCGTGACGGCCGATGGTGACCCGCCGGGACTTCCCCTTGGCTCGCGTGTGGACCATGTAGACCTTGGTGCCGGACGGATAGACGCGCACGCCAAAGCCGGCGAGGTCGCGATCCCAGTAGACGATCTCGCGGTCGGCGGCGGGAAGCGCCTCGACGCTGCGCTTGGTGAGGAGCTGGCGGTTCGAGCTTCGCATGGGCGGTGTCCTTCGATATCTGTGTCGGGCGTTGGCGCGCGCGCTATTCGTGACGGGAGCTCATGTGGGCGATGTTCCCGGCGACGTCGGCGGCGGCCTCCCGGACGGCGTTGCGTTCGAGATGGGCATAGCGCGAGGTCGTGCTCACCATGCGGTGGCCGAGGAGGTCGCCGATCATCGGCAGGGTGTGGCCGAGCGCGAGCGCCCTGGAGGCATATGTATGACGCAGGTCATGCAGGCGCACGCCGTCGAGCTTGGCGCGGCTGCGCACCCGGTCCCAGGAGTCGTTGAGGTTGTGGAGCCGCGTGCCCTTCTTCCGGCCGGGAAACACGAACGGGTTGTTCGGGGTGCGGGCAAGCCCACGGAGCACGCGGGCCGCCGCGGCCGGCATCGGCACCATGCGCGGGCCGGTCTTCGAGTCGGTTGGATGGAGTATCGACCTAAGCCACCGGATTATATGAAGAAAAAGACAAAGTACCTATTTGTGTGATCAAGTAGTATGCGGGTTGTATCACCCGACGGGAGCGCCGGTGGCCCTCGGTGGCACCGCAGCATCGAGAGTTACGAAATAACATAACATAACTGTCCGCCGCCACCCGGCCAATCGTCGCGCCCGTGAAATCCCTCGCGGACGCTCGCATGGAGCGACGCGTCCTCCCTACCCGCCGCCGAAGGTCATGCGGCGGATGACGTCGTGGCCGTCGAGCCAGCGATGCTTGAACGCCGCCGCGACGTGGCCGGCGGCGACCGCCAGCATCCCGTAGGCGAGCCACTTGTGCACGTCCGCGGACAGGTCCTGGAGCGCCTCCCCGGTCTCGGGGAAGATCCGGGGCATCGCGACGCCGAACCACTGCACGGTGTGGCCGCCGAAATTGGTCTCCGCCCAGCCCACGGCGATCGCCAGCGCGGGCAGCGCGTAGAGCGCGGCATGGCCGAGATGCGCCGCGGTGCGCTGCAGGCCCCGGATCGAGTCCGGCAGCGGCGGGGGCCGGTGGACCAGGCGGATCGCGATGCGCAGCACCAGCAGCGCGAGCAGTGTCACCCCGACCGAGATGTGCAGGTCGAACAGGAACTCCTCCAGCGGGGAATCCTCCGCGACCAAAGTCGTCATCGTATAGCCGCAGCCCCACATGAAGACGAAGCCCACCGCCATGATCCAGTGCATCAGGCGCGCGGACAGGTGGTACTTCTCTTCGGTCATCGGCGTGGCTCTCTCTTGTCAGGTCCGGGTTTCCGGGTGCATGTCGGCGCCAGGCGGCGCTTTTGCAAGGCCCGGCGGCTCGTATTCGCGATGCTCGACACTGGGATCCGGTTCCGGTGTGGGTGTGGGTGCGCCGCGCCCTGCCGTCTCGCTTTCCGCCGGACAGCCCGGGGCGCCGGAACGTCCCGGCCGCGGCCCGCGCGAAGCGAACCCGGACCGGGAATCGTGGTACAAGCGCTCCCGGGCCGCATGCGACGGGCATTCGGCCGCGCGGGCCGGTGGAGGTTGCGATGAGACGGTCGTCGGCATGGGTTCTTCTCTGCATGTTCTGCGCACTGGCCGCCGCACCGGGGCCTGGCGGCGCCTCCGCAGGGAACGCCGCCGCCCGCGCCGCGGCGGTCCGGGGCCCCGCCCGCCCGGAGCCGCCGGACCCCTCGCCGGACACCAGGGCGCGCGCGGCGGCCCGGTTCCTGGGGTCGCTGGACGCGGCCCGGTTCCTGGGGTCGCTGGACGCGGCCCAGGTGCGGGCCGCCCACTACGACCTGGCGAGCCCGGAGAGACGCCGGTGGACCAACGCCCCGGTGCGCGGGCCTGCCGGCGGCGTTGCGCTGGGCGATCTGGACGACGCCCGGCTCCGCGCCTTCTCGGACCTTCTCGCGGCGCTGCTCGGCGCGAAGGGCTACGCCAAGGTGCGCGACGTCATGCTGGGGGACGATCTGCGCGCCACCGTCGACGGCAAGCCGAACGACGGGGTCGGGATCGGGGCCTTCCGCTTCGCCGTGTTCGGCGAGCCCTCGGCGGGGTCGCGCTGGGCGGTGCAGCTGGACGGGCATCACGTC